>CAYWJJ010000019.1:0-67329 GCA_964458105.1 uncultured Geobacter sp.
CGATTACTGCTTGGCCATGGATTATAAATGCACTATTGAATTAGAAATGGAATTAATCGCATAAAAAGTTGGTCGGCAGCCAGAAGAAGCTTCCGCGCCTGTGATCGTGCCACTGAATAACTTTTGGTCTTCAGTGAACGCCAGATCTGTTTTCTCCCAAGTGAAATTTGCAAATCGACGGGAACTGATATGACGGCACAATATACCTTTCCACGCCTGGTTACACAATCCATTTACAACCCTCCACATTAGCAAAAATGTTAGCATTATAGCCACTTGGAGAGCTTTTGTAATATTTTCAGACTGTTATGCGCAGATAAAGGCGGCTAAACGGCCGCCTTTTCTTTTGCAAAATGCTTGGAGTATAGTTTACCGGAAGGCAGGCTCTGGTCTGGCCTGGAAACATTAAGTTCCGCCCTGAACAGGAATCCACTGCAAAATACAAAAACCGGCTGCCGTCTCTGTTTGATTGGGAACAGCCGATTTCCATCTGCACCCTGACCATTGGCCAGATTAATATACCTGGCTTTAATCCTGATAACAGCGTACAGTCAAAAAATCGACCCGCCACCCGAAATTGTTTCTTTTAATGATTTCGACCATATCTGTTTCCAGGTCATCTCCATCCACCTCTTCTGTTAATTTGCTGAAACTGTCTCAACATTCCAGCCTGAATCCATCCGTAAACTAACAGTGCCAGGCATTGTAAAGCGGTAGTCGTTAACGCAGTCAGATAAGGAGAGATCATGATTATCAAGCGAGGTAACCTGGTTAGCCATTCCGGAGCTGTTGAATGGGGAACCGGCAAGGTGGTGGAGGTGAGTGCCTGCAAAGCGACCATCCAGTTCAGTGATGGAGTCGTCAGGAAGATTGCTTCCTCCCATTACACGATCCTTCAACCGGCCGATCCGGATTCTTTCGTGCAGATACCCGACAGCGTCCCGGTCGTAAAGACCCGGGTGGTTGCCAAAAGGGTCAAAAAGATTAAACAACCGTAAATTTGAGATACAATGTCGCATCTTGCTTAGATATTTATTGATCTGCCTGAAAAGCATACGATTCTGCAGCTAAAATATCTTTACTGCGCTAGTGGACGGACCCAGAGCTTTACTGAAGCTGCTGGGTCCGCCTGTTAAGGGAATCAGTTCAATTCTGACGCATTAAATTTATCCTGTATCTTCTGGCGATATCCGACGATTTCATTGCGCAGCGATGAAAGCTTAGCCATCTTTTCATCGATCATGTTTATATGAACATCCAGAATGCGAACCAACTCCGGAATGACACGTTCCGTCTGCTTTGCCTCACCGTAGAGCTTGTACAGATCCTGCATCTCTTTTATGGTAAGTCCGAGATCCTTGAGTTTCATGATGAATTTGATCCGGCGCACGGTATAGGGGGTGTAACCGCGATTGGCCCCTCCGGGTCGCTCTACCGCCCCGATAATACCGACTTCCTCCCAGTAGCGCAACGTGCGGGTAGTAAGCCCGAGTGTCTTGCATAACTCGCCAATGGTTACAATTTCTTCCGTATCCTGCATTTATTCCTCCGGTTGGTTTTGCCAGGTGCCGAAACGGCAGAATGCATTTTGAGTCCGTTTCATATAGTATTCGGTAGCCTGCTTATAAACCAAGTAAAAATATCACGTACCAGCCTTCAACAGCAAATAAAACCGGAATGGTCCAGCTATGCCACGGATCATGTCGAGCAGAATTATTTCAGAGTGATATTGATACAAATATCGGAGTGCCGCACCAGCTTGACATAGCGCCGGTTTCAGACTACAAGAACAAGCGAACATGCTGATTTTACGATAACGACGGAGAACATAATGACCGCCAGAGTATCATTTGTCGGAGCTGGTCCAGGTGCCGCCGACCTTATAACTGTCCGTGGAGCACGTCAGCTGCGGCACGCCGATGTAGTGATTTTTGCCGGCAGCCTGGTGGATCTGAAGCTGGTCCAGCGTTACGCAACCAGGGCCGACGTCTACGACTCGGCCGGTATGACGCTCAACGAAGTCATCACAGTCATGATGGATGCCATCGCCGCCGGACGGAGCGTTGTAAGGCTGCACACCGGTGATCCCTGTATCTACGGGGCCATTCAGGAACAGATGGAAGCGCTTGACCGTCTGGGGGTCGAATACCAGGTTGTGCCGGGCGTAACCAGCGCCTTTGCCGCTGCCGCCGCCCTCAAGCAGGAACTGACCCTGCCGGAATTGTCCCAGACCGTGATTTTTACCCGCGTCGAGGGGCGCACGCCGGTGCCGGAGCGGGAAAGGCTGACCGAAATCGCCCGCATCGGGGCCACGCTGGTGATCTACCTCTCGGTCGGCATGATCGAAAAGGTCGTCGAGCAACTGCTGCAGGGAGTTTATACCGGAGCCACCGCTGCCGCGATCGTCTGTCGCGCCTCCTGGGAAGACGAACAGATCATTCAGGGCACGCTGGCCGATATCGCCGAAAAGGTCCGTGAAGCCGGCATCGACCGCCAGGCCCTGATCATCGTCGGGGATGTGCTGGCGGCCCGCCGTGAAGGGCTCAAGGCCAAATCCCTGCTTTACGATGACGGTTTTTCGCATGGCTACCGGGAAAGCGTCGTGGTCTGAGATGCGTATCGCGGTCATCGCCATAACCCGCAACGGCGCCCGACTGGGCCAAAAACTGCGGGAAAGTATGACCGGCATGGAACTGTACGTCTCACAACGCTATGCAGGTCAGGCCGGCAGTGAACGGATCTGTTTCGAGCCTGCCGAACTGAAGAACACGGTCACTGAGATCTGGAAAAAATACGAAGGGTTCGTCTTTATCATGGCCGCCGGCATCGTGGTCCGCATGATTTCGCCGCTTTTGGAATCCAAGGAAACCGATCCGGCCGTGGTCGTGATGGACGACTGCGGTACGTTTGCTATTTCTCTTATCTCCGGTCACCTGGGAGGGGCCAACGGCCTGGCCGAGCGCTGTGCCTTCGCCTGCGGCGCACGGCCGGTTATCACCACCGCCACCGATGTCAATGATCTGCCCTCCTTCGACCTGCTGGCCAAGGAACAGGGCTGGCTGATTGACGACATATCCCAGGTCAAGCATCTCAATACGCTGCTGCTGGACGATCAGGAAATCGCGATCGTCGATCCCAGCGGAACCACCCGCTGCTGGCTGCATGGACGCGGCAAGATTTCGTTTTATGATACCTTTGCCGAGGCGGTTCGCAGTCAGGCCCGCGGATTCCTGTTCGTCACCAACCGCCACCTCCCTCCACAGACCCTCCCGGCCAACCTGCTGATCCTGCGCCCCCGCAACCTGGTGCTGGGGATCGGCTGCAATCGCGGCACTCCCGCCAGCGAGATTGAGGATTTTGTCACCAGCCAGTTGAAACGCATCTTCCTGTCGCCCAAAAGCGTTTTCTGCATCGCCTCGGCCGCCGCCAAGAACAATGAAACCGGACTGCTGGAATATGCCGCCAGGCTGGGTGTGCCTTTCCGATGCTATGCCAGCGAGGAGCTGAACCGGGTGCCATTTCCGTCACCGCCATCGGCTCACGCGCTGGCCGCCGTCGGCAGCGCCGGAGTGGCCGAACCGGCCGCCATCCTGGCCTCCGGCGGCAACCGGCTGCTGCTGAAAAAAGTAAAATCCGAAAACGTCACTCTTGCTGTGGCAGAGCTTAAGGAGAGCTGATCAGGATTTTCTTTTGACTTGAATACCGCAGTTGTTTAAACTATGTTTAAACAATATGAAAAGCAGGAGAATAATTATGTCACAGGTAGAAGCGGTTCTTGATCTGAAACAATGGGGCAACAATCTTGGTGTGCGCCTGCCGGTGAATGTCGCGCGTTCTGCTCATCTCCATGTTGATCAAAGGGTACGTATTACCGTAGAGGATGACGGACGTGTCGTTATTACCCCTGTTGATAATGTTGCGCTGACCCTGGAACAGCGACTCGCCCTGTTCGATCCGGCCAGACATGGCGGCGAAATAATGGCAACTGAACCGCTGGGTGCTGAAAAATGGTAGTGCCGGCAAAACCGGTCATTGTTGCGAAACTGTTCTGGGTACCGGATCGACAGGATATTATCTGGATCAACTGCAACCCTCAAGCCGGTAACGAGATGAGAGACCTGCATCCATTCCTGGTGCTGTCGCCAAGAGCTTTTAACGAACGTACATCATTGGTTATCGGCCTGCCCATGACCACGGCGGAGTACAATTCCGACAACCCTTTTGCCGTAGCCGTGGGTGAAACCCGAGGCAAGAAAGCTGAAAAGACCAGCTACGTGCTTTGTCACCAACCCAAATCCTTTGATTGGCGTAGCCGCAAAGCATCGCCGCACCCGCTTAAACGTCTTGCAGACAGCCATTTTGCCGAGTGCTGTGCATGCCTGAACCAGATTGTACAGCTTGCGCAGTAGATTCAAGTGCCCTCGCCTTCAAGTCAAATCTGATCACGTCACCCTGGCGGTGGCGGAACTCAAGGAAAGTTGACAAGCATGCCAAACCTACCTTTAATCGCCATTACCATGGGCGACCCCTGCGGTGTCGGTCCCGAAATCATCGTCAAGGCGCTGCAGCCGCCGGAAGTCGCCGCCATCTGCAAGTCGTTTGTAATTGGCGACAAGTCGGCAATGGAACGTGCGCTGGCTGTCTGCCGATCAGAGCTGACCATTCACGAGATTTCCGAGCCGGAAGATGCGGCGGCAGCACCGGAAGGCACCATCGCACTGCTGGCTCTGTCACAGCTGTCCGAAGCGGATCTGCAGTATGGCCAGCCGAGCGCCGCTGCCGGCGATGCGGTCTTCCGCTACATCTGCGCAGCGGCCCGCTTCTGCCTGGACGGCCGCGTGGCGGCCATGGCGACCGCCCCGATCAGCAAGGAAGCCATGCATCGGGCCGGTCATGATTATCCCGGTCATACAGAACTGTTGGCCGAGCTGTGCGACAGTGACGATTTCGTGATGATGCTGGCGGGGGACGTGCTGCGGGTCAGCCTGGTGACGATCCATGAAGCATTGGCGGATGTTCCCAGACTGGTGACCTTTGAACAGGTGCTGAAAACGATCCGCATCACTGCCGAAGGGATCAGTCACCTGACCGGCAAGACAAACCCGAAGCTGGCGGTGCTGGCGCTTAACCCCCATTGCGGCGAGGCTGGAAAGTTCGGCAACGAAGAGCGGGAGACCATCGCGCCGGCCATCACAAAGGCACAAGCTGAAGGAATCAACGCCGAGGGTCCGCTCTCGGCCGACACCCTGTTTCACTTCGCCCAGCAGGGCGCTTACGACGGCGTGGTGGCCATGTACCACGACCAGGGGCTGATCCCGCTCAAGATGCTGCACTTCGACGACGGCGTCAACATCACGCTGGGATTGCCGATCATCCGCACCTCGGTTGATCACGGCACCGCCTACAAACTGGCCGGCACTGGCAAGGCCTCGGAGAAGAGTCTGCTGGCGGCGATTCGGATGGCCGTGAAGATGGCGGGATAGCTTGACATGGAACTGACAGCCAACATTGAATATCAGAACCTGCTTGGCCGGATTGCAAATGCCTACACCCAAGGACGTATCCGCGCTCATCAGGCCGTTAATGCTGAACTCATTGAAACCAATTGGCAGATTGGACAACATATTGTCGAATTTGAACAGCGCGGTAGTGTCAAGGCAGAATATGGCAAGGCGCTGCTCACAAATCTCGGCAGAGATTTAACTCTCCGTCACGGCAAGGGTTTCAGCCGCAGCAACCTTGTCTATATGCGGCTCTTGTATCTGCGTTATCCAATAAGTCAGAAGCCTTCTGACTTATTGAGTTGGTCGCATTATGTAGAGCTGCTCAAGATCGATGATGCATTGGAGCGAAGCTTTTACGAAAAGCAGTCCATAACAGAGCGCTGGTCAGTGCCGGAACTGAAGCGACAGAAAGCGTCTGCTCTGTTTCTGCGGCTGGCCGCCGGCAAGAGCAGGGATGAAATCATCAAGCTTGCTGCAACAGGTCAGATAGTTGAGCAGCCCCAAGACATTCTCAGAGATCCATATGTATTCGAGTTTCTGAAAATACCGGAACCGTTTCTCCCTTCCGAAAAAGAACTGGAAACCCGCCTGTGCGACCATCTGCAATCTTTTCTGCTGGAGTTGGGCAAGGGTTTTACCTTTGTCGGCAGACAATATCGAATTACTCTCAATAATACGCATTTCTATGTGGATCTGGTTTTTTATCACCGGATATTGCGCTGTTTTGTTTTGCTTGATCTCAAGACTGAGGATGTGCGACATCATGACATCGGACAGATGAACATGTATCTGGGTTATTTCGCCAAAGAAGAAAACGTGGAAGGCGATAATCCGCCAATCGGGATCATTCTGACCAGAAACAAGGATGAACTGCTGGTGGAATATGCCACCTACCAGATGAACAGCCAGTTGTTTGTCTCCAAATATCAGCTCTATCTGCCGAGCGCGGAGGAGTTACGGGCAGAGATTGAGCGAGAGAGGGAGAGGTTTGAGCGGTATGAGGCTGCTGAAAAGTAGTTGACACGGAATTAAGTATGGTGGTCCTGAATTTACCGGATCCACTATAGGAATGGATAAACAGAATGTTTGATTCCATAGCTTTCAAAAATCCATCAGCACCAGGGCCGTTGGTTGACCCTGGAATGATTGCCGAATGCCTTATTTTTTATCGAAGAGTGAAGATTATTGGTAATGTAGGTACGTTAAAAGTGTTACTCAAAGCTATACCTCCATTAGTGGTGCTCGAATTGTTGCGAGAGGGCAAGCTTGAATTTTACTATCTTGAGGATCAGATTGGAGTCCAATCTCAGCAACATCATACTAAAGGTACGGTGCATAGCCTTATTTCATTTTCTTCTCCGCAACACACCATTGATCAGGTGGCATCCAAGTTGTTTCGCGAAGCAGCTAAAAACACAATTTATGCACGCAAATTTGCTAGATTCATAAAACCTTTTGGACATAACGCTTTTGATCAATCATCTGTATTTCTTGATCTGTCTGATATAACTGTTACTGAACAGGCCGTTACAAAATTCATTGCCATCACAGTTCCGGAATACACGAACATCGATCAGATTCGATTTCGCATTGAAGGTGAGCAAGGTGCTTTTAGCATTGACACAAACCTCGATTTCGAGGTTTTGAATGAATGTTATCACCGAAGGGTTCCCGCTACTCACTCGTCAATCACTCCTGCATATTTGGTATCAATCTTACAGGGGATACAAGAGGAGCTGTTTTTTGCAGCTACACTAAATACTGAGATCGCTTCTGACGCAATAAGTACTGGGATTCACACACAACGTTTGGATACAGCAATTCAACGTCGTCTACGCAGTGAAGAATCCATTTCATCGTTTTCTAATTTTGTTCTTGACGATTCATTCGCCATTCGAAACGCAGTCAATTCTGGAAGTGTAAGTTTTTCTGATGTTCTGCGCGTGATAGAAAAAGGTGATAAATTTCGAAATTGGCTCGACGAGCAGCCTCCAGACGCTGACATTTTAAGGTCTTTCTACCGCAAAATAGTGGAGAAAACGTGGGCTGAACGTCTACCTACTAAAACAACACGATGGGGAATATTCACAGGCGTAGGTCTGGCAATAGATGCGCTTGGAGCAGGTGGTATAGGAACAGCGACAGGTGTAGTAATAAGCGCTGTCGATTCATTTCTTCTTGACCACCTTCTTAAAGGTTGGAAACCGCATCATTACATTGAGGAACATCTTAGGCCACTAATGAGTAAAAAGACAAAAGGACCTTCTTCTGAGTAACTTCGGCGACAGACGGACGGCACTATTGATTGGGCGCACTTCGTCCAGTGTGATAATGGTTTGAAGGAAAAAATGATTCGCGGCACGGTGAACACGCTTGAAGAATTTGATATCGTGACTGATGCCGTCAACAGCAATTTGCAGAAGATCTTTGGTGTTATCATGCAGCCCGCCGAGTACGATGTCTGCACATTGGACGGGAAAAAAGTCTCTGACACAATACACTAAATCCGAAAGAGACGGTCAGGGAAAAAGAGATTGGGACAAAAAGCTTTCTGCTTGCACTCACCGCCCGTTTTTCGTAGACTCCACCCCATGACAACCTTCGAAACCATATCCACAAAAGTCCACGCCGGTCAGCGTATTTCTGCTGACGAGGCGCTGTTTCTGTTCGCCTCCAACGATCTGCTGGCCATCGGCGAGCTGGCCGCTCTGGCCAACGGGCGCAAAAACGGCCGCAATGTCTACTTCAACGTCAACCGCCACATCAACCCCACCAACATCTGCGTCAACCGCTGCGCCTTCTGCGCCTTCTCCCGCACAGCCGGGGAGGATGGGGCCTATACGCTGGCGCTGGACGAGATCTGCCGCCGGGCAAAGGAGGCGGAAGGGGAAGGAGCCACCGAGGTACACATCGTCGGCGGACTGCATCCGGATCTGGCCTTCGAGTTCTACGAGGAGGCGCTGGCCGCCATCCGTCAAGTCGCACCGTCCCTGCACATCAAGGCATTCACGGCGGTTGAGATCGAGTACTTTTCGCGCATTTCCGGCCTGGGCATTGAAGAGGTCTTCAGGCGGCTGATCGCTGCCGGCCTGGGCTCAATGCCGGGTGGCGGGGCCGAGATACTGGTGGAGGAGGTCCGGCAGAAGATCTGCCCGGAGAAAATCTCCGGGGCACGTTGGCTGGAAATCATCCGCCTGGCGCATCTGGCGGGTTTGAAAACCAACGCTACCATGCTCTACGGTCACCTGGAAAGCGCAGCTGATCGAGTAGCGCACATGGAGATGCTGCGGAGCCTGCAGGACGAGACCGGCTGTTTCCAGGCTTTTATCCCGCTGGCCTTCCAGCCGGAAAACTCAGACCTGAAGCTGGATATCAAGGGAACATCCGGACTGGACGATCTGAAAACATTGGCGATCGCCCGTATTTTCCTGGACAACTTCGATCACATCAAAGCCTACTGGATCATGCTGGGGGAAAAAATCGCCCAGGTTTCGCTGGCTTTCGGGGTCAACGATCTGGACGGCACCGTGGTGGAGGAAAAGATCGGCCACGATGCCGGCGCCCAGAGCCCGCAGTCGCTGACCAAAGAGGGCATCATCCGTCTGATCCGCAAGGCCGGCAAGACGCCGGTGGAGCGGGATACGCTGTATCATCCGATTCACAGTTATTGATGTTTTCGCCGGTAACGTCCCTTGACGCCGGGGACGCATCTGAAAACCTCCGCAAACTGCTCAAGGCCGACATAAACACTGACCGCTTTCAAAACGTGATCCAGCGGTTTCAAAGCAGTTTCGACATCTACCGCAGCACCTGTCCGGCGCCGTTCATCGCGCCGGGGCTGATCGTTACCCCCGAAATCCGCCGACAGTGCCAGCTCTACCTGCCGCTCGCCGAAATAACCAGGGCCTTCAACCGGCTTTACCGCTCTGCTCTGAACTATCCGCCAATCCTCACCAGTACCCCCTTTCACAAAGCACTGAGTTGGGCCGACGCTTTCACAGGGTTGCCGTCGCGCTTGCAGTTCAGCGTAAATCCTGCGCTTTTGCTGAAAAAGCTGCTGAGCGACCGTGATCTTCTGCTGGAGTTTTTGTTCGAATCGTTCCTGCCGCGTCGTTTTTACGGCGGTTTCGGGCGTTATCCGGATCAGGATCAGTTTATCCGGGAGTGGCTTGGTCAACGGCAAAAGGACTCACTGCGCTGCCTGGATGCCGCCTGCGGCACCGGAGAGGATAGCTACGGCCTGGCCAATCTGTTGATAGAGCGTGGATTTGATGCGGAGCGTCTGCGGATTGAAGGGTGGACCATCGAGCCCCTGGAAGTCTGGGCCGCCGCGCATTGCAGCTTTCCCCATGACCGGCAGCGCCAGGCGCGATTCAGGGAAGAAACCTGCGCGCTCTTTCAGCAGGGATACCATTCGTGCCTCCGCTTTTATTGCGCGGACCTGAGGAATCCACCGGTTCCGCCGCCGGCGGAACGATTCGACCTGGTCCTTTGCAACGGCCTGCTTGGCGGTCCGATCGTCAATGAGTTGCACGAGATGAAGCGTGTGGTGGGCAGTCTGTCCGGTTTGTTGGCTCCGGGGGGGATCCTGCTGGCTGCCGACAGTTTTCACGGGGGGTGGAAACTGCAATGCCCGCAGCAGAGGCTGCGGGCATTGCAGGAAATGAATGGCTTGAAAACCTTTCAAGCCGGCGAAGGCGTCGGTGGTCTAAAACCTGATTAGGAGGCCGCCCCAGGTCAAGCCGCCGCCGAAACCCATTGTCAGCACCAGGTTGCCGGGTTTGATGGTTCCGTTGCGCAGATTCTCGTCCAGCACCAGCGCCACCGAGGCGGCCGAGGTGTTGCCGCAGCGGTCCAGGTTGAGCAGGAAGCGGTCTTTGGGAAAGCTGCTTTTTTTGGAGATGAAATCGATCATGCGTATGTTGGCCTGGTGGGGGATGATGTAATCCAGGTCAGCCGGCGTGATGCCGGCTTTCGCGCAGAGTTTGTTGATAATGTCGGGAATGACTTCGGTGGCAAAGACGTAGACCTGTTTGCCCGCCATCTGGAAAAAAATCTCGCGGGAATCGATCGTTTCGGGAGTAACCGGCTTGCGGGAACCTGAAGAGGGCACCTGGATCAGCTGCCAGCCTTTGCCGTCACTGCGCATATAGGTGTGCTGAATGCCGGTCTTTTCGTCTCCGCCGCTGCTCAGGATAGCTGCGCCGGCGCCGTCGCCGAAGAGCGGGCAGCTGTTCTTGTCGTTGAAGTCGAGAATTTTGGAATAGGTATCGGCACCGATGGCCAATACGGTCTTGTATTTGCCGCATTTGATAAAGTTGTCGGCGACTTCCAGTGCATAGACAAAGCTTGAGCAGACCGCATTGATATCAAAGGCAAAGGCATTCTTTGCGGCGATGTTTTCCTGTACTATGCAGGCGGTGGATGGCAGGCTCATGTCGGGAGTTGAGGTGCCGACAACGATGCAGTCGATATCTTCCGCCGTAATACCTGCCGCTTCCAGTGCATTTTTTGCCGCTACCGTGGCCAGGTCGGACGTGGCCTGATCAGCGTGAGCGAAGCGCCGTTCGCGAATGCCGGTGCGTGAAAATATCCACTCATCGGCGTTTTCAACCAGATAATCGAAATGGCTGTTGGGTATGACACGGTCCGGCAGGCATGAACCGCTGCCGATAATTTTTGAAACGATCATTTTCTCCCCGATTCCGCTCGCCTTTGGCGAACGAATTTCATTCTTAATAAACCTTTTTAGCCTTACCACATAATAACGCTGTTTGTCAATTTGTATGCGCTTTCATGTGTCGTGTTTTTGACACAACAAACGGTCGTTCAGTTACCCTCGCGAAATCGGAGAATATCTGCCAATGAAAACGCCCAGACCAGGAAAAAAGCGGCCAGGACCCCTTTCCCGAATCCGCTGGCTCCCTCCAATGCCTTGATAACCTCGGATGGAGAAATGCTTATGGCACCGCCGGCGATCTGCGAAGCAATTACCGGCGAAAGCCCCCGCAGCAGAACGAACAGAGCCATCAGCAGGATCAGGTTGACGATGACGATGATGATGCCGCCGACAACCTTGCGTCCAAGATACAGCTGACCCAGGCCCGGCAGTACCAGGGCCGAGAGCAGCAGTGCGGTCATTTTTCTGTTCATACCGCACCTCCGGCAGCCACGGATCCAAGCATGGCCACCATTTCTTCATGTATCAGGCCGTTACTGGCCACAATCCGGTCATTGAATACGTCATAAGCCGAGCCATCGAAGGTTGTCACCGTGCCGCCCGCTTCGAGCACCAGCAGCACACCGGCGGCCACATCCCATGGTTTCAGTTTCAACTCCCAAAATCCGTCCAACCGCCCGGCTGCCACACAGGCCAGATCCAGGGCTGCGGCGCCCACCCGGCGGATGCCCCGGGCAGCTTTCTGAAAGGTTATAAAGCTGGCAAAGTTGTTTGCGGGATGGCTGGCGCAGTCATAGGGAAAGCCGGTACCCAATAATGTACTTTTCAGAGGTGAGCGAGTGGAAACGGACAGGCGGCGTCCATTCAAAAAAGCGCCGCCCCCTTTGGTTGCTGTGAAGAGTTCATCGTAGATTGGATTGTATATCACGGCTGCCACCAGTTCTTCCGCAAACTGAAGCCCGATCGAAGAACAGAACCATGGAAAGCCGTGGGCATAGTTGGTGGTGCCGTCCACCGGATCGATGATCCAGCGGAAAGGGGAGCCGTTTGGGGTGTAACTTCCTTCCTCGGCGATTATGTCATGATCAGGGAAGTGCGACCGGAGATGTTGAACGATCAGCCGTTCCGATTCCTTGTCAACCTCGGTCACCAGATCCTTGTCACCCTTCAGGTCGACATCCAGCGAGGACGAGAAGCGGTAGCGCTGGTAGGCTCCGGCTATGCGAGCCGCCTCGACCGCCGCGTCAAGATATTGTTGCAAATTGGTCATGTCATCTCCAAAAAAGAAGGCGGCACTGCGCCGCCCTGGCAGGACAATATAGCAGATCACCGGCCGCATGGCAAGTCACCCGTCATTCTGTTTTGACTTTGTTTCGTGATTAATGCATAGTGAGGGCTATTTTATCCATTGCAACGGGGTAAACAGATGATTCTTTTCGGAAACATACTGCTGGCGCTGGCCAAGCTTGTAGAACTGGCCAGTGGTCTTCTGACAATCTACAAGTACATTCTGCTGGCCAGTGTCGTGATCTCGTGGGTTAACGCCGATCCCTACAACCCGATTGTCAATTTCATCTACCGGGTCACCGATCCTCTGCTGCGCCGCATACGGCGGCATATGCCGGATACCGGCATGCTGGATCTGTCCCCCCTGGTTGCCTTTGCCGCAATCTATATTATCCAGATTATCTTTTTTGACACCGCTTACCATTACCTTATGGGCAGCAGCATGTCACTCAAACTGAGAGGTTAACCGTCAATGAAGATCTCCCCGCTTGATATTCAGCAGCAGCAGTTCAAGGTCAAGACATTCCGAGGGCTTGATCCGGAAGATGTGGACGCATTTTTGCAGACGGTGGCCGGCGAGATGGAAGGGTTGATCCGGGAGAATAACGAGCTGAAGGAACAGCTGTCCCGTCACAACCGTGATGCGCTGGATATGGCAGAACGCGAGCGCGAACTCCGCGAAACACTTCTTTCTGCCCAGCGTGTCATTGAAGAGATGAAGGCCAACGCTAAAAAAGAAGCGGAACTGATCGTTTCAGAAGCGGAACTGAAAGGGGAGCGGATCGTGGCCGACGCCGAACGTCATCTCGGCGATCTGAAAACCCGCATTGAAGAGGTCCGCCGCCAGAAAATCCAGTTTGAAATGAGCCTCAAAGGGCTGCTGGACAGTTTTGCCCGCCAGCTTTCCGGTGATGAAACAATCTGATCACCCTTTTGTTACAGTTGCCGCAGACGGCATCGTGCTGAACATCCATGTGCAGCCGAGGGCCTCAAAGAACCAGGTCTGCGGTCTTCAGGGTGAAGCCCTGAAGATCCGGCTGACTTCACCGCCGGTAGATGGAGCGGCTAACAAGCTCTGCAGGGAGTTTTTGGCGGATCTGTTCGGAGTAGCCAAGTCATACGTGGATATAATCTCCGGAGATGCATCCCGCCACAAAAGAGTCAGGATTACCGGAGATCCCGAACAACTCAAAAAGATTATCGATACCCATATTATCTCCCGCTGATGACGGGAATACACCCAGAAAGGATTTTTCATGGCACAGGCAAAAACAGGCGATAAGGTCAAGGTACATTACACCGGCACGCTGGCTGACGGCAGCATATTCGATACATCGGAAGGCTATGTCGACCAGTGTCGGGACGACCAATGCGGTGATGGCAGCGAGGGATGCGGCTGTGACAGCCAGGCCACCGGTCCGCTTGAGTTCGTTATCGGCGAAAACAGGCTGATCCCGAAATTCGAGGAAGCTGTCATCGGTCTCGAAGTGGGACAGAGCGTCAAGATATCCATTCCGGCCGACGACGCCTATGGCCAGCGCGCCGATGAGATGGTGGCGGTGCTGGAACGCAGCGAAATCCCGGCCGACATAAACCCGGAACCCGGGCAGCAGATGGAAGTCATCATGCAGGACGGCAGCCCGATGCCGGTGCTGGTGACCGAGGTTACCGACACAACCATTACGCTGGATGCCAACCACCCGCTGGCCGGTTATGACCTGAATTTCGAAATCAGGCTGGTGGAGATCCTTTAAGCTGTCCCAGTGTGAATTTTGCGACAAGCTTATTGCCTGACAACTAAGTTGTGTCACCTTCAAAAAGAGGCGGGCAAAATTGCCCGCCTCTTTTTGTGAGCCGAATGGTATGAAGCAGGCCTATCTTGCAGCCACCGCCTCGCCTGCCGCCTTACCCAGGGATTCACATTGTTGAAGCACCTCGGGCGTGGGAGAGAAGGTCATACGGACCGGGTCCGCCACCAGCTTGAACCCCAGCCCCTTCAGGCGCTCTTCGGCCATTTTGCAAGCTTCCCCGCTCCATCCGAAACTGCCGAAAACCCCCGCCAGATTGGTCTTGAGTTTGACCGTGCTGAGATAGGCCAGAACATCCCACATCGGTTTGGGGATATCGCGATTGATGGTCGGAATTCCAAAAATCAGTGCATCCGCCTCCTCCATGATGTTGCGGAGTTCACTGGAGTTTAAGTGGTTGATATGATAGCTGGCAACCTCCAGCCCATCACGGGTTGCTCCTGCGGCAACGGCATGGGCCATCTTTTCGGTGCTGCCGTGGGGAGAGATATACAGGATGAATATTTTTTTGGTCTGGGAGGTTGGCTTGCTCCAGTCTTCAAACTGTTGAATAACCTTCCAGGGGTTCTGCCTGATGATCGGCCCGTGGCTGGGGCAGATCATGTCGATCACGTCATGGCGGATTTTCTCTACGGCCGACAGCACCTTGTCCTTGAATGGGCGGAAGATGCAGTCGAAATAAAAATGACGGGCAGAGGTGAAGTCCTGGTTCTCATCATTGAAGATCTTTCCGGGATTGCAGTAGTGGGCCGCGAAGGCGTCACAGGAGAAGAGGATTTTTTCCTCTTCCAAGCGCGTGAACATCGTGTCGGGCCAGTGCAGGAAAGGGGCTATGATGAAGCGTAGCGTGCGACCTCCCAGGTCGATTGTATCGCCGTCCTTGACGGTCTGGCAGTTGAAAGGCTTGCGCATCAGGTTTCCGAGGAAGTTCTTGGCGGCGGTGGTGCATACGACCGTGGCCTGCGGCGCCTGATCCAGAAGATAGGCCAGTGATCCTGAGTGATCGTGCTCAGTGTGGTTGACGACGATGTAATCGATCTTTTTCGGATCGACCAGCGAGCGGACCTTGTCCATGTACTCGTCAACGCGTTTTTCATCGACCGTGTCGATCAGTACGGTTTTTTCGGTGCCTTTCAGCAAATAGGCGTTGTAGGTTGTGCCATGTTCGGTGGGAAAAAGGTCATCAAAGGTTCGCAGTTCCGGATCTTCCGAACCGATCCAGTGCAGCCCCGGTTTAATCTCTACTGGTCCCAGCATCATTCGGTCTCCTTTTAATAGGTGTGGTCTGACACGGCAATCAGGATGACGACGTTGTCAGTCCGTTACGATAGCAATTTAGATTGGTAATATATCAGAATTGCCGGGCCGCATACAAGTTGCAAATAATCAATTTGCAGTTGTCTGATAGCGCTGTTTCTGCTACATAGTTGAACATGAAAGAAAAAATCCGCACACGCATAGATATTCTTCGTCCGTTGCTTAAGGATCCGGCGCCTGGTGTTAGAAGCGCGGCCGCCCAATCAATTGAAAAGCTGGAGGGGGTCAGCAGTCTGGAAGAGATTTTGCGGGCCCTCAAATCCGGGGATACCGGAACCAGGGTGGGCGCTATCTATGCCTTGGGCGAGATTGGTGGAGAGAAGGTGCTCCCGCCAATTCTGTACTGTGCGAACCGGCCGGAGGTTGACATCCGTTCGGCTGCTGTCGAGGTGCTTGGTCAGTTGCGCATCCCATCCGCCATCCCGATGCTGGTGGAACGGCTGGACGATCAGCACGAGGCCGTACAGGCCAGGGCAATAACTGCTTTGCGTAATTATCCACCATCGCCCGAAGTGCTGCAAAAGCTCCGTACTTATCTTGCTGCAAGTGACGGTTCTCTGGAAGCGGAAGCGGCCATCACCCTGGCTTGCCTAAGCGACCTGCAGTCATTGGACAGTATCTGCTCCCTGCTTTCGTCCCGCCATGCTTCAACCCGGCAGGCTGCCGCAACCGCCCTCAGCCTGATGCCGCTTCAGTAATTACCGCCCGCAATCAAACGACCGATATCGATGTTTTTCAATAATGGATCTACTACGGCAACAATGTTGGCGTAACGTGAACCGTCGCGTTCGACCAGCAACTGTTCCCTGGGCACTCTCAGTTTTGTGCCGTCGCCATCTATCAGCACTCGCACTACCGGAGCATCTTCTTCCAAAGGATTGGGACGATAAACTACCGCAACCTCGTTTGTGTCAAGGCGCACCAGTGTGCCGACCGGATAATTTCCCATCATCTCGACGAAACGCCCCAATATGGAACCATCCAGGATTGTTCCAACCAGTTTCTGCATCTCGTTGATGGCTGTCCTGGGATTAACCGGATGCTGGTATACCCGCAGAGTTGTGATGGCGTCGTAGGTGTCCGCAATTGCAATGATGTCGATCAGTTGGTTGAAAGGCAGTTTGCTGGCCCACTCCGGGTATCCGCTCCGGTTATAATGCAGATGATGCCCCAAGACAATCTGAGCGATATGCGGATCCAACCCATTCATCTCGCGGATTATCTTTGAGCCGAGTTCCGGATGTCGCTTCATCTCATCAAATTCCGAGCTGGATAATTTGCCGGGCTTGTTCAGGATGTTTTTAGAAATCATGGTTTTGCCGATATCATGCAGTTGTCCGGCAATTCCCAGGTCTTTGACCGTCAATGCGTCCAGGCCCAGCGTGGCTCCCAGTGACATCGCCAGCACTCCGACATTTACACAATGGTTAAAGGTGTAGTTGTCATAATCCTTTATCATGGTAAGTCCCAGGAGCGCCCACGGCTCCTGCATGGTTATGCCGACCATGCGATCCACAACCCTGATGACAGGGGCGCTATTGGGTATGCGGCCCCGTTCTATGTCGCGGCAGATTGTTCTGATTGCAGCCAGCGCCCTGTTATAGGTGCCGACATGGTCGCCTTCATGTTCTGTCTGATCATCCTCGTTTTCCAGCTTCACTTCGTCTTCGTTTATCAGCTGGATGTTGGTGATCCCGTTTTCATTCATCTGCGTGGAAAGCGAGTCAGAGTCGATTCCCTTGACGGAAAACAGCCGCACAAAGTTCTGCAGTTCGTCAAAACTGACTCCCGAATGCATGATGATGCGGCCGACAGATTTTTCCTGCATGCGGTTGGTAAGGTCGGCTATTGCGGATGAAGGCGAAACGAAGAGGTGGTCATCAAAAAACATGATGCCGTCCGCCAATCCCCATGAAACCTGATCCGCCTGATTGAAGGAACTCGTCAGGATCTTGTATAGATCCATCAGGGGTTGTCGAATGGCCGGATGTGAAGCCGGATAAAACGCCATCCCCTTAACCGCTCCGGAAAACAGAGTTATCAGTCTGAGAGCATTCTGTTTGTCAAGTGCGTCCATCTGGTTTACTCCCCGATTTTTCGATCAGCCCGGCGGCCTCGGCACACGCTGCGCCGAATTCCCCCGGATTTGAAGCATATTCGTTCAGAGTCGGTAATGCCCTGACATCACCCAATTTGCCGAGACATTGTGCGACTGCCGACTTCAACTGTTTCCAGCGTCCTCCGGCCAGCAGGTGGCGTTCCGTAAGAAGTTCGATAAGGTGGGGTGTTACCTGCCTGTCACCGATCATGGCAATGGCGGTCAGGACATCAAGTTTCAAAGGGAGCGATTTGAGAAATGCGTCTTTGGCAGTGAGTATGCGCAGCAGCTCTGTTAATGATTTTCTGCTCTTCATCCCTCCCAGTGATGTTATTGCCTGGGGGTAAAGATCGGTGTCTTTACTGCGCAAGATACCGATAATGGCCGATTCCGCTTCCCGCCCCCCGATTCTGGCGAGTGCGCGGATAGCTTCTTTACAAACACGTATATCCGTATGTTGCAGGCACTTTATCAGCCCGGGAAGCCCGTCCTTGCTGGCAATTACCCCCAGAATGACGCAGATATTTCTGACCATGTACCAGCGTTTGTCGTTAATCATCTCCGAAAGCGCAGGCACGGCAGCTTCGCCAAGAGTGGAGAGCATTACAGCCAGCATTTTTCTTGTCGCCAGGTTTTCCGTGATGCCCATCTGCTCGACAGCCAGGATTGTTGCCGACGCACCTCCGACGCTTAATACCACTTGCAGTGCTTTTTTAGTCAAACCGCCGGACTGTTCCATCCGGTCGAATGCGAAGCGGAGAAACGAGTCTCCGGTTACAACCTGCTCAACGGCAAACCTGGCAAGTTCGCGCATGTTCTGACTTCGTGACCCGTCTTCGGAATGGCTGGCCAGCAGTTCTATCAGCGGAAAGATTGCCGGCAGTTCACGGCGGGATTGCAGGGTGTCGGAACAGGCAATTGCCTGTCGAACCAGAATGGTATAGATGTCTTCGTCACCGGTAGTCGACAGGCGGCCGAGCAGCACCTGCAACTGCTGTTCAGGAGGGAGATCTTCGACCGGCGCTTGCGGCTGCTCCGCTGCGAAGATTACCTCCTCCTCTGCCTCGCTTTCATCCAGGCTCTGAGGTGTCACGCCCCTGGATTCAACGGCAAGACGCTTTCCCTTTATGGCGGAAAGATCGAACTCGTTAACCCAGATCGAGCGTATGCCATGTTCAACCATGATTTTGTCAAGGCCGCCCATTTGCTGGATGATTTCCAGCGGCAGTGCAATGATTTTCAGTAAATCGAGCAGGTCTTCCTGGTACAGGTCATGGAGGAATGTGATTTTCTGGACTCTGCGGACGAAGAGTTCGTATGAGAGGGAAGTTGACAAGCGGGTGGCGTCATCAAGCTTTTCACCGTCAGGGAAACTGAAGCCGGTCCTGCCACACAAAAGCATCAGGTCATTGTTGTCAAGAATGGTCTGCATTGCCGAATGGGCATGCCCGATGCTGCTACGCCGCGTGGGATGCCCCTTCGGATAGAATTTCCATGCTCTTAGAGCCCGGTAGATACTTCCGATGGCGTCGATAGTTCCCTGAGTTGTGGGCGGGCGATAGAAATCCATTGCCATTCCTTGTATTAGAAGAGAAGAGTATGCATAATATACCGAAAATTATCTTTGTCAAACCACCATTAATACTGACCGGCCTCCATTACGCGGATGCAGTTGGAAATAAAGTCAAGAGGAAACCATGAAGTCCAAAACCGTATTCACCTGCCAGAAATGCGGCAGTCAATCTCCCAAGTGGCTGGGCAAATGTCCTGACTGCGGGGCGTGGAACAGCATGGCCGAGGAAAGTGTCGTCAAGACAGGTGTGGGTACACGATCGGCTGCCCAGTCCCGGCCCGTACCGATCTGTGATGTTCCCGTTCAGGCCGAAGCCCGTCGAGCAACCGGAATCGGCGAACTTGATCGGGTGCTGGGCGGAGGCATTGTTCCCGGTTCGCTGGTCCTGATTGGTGGTGATCCCGGCATCGGAAAATCCACTCTGCTATTGCAGGCGATGCACATGCTGGCCGAAAAAGTCGGCCAGGTGTTGTATGTTTCGGGAGAAGAATCGGCCTCCCAGACACGCTTGCGGGGAGAGCGTCTGGGTGTTTCCAGCAAAAAACTGCTGATTTTGGCAGAAAACTCTCTTGAATCAATTCTCGCTCAGGCCGCAAGCCTCAAACCAGCGGCGATGGTGGTGGACTCCATCCAGACGGTCTGGACTTCAGCGCTGGAGTCGGCCCCAGGAAGCGTCAGTCAGGTCAGGGAGTCGGCCGGCAAATTGATGCTGCTGGCAAAAGGGAGCGATATTCCGGTCTTCATCGTAGGCCATGTGACCAAAGACGGTTCGATTGCCGGCCCGCGCGTACTGGAGCATATGGTGGACACGGTGCTCTATTTCGAAGGGGACGGCAGCCATCCTTTCCGCATCCTGCGGGCGGTCAAGAATCGTTTCGGATCGACCAACGAAATCGGCGTGTTCGAGATGAAACAGGAAGGGTTGTGCGGGGTTGCAAATCCATCGGAACTGTTTCTGTCCGAACGCCCGCTGGGGGTGTCCGGTTCGGTCGTGACCACTTCGCTGGAAGGGAGCCGGCCGCTGCTGGTCGAACTGCAGGCGCTGGTCACGCCGTCATCTTTTGGCGTTCCGCGCCGCACAACCATCGGGGTGGACCACAACCGGCTGGCTCTTCTGGTTGCCGTTCTGGAGAAAAAGGTTGGCCTGCACATGGCCGGGCAGGACATCTTTTTGAATGCGGCCGGTGGAGCGCGCCTTAACGAACCGGCTGCCGACCTGGCCATGATCATGGCGGTCGCATCCAGTCACCTGGACAAGGCCATCCCCCCTCAGACGGTGATTTTCGGCGAGGTGGGGCTGGCTGGAGAGGTCAGGGCCGTTACGCAGCCGGAATTAAGGATTGCAGAGGCTGAAAAACTGGGTTTCAAGCGCTGTATAATTCCGTCCGGCAGCCTGAAACGCATCAAGAAACGCGGCATCCGGCTGGAAGGTGTTGCAACGGTGCAGGACGCAATGAACATAATCTTTGAATCCTGACCGGAGCCAAAATAACCGAAGGCGAAGTTTGAATCGATTTTCTGCTTGACTTGTCGGGCCTGCTTATCTATATTCCAGAACTCTTTAAAAATTAGATGTGGATGGAGATGGAATTATGTACGCAGTTATCAAGACAGGCGGCAAACAATACAAGGTCACCGAAGGCGAATTCCTCAAAGTGGAAAAGCTTGAAGGTGAAATCGGCGACAACATTGAATTCGCCGAGGTTCTTATGGTCGGCGGCGAAAAAACCGTTGTAGGCGCTCCGCTGGTAGCCGGTGCAAGCGTGACAGCCAAAATTGCCGTTCAGGGCAAGGGCAAGAAGGTGCTTGTGTTCAAGTCCAAGCGACGCAAGGATTCACGCAAACTGCGTGGACATCGTCAGTTTCAGACGGTTCTCAAGATCGAAAAAATCAGCGCATAAGCAGACTGTATAAATATTTTTCCCAGGAGATACGGAAATGGCACATAAGAAAGCTGGCGGTAGTTCACGAAACGGCAGAGATTCGGACGGTCAACGTCTTGGCTGTAAAAAATTCGGCGGAGAAGCCGTCAAGGCCGGAAACATCATCTATCGTCAACGCGGTACTCAGATTCATCCCGGCAACAACGTGGGATGCGGCAGGGATCACACCCTGTTTGCTCTGATTGAAGGCATTGTCACGTTCGAGCGTATGGGTAAGGATCGTAAAAAAGTATCCGTTTATCCTAACTGATTTCAGTCTTTAATATTTGTATCAAACGGCCCGAAAGGATTTCCTTTCGGGCTTTTTCTGTACCTGAACCGATAATCAAACTCAGTTGTATTTTTATTGATTTGTTTCAAAAATGAGGTAGAATCGATCTTTAATGAGTGACAGAAAAAGTCTCCTCATACCTTGGTATCATTCATCTATTAAGGTGAACATGCAATTTAGTTCAGAGGTATCTGCCATGATCAAATCAAGTCTGACACGCAAGATTGTTTTTATTATTGGGACAACACTATTTATCGGTTTTGCAGGTCTTGGCATCCTCTCCATATATCTGGAATATACCGCGACTATTGATCTGCAAAAGAAAAACGCCCGCCAGCTCGCTTCCACCGTTACCCACGACATCTTGAATCAGATGATGAAGGGGGATATGAAGGATTTTCCAGCTTATGTCGAAGATATCAAAGCCAAGGGCGGGATTGCCTCCATAAGGCTTTTCAATACAGACGGCAAGGAATACGGCAGTGGGTCCGTCAGCGAAGAGATGCGCAGCGCGCTGGCCTCGGGCAGCTCGAAGGAATTGGCTGGCGGCAAGGATGGTAAAAAGGTGCTCGATCTGGCGATACCCTTGGCCAACGAAGAGCGGTGCCGCAGCTGCCATAAGCAGGACTCCCGTTTTCTGGGCGGGGTAATCCTCACGACCTCACTTGAAGAAGGCTTCAAGAGTGCCATGAAACTGACGATCGTCATGTCGGCGGTGGGAGTCTTTTTCTTTTTTGCGATGCTGGCGACACTCTACATTTTTTTCAACCGGACAGTCGTATTGCAGATAGCCGAGCTCTACAAGCAGCTGGGAGATCTTTCCGGCGGTGATGGCGATCTGACAAAGATTCTCAATATTCGAACCACCTGCGAGATTGGCCGTCTGGGTGAAGAGGTGAATAATCTAACGACAAAAATCCGTGATACATTTTCCGGACTTTACCAACAGGCATGCCTGATCGGCTGCAGTGTCTGCGAACTGGCAGACGGCACCTCCAAAGCACTCAAGATGACGCAGGATCAGAAAGATCAGGCTTTCACGGTTGCCACTTCATCAGAAGAGATGTCACAGACCATCCATGACGTTACAGTCAATACGCACAGGGCGGCAAATCTTTCCAGCGCCGTTGACAGTGCCGCCAGCAATGGTATGGCAGTTGTCGAGGAAACCTGGAACTGCATGCAGCAGATCAGCGAAAGCGTGAATGGAACGTTGGAGACGATCCGCAGGCTTGAGGCTTCTTCGACAAAAATCGGGGAGATGGTGGTACTGATCGAGGATATTGCCGACCAGACCAATCTGCTGGCTCTCAACGCTTCCATTGAAGCTGCGCGGGCGGGCGATGCCGGCAAGGGCTTTGCTGTCGTGGCCAGCGAGGTAAAAGGGCTTGCGGAAAAGACGACCAAATCCACTCGGGAGATAGAGCGGGTTGTTGCCAGCATTCAACAGGAAAGTTGCAAGGCTGCTGCAATGATCGACCAGGAAAAAATACTTGTGATGATCGGGCTGGACAAGGCTGAAGAAGCCAGATCAAGCCTTGAAAACATCAAGAACAATGCTGCCGAATCCAGGCTGATGATCGAACAGATCGCTACCGCATCGGAGGAACAGAGCGCCACCACCACCCAGATTTCAGAGATGATCCATCTGGTATCAAGAAGCGCGGAACAGACCTATGAGATGATGCGCGCCACAAATGACGCCTTTGGTACTTTTTCAGAAGTAGTTGAAAATATTTACAGCTCGGTGGGCAAATTTTCGGTCGGGAATTATCACGACAGTGTCAAGTCGTATGTCAAGGAGCTGGAGGCACAAGTGCAGGAAGCCATCGAAGCTGCACTCAAGGATAGAAGCCTGACCCTCGATATTCTGTTTGACAGAAATTATGTGCCGATAGCCAATACCGCCCCACAAAAATTTACAACCAAATACGATACCTTTTTTGATCGCGTCATATCCCCCTATCAGGAGAAGATCATAGCCAGAAGCGACAAGGTGCTATATGCGATCTGTGTTGACAACAACGGCTATTGTCCCTGCCATAACCTGCGCTACTCCAAGCCTTTGACCGGAAATGCCGAAGTCGACAAAAACAATAACCGTACCAAACGCATATTCAACGATCATACCGGAATCCGATGCGCACGCAATACAGACGGTTTCCTGCTGCAGACCTATCGCCGCGATACCGGCGAAATACTGAACGATATGTCAAAACCGCTATTAATCAATAACAGGCATTGGGGCGGCATTCGCATAGGATATCTGGTACCCAGATAACGCGTCGGCAAGTACGTAGACAGTTCTAAGGAAGTTATTCCGCAGCCACCAATTACAGGACGAACTAATATTTTGTAAAACTATCCGGTTGTGTGCTAATAGATAAAACTTATTTATTATAATTTAGGATGGAATGGCATGAAACATCTGGGAGATATATTAGTAGAGGCTGAGATCATCAGCAAAAAGACTCTTGAGCGGGCGCTTGAACGTCAGAAGGTGGATAAAAAACGCCTGGGTGCCGTTTTGGAGGATATGGGCGTCATCACCGAAGAGGAATTGACCGAAGCACTCTCAAAGCAGTTTAACTTCAAGACCATCAAAAACTTTGTCGAACACGCCTACTCCCAAGAACTTCTGGATATACTCCCCTCCGATTTCGCGATGAAAAAGTTGGTTTTCCCGCTTAAAAAGAAGGATTCGATGCTGGCCGTGGCCATAACCGATCCTTTTGACCTGGAAACAATGGAGATGCTGAGCCGTATTTCAGGGCTTCAGGTTATTCCGGTGCTTGCCACACGCAAAGAGATATTGGAGGCAATCTCTGTACACTATCTCAAGAGGAGCTCCAGCGAGGGGGGGGAGGCAATCCTGGTTGCGGAAGACTCTTTGTCGGTGGCAACACTTATCCAGGTATCGCTTGTCAGGGAGGGTTACAAGGTGTTGCTGGCATCCGATGGCCTGGAGGCGCTGAAGATTGCCATGGCCGAGCGTCCCAAGCTTATCATTACAGACTCGGTTATGCCCCGCATGGACGGCTATGGGCTGCTTAGAGCTATCAAAGCCAATCCGATGACATCCGATATTCCCATTATCATGCTGACTTCCAAAGCATCCACCGAAGAAGAACAAAAAGCCCTGGAATTCGGTTTCAGCGACTTCATACCCAAACCGGTCCAACCGATGCGTTTGGTTTCACGTGTGAAACATACCCTCGAAATTACTAAAAGGCTCAGGCGCTGACACTCTCACCCGGCCTGGCAGGAGTTAGGTTAACGCTGTCTGCCATGCCGGGTGTTTTGCAATGTTTTTCTGAAGTCCCAGGGTGGCTGAGGGTTGGCCTCTCGCCATAATCCGATGTGACGTGAACGCGCCCTGTCTTCCCCTCCGATGTATTCCGAAGCATATTCCCCTTGCAGATACTGGCGATACGCCCACGCCATCCCTTCCGACACCATCTCGCGGTTGATATCCCTGCCATTGTAGCGTATCACCGCCACGGCACGCTTGTACTGATCGATATCTACAATTTCAGCAGTAACCTGACGTCCCATGATCTTGTACATCAAGGTTCGTCTTGCGATGCTGCCGAAGGGTTGCCCCGGAATATCGGGTTTTTTCGTTTCGGGGGCATCGATGCCGTACAAGCGCACCTTCAATCTGCTATCCTCGCGGGTTGCCAGCAGCAGGGTGTCACCGTCGTAAACCGCCTTGACGATACCCTCGATGGTCCGGCCGGCAAACGCCTCGGAACAAAGCAGCAGTATCAGCATGCCAATAGTGAGGATGATCTTCATCTAAATCAGCTCCGTTGAATAGTTGAACTCGGTTGTTCCGGCGATGGCCCGGTTCGCCTTGAAAGCGGCGATGATTTCGTTCCAGCTTTCACGTGGCGCCTGGCGCAGATCGATCAGAAACGCGCTGCATCCCAGCCGGCGCAGTTCGGCATGGCGTGCCGTCAAGCAGAATGGGGTTGCGGAACTGACCGTCTGCAGGCCGTCAGTGGTCGTGACGCGGTACGCTTCCCCGCGATCAGAATGAAGCGGAACGTTGCCGTGCACATCCTTGATGCGAATCTTGGTGGTCATGACCGGCAGCGGTGCATAAGCGATGACCCGCCGCTCAATCTTCATTCCAGCTTTGAGCAGTTCCCCAAGATTTGTGCTGTCATCCTCGATGTAGAGTGTTGCGGATTCGGCGCCCAGCTCATGCCAAGCCGCCAGCGCCTGGCTGTTGAGCGAGAAGCAGCGGTGCCAGGCAGAGATGTGCAGACCTTCCAGATCATGCAGCAGTTCAAAGTGGGAAAGGTTGGCCGTTTCGAAACGTCGAAAGCCCGCCGTGTGCAGTTGGCGGATCGTATCGCGGTAAAGCGGGAGGTCCCGGTCAAACAGCATGAACGGCAATTGCCAGATGATCTGGTCCTCCGAGCCGCGCATGCGGGGAACCGCCGAGGGGAGCTGGTGGATAGCAGCCTTGGAGAGCGGCAGCAGCGTGAAGTCGGCTCCGTTTGCAAGTGGAAAACGCCATTCCTTGGGCTGATCCATGACTATGGTCAGACACTCTTTCGATGAGTGGCTTTGCGTTGCATTCCGTAAGGAATCAATGTCCTTTAGCGCCGCCCGGCGCGCGCTTGCCAGTTGTTCGCGGAAGCCGCTGAATACGGCCTCGTGCAACTGCTGGTAAAAGCTGCGGCGCAGTTCCTTGAAGGTTACCATCGGGATCAGCACCGCCGGGAAATCCGGGGCTTCCAATGCCTCCAGGCGGAAAGAGGTGTCTCCGCACTTGGCGAACTGTCCGGCCAGCACCGCCTGCATGTTGCCGCTGCGGGCCGCTTCCAGAATCCCGAGCGGATACTGGAAGTCATACTGCGAACCGGAAACCTCGGCCCGTATCTTCAGTGTTGCTGAATGATCGGCCGAATCGGAGTCGAGCGTCAGTTTCAGCCGGCAGTTGAGTTTGTCGGATTGGACCGCTTCAAGTCTGCGCTGGCAGGCATTGTCACTGAGGGTAAAGGCCTCCCTGGAGGAAACCTTGTAGATCGAGTCTCCGACCGAAAAGTTGAAGGGGGTCTCCACTTCAACGGTACTGCCGGGTCCCGCCTCCATGACCTTGCGGCGGTTCTGGAACAGCTCCCGCACGGTCCAGGCCTGGCCGGCCATGTCACTCTTCGGTTGTGCCCGCAGTCGGTCGCCCACGTGCAGCGCATCGCGGGTTTCGAAGGTCAGTTTTCCCCCCTTGATGCTTCTGATCTGGCCGATGTAGCGCCCGGTACCACCTTTTTGCCAGGGGTTGGCAATGTCGTCCGGCTGCTGCGACGCCAGAAAGCCCTTGGTCGGAGTGCGGCCGAAGGAATATTTCAGGATCTCCTTGGCGTTGGCCAGAGCCTGTTTGTGTGTCCCTTCCGGAGCATCAAGGACGCTGCGGTAAGCTTCGACCACGCTGGCCACATATTCGGCCGACTTCATGCGTCCCTCGATCTTGAGCGATTTCACACCGGCCTTGATCAGATCCGGCAGCAGGTCGATGGCGGACAGGTCGCTGGTGGAGAAGTAGTGCCCCTCCTTGCCGCGATGGCTGTACAGGCGTCGGCAGGGTTGCGCGCAGCGGCCGCGGTTGCCGCTGTGGCCGCCCAGCAGCGAAGAGAAGAAGCATTGCCCCGAGATCGAGAAGCAGAGGGCCCCATGCACAAAGCATTCGATCTCCACCAACGTGGCAGCGGCAATCGCGGCAATCTCATCCACCGCCAGCTCCCGTGCCAGCACCGCCCGCTGGAAGCCGAGCCGTTCCAGCATCTTGAGGCCGGGGGTGTTGTGAATGGTCAGCTGGGTCGAGGCGTGCAGCGGAATGCTGGGAAAGTGGTTACGGATCAGTCGGGCCACCGCCAGATCCTGCAGGATGACCCCGTCCACCCGCATTCCGGCCAGGGCGCTCAGGGTATCCACCAGCTGCGGAAGTTCCTTCTCCTTCACCAGGGTATTGAGCGTGATGTAGATCCGCCGGTCGTGGGCGTGGGCATAGGCCAGCATCCGCTCCATCTGCTTCAGGGTGAAGTTTCTGGCGCGGGCGCGGGCCGAAAAATCCTGCAGGCCGGCATAGACCGCATCGGCTCCCTTTTCAATCGCGGCGAAGAAGGATTCCAGCGAGCCGGCCGGGGCCAGCAGTTCAGGTTTGTTTTCTATTTTATTCATAATAACACCTTAGAGAAAAAGAACATGCCCCAGAAAGGGGCATAAACTATCATACACTTTATGGACGATTTCGTCTTCATTTGTCACAGGTCCAATAATCAGCCAACAGCTCCGCCTGTTCCAGCACCTTCGTGACAGAAACCGTGTATTCTCCGGTTGTGGGGTCATCGGGCGGATATTTGTGTTTTCGCAGAATTCGTTTGACCAACACGCGTAACTTGGCCTGTAAGCTTTCCTTCAATTGCCAATCGATGGAGGTGTTCTGTCGTACACTCTCCACCAGTTCGTGGGCAATCTGTTTAAGCGTCTTGTCGCCCAGTACAGCCTCGGCGCTGGGATTATCGGCCAGCGCATCATAGAACGCCAACTCATCGGGGCGCAGGTTCAACGCTTCGCCACGCTTGTCAGCCTCCCGTATATCTTTCGCCAGTTGGATAAGTTCTTCAATCAGTCGCGCAGAGTCGATCAGGCCACTCTGATAACGTTTTACGGCATCCGCCAGCATGTCGGAGAATTTCTTTCCCTGCACCAGGTTGGTTCTTTTGCGGGTGGTTATTTCATCGTTGAGCAGGCGTTTGAGCAGCTCCAACGCCAGGTTCCGGCGCGTCATGCCCCGGATTTCTGCCAGGAATTCATCGGAGAGAATCGAAATGTCCGGCTTTTTGATTCCGGCTGCATCGAAGACATCTATCACCTCTTTGGAGATGATGGCGTCGTTGATGATCTGCCGGATGGCGGTTTCGATCTCTTCATTGCTGCGCGTCTTGCTCTGTTCGTCGAACTTGGCGAAGCGGGCTTTGATCGCCTGAAAGAGCGCCAGATCATCCCGGATTTCCAGAGCCTTTTCGTGCGGCACCGCCAGCCCGAAGGCCTTTTGCAGGCGGATGACGTTTTCCTTGAAGCGTTCCTTGCCGTTGCGGATCGCTCGGCCTTCTTTCTCTTCCGTCAGTTCTTCAATGTAGTTCGCCGCATCCAGAATGAAGTCCAGTTTGACTTTCGGTTCGAGCGTGAAATAGCGGCGATAGTCGAAGTGGGCAAACATATCCACCACCACTTCGTACAGCTCCAGCATCTTCGCAACGGCTTCTTCCTGGTCGTGGGCGATTGCGCCTCTCCCTTTGCTTGCCGTGTAGTCTGCCAGTGCGTTTTTCAGGTCCTGGATGATTCCTATGTAATCAACAACCAGACCACCTTCCTTGTCGCCAAAGACACGGTTGACGCGGGCTATGGCCTGCATCAGGTTGTGGCCGTTCATCGGTTTGTCCACGTAGAGCGTGTGCAGGCAAGGAGCATCGAAACCGGTCAGCAGCATGTCGCGTACGATGACCATTTTGAGCGGGTCTTTGGGGTCTTTCAGACGATCGCCGATGGCTTTGCGGCGCGGCTTGTTACGGATATGTTCCTGCCAGTCGAGCGGGTCGCTGGCCGAACCGGTCATGATTACCTTGATCACGCCCTTGTCGTCGTCGGGGTGATACCAGTCCGGACGAAGCCGGATAATTTCCCGATGCAGGGCAACGCAGATGCGGCGGCTCATGCAGACCGCCATCGCCTTTCCCTCTGCCGCCGAAAGGCGCTGTTCAAAGTGGTTAACCATGTCGGCAGCGACCTGCCGGAGCCGAGCTGCGCTACCTACCACGGCCTCCTTGCTTGCCCAGCGGGCAAAACGCTTTTGCCGTTCGGTCAGCTCGTCGTCCTCAGTGACCTCTTCAACCTGTTCATCGAGTACCTTGCGGTCCGTGTCTGAAAGCTCAATACGGGCGAGGCGGCTCTCGTAGTAGATAGGCACTGTGGCGCCATCCTCAACCGCCTGCTGTATGTCATAAATATCAACGTAATTGCCGAACACCGCCTGGGTGTTCCGGTCATCCTTCTCGATCGGTGAGCACCATCAGGGTCGGGTTGTTCATCGGTTCCGACAGCACCAGTTTTCCAGCGTAGAAGACCATGGAAAGACTCTTGCCGCTCCCCTGGGTGTGCCAGATCACCCCGGCGCGTTTGTCTCCTTGGGATTGTTCTTCAGTAGTCGGCAGGCCATATTCGCCAGGATGCTCGCGGACAAAACCGCCCGGCTGGCCTGATGCGCGAATGGTGGAGCCGATGGCCCGGTTGACGGCGTAGTACTGGTGATAGGCTGCGATCTTCTTGAGGGTCTTTTCCTTGGTCTTCTCAAAAACGATGAAATGGCGGATCACATCCAGCAGGGTCTGCTTGTTCAAGAGCCCCTTGATCATCGGCTCCAATTCGGACTGTTTCTTGGTGTCCACAATATTCTTGCCGTCGGCGCTTTTCCATTCCATGAAGCGGGCGTAATCGCTGGTAAGCGTGCCGATCTTGGCGAACCAACCATCACTGATGACCAGGAAGGCGTTGCAGGTAAATAGCGACGGGATGAGCTGCTGGTAAGTCTGCAACTGGTTGAATGCCGCCTGCACGCCAGCGTTTTCGTCGGCAGGGTTTTTCAATTCAACCACCACCAGCGGCAGTCCGTTGATGAACAGGACAATATCCGGGCGTTTATTGTTGTGGTTCTCCAGCACCGTGAACTGGTTAACTGCGAGAAACTCGTTGTTCTCCGGGTTGGCAAAGTCGATCAACCACACTTTGTCGGTTTTGCTCTTTCCCTCGCCGATGCTGTACTTGACGTCCACGCCATCGGTTAGCAGGCAGTGGAAGGCTTCGTTGTTGTCGATGGCGGTGGTAAACGCCGTGCGCAGAGCGCGTTTGCAGGCTTCTTCGCGGGCGTCAGCTGGCATATCAGGGTTCAGGCGGTCGATAGCAGCACGCAGGCGTCCTGCTAATGCGACTTCGGTATACTCGCGTTCCTTGTTTTCGCCTTCGGATAAGTCGGGGCCGTAAAGGACGCTGTAACCGTTCTCTTCTTGGAGAATGTCGAGGCTGATTTGCTCTATTTCGGATTCAAACATTGTCTGAACCTTGATTTACTTGATTGTTGGATTTCTTGATTATCTTGTTGTTGTGGACTCTTTTGAATTGGAGACTTTTTGCTCCGAAATTTATCAGCAAGCCGATCTCCATGTTGTAGGCTTCCAGATAATTCATAGCCTGCGCCAAGTGGACATCTTCCAGATTAATTAGCGCCTTCAACTCTACCATGACACAGTTTTCTACAAAGAAATCGACTCGCCGGGAACCGATGATCTCACCGCGATAGAAGATGTCCATCTCTTTTTCCCGATCAAAAGCCAGTCCGTTGCGAGTCATTTCTATTGCCAATGCCCGCTGGTAAATCACCTCTTGGAAACCATTGCCCAAGATTCGGTGGACCTGCATGGCGCAACCGATAATCTTTTCTGTGAGTTCTTTGTGCTGCATTAAAAACCTTTTGAACCTTGATTCACCTGATTACAGGATTTCTTGATTTTAAAATCATGGTCATCTTTCAATCCTGTAAATCATGGTTCAGACATTAATCTCCCCGTTCATAAGTTTCGGGAGGAGAGCGTCGCGGAGACATGACAGTGCTTGCGACTGTCTCAGTAAATGTTGCTGCTTCTCCCAACATGGTGTAAGAAGCCGGGAAAATGCCTGCTGTATCGCAATGGGCGGGGCGACCACGGGGAGGCGATAGAAGTCTCCACGACTGGTGGATGGTATCGCTGACCCGCTGTCCATGCCGTTGATGTCAAGCATGATCATCTCATAGTACGCCCAGCGTAACTCCATTGGGATCACCGGTTTTACAAAGAAAGCTGTATCTATAACAAAAAATGGTTCTTCCGAGAAGTGGACGCCCCTGTAGGCACCTTTACGGCCGATAATTATCCCTGGATGCGGACACAATGGCTCAGTGTTCATACCGATCTTACCGTTGGTCCCGAAAACTGGATATGGCCCAGAGCCATCGGTGTAGTTGCGGAGGCTCTTTCCATACTCAAGTGACAACAACTCTCCCCACTTGGTCGCTTTCCACCCAACCGGAATCGGCCCCAGTTCGCTCTCCTTCGTTTCCCCTGTCGCACCGGGAAAGTTGAAATCCACAAACCACTCTTTGAACAGAGCTTGGGCAATGGACTCCAGTGTCTGACTGATCTGGCGGTTCAACTCTATTTTGTCGTCTATTAGCCGTAGTACTCCTCCGATTTTTTTCTGCACTTCTAGCGGAGGCACAGTTATAGGCGCTCTCCGAAAATCTCTTAAAATCACACGAGGTATCGCACTACCAGACCTATAATTATCCTTCAAAAACTTCCTTGTTTCCTCTGCATCCAGATAATAATTCAAATAGTCTGAGGCGATTTCATTGTTTGGTCTTAAGATTGCCACAGATGAAAGAAGAACTATTTTAGTGTCTTGTTTATACACGCAAACTGTATCTAGAGCCGAGTTACCATCTTTAGCAATTAACACGTCGCCTTTTTGTGGTGAGCAACCTTGTTTTACTAAATTATCGAAGTCTATTTGGGAAATCTTCTTACAACCTATAATATTCACCCCATATCTAGTCAAATCCTTAACCGAAGCCATGGGGAGTCCAGAAGTGTCTTCCACTGGAGAAAAATGAGCACCATCAGTGATTGTGCTACAAACATCTTGTAGTGTAAGTTCCCTCCACCCCTCCCTCATCGCCCCACCTCCTGCTCTTCCGCCCAGTCAATCAATTTCAGTCTTAACTCTTCTTTTGAGGGCAAATAGAGCTGGTATTCCTTGGCGTGGATATTGGCATCTTTTGGGAGAGTGATCTCGACCAGTGCATCCCGTTTTTTTCGGCAGAGAATCATCCCTATGGTCGGCAGTTCATCTTCGGTTTTTACATAGCGGTCAAAGTAATTCACATACATCTGCATCTGGCCCAGGTCCTGATGGGTCAACTTGCCGATCTTCAGATCAATAAGGACATAGCAACGCAGCAAACGGTTGTAAAAGACCAGATCGACAAAGAAGTGGTCCTCATCGAAGGTAAAGCGTTTCTGTCGCGCCTCAAAGAGAAAGCCCTTGCCCAATTCCAGTAGAAAATGCTCGATTTTGTCGATAATGGCCGCTTCCAGATCGCTTTCAGAATACTTCGTTTTTTCATCCAGCCCAAGGAACTCCAGGACGTACGGATTTTTGAGTAGATCTTCCGGCTTGGCTACTACCAGCCCTTCTTCCGCCAGCTTCTTAATCCCGTCTTTATCCCGGCTTAATGCCAAACGCTCATAAAGGCCGGAATTGAACTGACGGGTAAGTTCCGGCAGAGTCCAGCTGTTATCAGTGGCTTCAATCTCGTAAAATCTGCGGGAATCCGTATCTTTGATGCCGATCAGAAAAACATACTGCGACCAGCTTAATGAAAACGGAACCGTTAACTTCTCTTGCATAGGTGATTTCCGAGATGGCATCTCGGAAATCGGTGAACGATCAGAGTAAATCAAAAAAAACTTCCGCATGAGAGACAGGTTGTCCTCTGAAAAACCTCTCCCAAATTCTGCGGATAATTTCAGCGAAAGCTCTTTCAGAATCTTTTTGCCATACTGGGCGCGAGCCGCCCCCTCTTGTTCATGTTCGACAATCCGGCGACCAATCTCAAAATTGGTCATTACCTGAATAAGATCAACTCCACGAGCAACATTCCTTCGTGCGGAAAGAATCAGTTCGCGGATATCAGAAAAAAGATTCGTGGAATCTATTTTGTTAATTACCTCAGAACCCATACCCGATCCCCTTCAAGTTCTCGCGGATGGTCTTTTCCAACTCAGCCCCTTTGGCAAACTGTTCTGCCAGCTTGGCGGTCAAAACATTCATCTTATCTTCGAACGGCACGCCGTCATCCAGCTCTTCTTCTGTCCCTACATAGCGCCCCGGCATGAGCACATGGTTGTTGTTGCGCACTTCCTCAATGGTCGCAGCCTTGCAGAAACCGGCCTTGTCCTCATAAGCGCCATCTTTACTGCGCCAGCTGTGATAGGTCCCGGCTATGAGAGCCACATCATCATCGGTCAGTTCGCGGTTGCGGCGGTTGACCATGCTGCCGAGCTTGCGGGCATCGATGAAGAGGATTTCGTTGGAGCGGTCGCGAAACTTGTGATTGGTCTTGTTGCGTGCCAGAAACCAGAGGCAGGCGGGAATCATGGTGTTGTAGAAAAGCTGGGAAGGGAGCGCCACCATGCAATCCACTATTCCATCTTCAATCATGTTTTTGCGGATGTCGCCTTCGCCGCCGGAGTTGCTGTTCATGCTACCGTTAGCCAGCACAATCCCGGCTGTACCGGTGGGGCTCAGTTTATGAAAGAAGTGTTGCAGCCAGGCATAGTTGGCATTGCCCATCGGCGGCACGCCATATTTCCAGCGGTTGTCATTGCGCAGTTGCTCGCTGTTCCAGTCGCTCACGTTGAACGGCGGGTTGACGAGAACGAAATCCATCTTCTGGTCGGTATGTTTGTCATTCAGCAGGGTGTCGCCCGACTCCAGCTTTGCATCGATACCGCGAATGGCGAGGTTCATCCTGGCGAGGCGCAACGTGGTAGGATTGGACTCCTGCCCGTAAATGGAAAGGTCCTTGATGTTGCCTTGATGGCTGAGGACGAATTTCTCGCTTTGCACAAACATCCCGCCGCTGCCGCAGCAGCCGTCGTACACTCGCCCCTGATACGGCTCCAGCATCTCCACCAGCACCTTGACGATACTGGCAGGGGTGTAGAATTGCCCCCCCTTCTTGCCTTCTGAATCGGCAAACTGGCCGAGGAAGTACTCGTACACACGGCCTAACAAATCCTTCGACGTGTGGCCATCCTGATTGAAGCCGATGGTGCCGATCAGATCGATCAGTTCGCCCAGGCGTTGCTTGTTCAGGTCGGGGTCGGCATAGATCTGCGGTAAAACACCTTTCAGCGAGGGGTTGATTTTCTCGATGGCGTCCATCGCATCGTCAATCAATTTGCCGATCTCTGGTTGTTTTGCGCGGTCTTGCAGATACTGCCGGCGGGCCTTTTCCGGAACAAAAAAAATGTTGTAGGCACGGTATTCATCGGCATCTTCAGGGTCTGCACCTTCAAACTCGCCTTGTCCCGCTTTCAGTTTCTCATACAGATCGTTGAAGGCATCCGAGATGTATTTGAGAAAGATCAGGCCAAGTACGATATGTTTGTATTCCGCCGCATCCATGTTGGAGCGCAGCTTGTCAGCCGCAGCCCAGAGGGTTTTTTCCAGTTCGTTGTTTTCAGCCATTAAACACCTCGAAATTGTTGATGCAAAATAACACGACCACCAATTATTCGGTATGTATTTTTATTACATCAATAAACGAAAACGCCCCATTAAGGGGCGCTTTCTGTGTGCGGAAATCTCTGTGTCTTGGTATTGAAAGATTATTTTTCAACCAGAATGCGCAGCATCCTGCGCAGCGGTTCGGCGGCGCCCCACAGCAGCTGGTCGCCGCAGGTAAAGGCTGACAGGTACTGCGGTCCCATCTTCATCTTGCGCACGCGGCCGATCGGCACCGTCAGCGTTCCGGAAACCGCCGCCGGGGTCAGGCCGGCCAGGGTTTCGGCCTTGGTGTTGGGGATCAGTTTGACCCATTGGTTGTCATTCTTGATCAGGTTCTCGATCTCTTCGATCGGCAGGTCCTTGTTCAGCTTGATGGTCAGGGCCTGGCTGTGGCAGCGCATGGCGCCGACCCGCACGCAGATGCCGTCGACCGGGATCGGGCTGGAAGTGCCGAGGATCTTGTTGGTTTCAGCGAAGCCTTTCCACTCCTCACGGCTCTGGCCATCTTCCACTTCACGGTCGATCCAGGGCAGCACGTTGCCGGCCAGCGGGAAGCCGAATTCCTTGATCGGCATGTTGTCGCCCCGCAGGGTGGCGGTGACCTGACGGTCGATATCAAGAATGGCCGATTTGGGATCCTTCAGCAGGTGCTCAACCGAGCCGTGCAGAACGCCTTTCTGGGCCAGCAGTTCGCGCATGTTTGGAGCGCCGGCGCCGCTGGCGGCCTGGTAGGTCATGGAGGTCAGCCACTCCACCAATCCTGCGCGGAACAAACCGCCCAGCGCCATCAGCATCAGGCTGACGGTGCAGTTGCCGCCGATGAAATCCTTCTGGCCGCTGGCCAGGGCCTTGTCGATCACGTCCCGGTTGACCGGATCGAGGATGATGACCGCGTCCTTTTCCATCCGCAGGGTCGAGGCGGCATCGATCCAGTAGCCGTTCCAGCCCTGCTTGCGCAGTTCCGGGTGAATCGCCTTGGTGTAATCGCCCCCCTGGCAGGTGATGATGATGTCCAGTTTCTTGAGTTCCGTGATGTCATCCGCGCTCTTCAGGGTTCCCGCGTTCATGGGGGCGGGTTCTCCAGCCTGCGAGGTCGAGAAAAACACCGGCTCGATGCCGATCTTGAAATCACCTTCCTCCACCATGCGCTGGAGAAGAACCGAGCCAACCATACCGCGCCATCCGACGATTCCGACTTTCATGATTTAAGTTCCTTTTCTTGAATATGGATTATGTAGCCGTAAGGCTACAGATTGGCAATGATCGCTTCACCCATTTCTTTAGTATTTACCAGTTTTTCGCCGGACTTGTTCTGGAAGATGTCGCGGGTCCGGTAACCCTGGTCGAGGACTTTTGCGACGGCGTTGTCGATCGCGTCTGCGGCATCCAGCATGCCGAACGAGAATTTGAGCATCATTCCCATCGAAAGAATCTGGGCAATCGGGTTGGCGATGCCTTGGCCGGCGATATCCGGAGCGGAACCGCCGGACGGTTCATACATGCCGAAGGAGCCTTCGGCCAGCGAGGCGGAAGGGAGCATGCCCAGCGAGCCGGTCAGCATGGCGGCTTCGTCGGAGAGGATGTCGCCGAACATGTTTTCGCAGAGGATGACATCGAACTGCTTGGGCCACTTGACCAGCTGCATCGCGGCATTGTCGACATACATATGGGATAGCTCCACATCCGGGTATTCCTTGGCGATGCCGGTCACAACCTCGCGCCAGAGCACCGACGAAGAAAGCACATTAGCCTTGTCGATCGAGCAGACCTTGTTGCCGCGCTTGCGGGCGGCCTGAAAGGCGACATGGGTGATGCGCTCGATCTCAGGCACACTGTAGCGCATCGTGTCGATTCCGACCCGCTCACGTCCGCTCCCCTCGATTCCCTTTGGCTGGGAGAAGTAGATTCCTCCGGTCAGCTCGCGAATGACCAGCACGTTGAAGCCGCCTGCAATGACCTCTTCCTTCAGCGACGAAGCTCCGGTCAGGGAAGGGAAGATGATGGCGGGGCGAAGATTGGCGTACAGTCCGAATATTTTACGCAACGGCAACAGCGCTCCCCGCTCAGGTTGCTCTTCCGGGGGCAGCGTCTCCCACTTGGGCCCGCCGACCGAGCCGAAAAGGATCGCATCGCTGGCTTTGCAGATGTTGATAGTCGTATCAGGCAGTGCCTTACCCTCGTTGTCAATGCCGGCGCCGCCTACGTTGGCGTGGGTACGTTCAAATGTAACACCGAATTTTTTTTCGACAGCATTGAGGACATTGAGAGCCTCGGTCATGACTTCCGGGCCGATGCCGTCACCCGGCAGAACCGCAATTTTATAAGTTTTTCCCATCGTCTCCCCCGCTATTCACATTTAAGTATACAAAGTTACCTATGATAAATTTCATGGTACTGTTTTGTCAACAAAAAGCATGGGAAAGCCTGTTCGCCTCAAGTCGCCGTAATTTCTGCATATCCGGCCCGGCAGGTAATCCCAGGCAAAATCGTGAGCAACCATTGACAAACCGGATAACAAGTTACTATTATATGAAGATAATTTTCTCATTGCAGAAGGAGTTGACAGTCATGCCGATGTACGAATACCGTTGCACAACCTGTGGCTACCAGTTTGAATTGCGCCAGAAGTTTTCCGATCCACCCGCCAGTGAATGTACACAATGCGGCGCCGCCGTCGAAAAGATGATTTCGGCTACAGCCTTCAGCCTGAAAGGCGACGGCTGGTTTAACACCGGCTACTGCCCGAAAACCGAAGCTCCGAAGCCTGCCGGATGCGGCGGTTGCGCCTGTGCCGCTGAATAGCGAACCGATTGCCGCAGCTCATAGGAATCAAATTGATTCCGGAGGAGTTCCATGAAGGTCAAAAAAGCTATTTTCCCGGTTGCCGGTCTCGGCACCCGTTTTTTGCCTGCCACCAAGGCATCGCCAAAGGAGATGCTGCCGCTGATCGACAAGCCGCTGGTGCAGTATGTTGTTGAGGAAGCGGTAGCTTCAGGCATCCAGCAGATCCTGTTCGTGACCGGCCGCGGCAAGCGCAATATTGAGGACCACTTCGATATTTCCGTCGAACTGGAAGCGCATCTCTATGACAAGGGCAAGGAGCTGGAGCTTTCGCATGTCCGGGAAATTGCGGAGATGGTCGATATTTTCTATGTGCGCCAGAGACAGGCCATGGGTCTTGGCCATGCCATCCTTTGCGCCAGGGATTTCGTCGGAAACGAACCGTTTGCAGTGCTGCTGGGTGACGACATCATTGACAGTGAACGTCCCTGCCTTGGACAGCTGCTGGATGTTTTCAACGAGCGCAAAGGTTCGGTGCTGGCGCTTGAAAAAGTACCGATGGAAAACATCTCTTCTTACGGCTGTGTTGAGGCCAATCATCTGGAGGGCAACACCTTCCGGGTGACAAACATGGTGGAGAAGCCTGCCCGAGACGATGCTCCTTCAGATATGGCAATCATCGGCCGCTACATCCTGACCCCACGGATTTTTGAAATACTTGAAAAGCAGGGACCGGGCAAGGGGGGCGAGATCCAGCTGACCGACGCCATTTTGAAGCTGTCCAGAGAGGAAAATGTTTACGGATGCCTGTTTGAGGGGTTGCGTCATGATTGCGGCGACAAGCTGGGGTTTTTGAAAGCCACCGTCGACATGGCCCTCAAGCGTGATGAATTCCGGAGCGAGTTTGAATCGTATCTGCGGCAACGCTTGGCATCGATCTGATACAACAACCCAGTTCAACTTGCTGTAAAATGAAAAAGGCGATCCGATATGGGTCGCCTTTTCTTGCATCTGCACAAACAGAATCTATTTCTCTTCGGAAACCGCCTGGGTTGTATCCCGCTTAGGTTCCCAGCCTTCCCAGACATAGGTGGGGTCGATCATCGGATCATAATAGCCCGGCTGCGGCACCAGGAAAAAAACCGCCTCAGTTATACCGATAAAACCGCGATAAAGCGTCATGCCGACACCTTTCAGCGGTCCGATCACATACCCGACCGGGCCCATGTCCCGTACTGTCAGCACGGTCTGCTTGGGGAGTTCCACGATACTGGTAAAGGTGTTGGCGACGCCGCGCGTGAATTTAATCGCCATCTTTTCGGCAATCATCTCAGGTTGCTGCTCGGCAAGCGCCGCCTGTGGAACCGTCACGGCGAAGGCAATTAGCAATGCTGAAAGCAACAGGATTTTTTTCATACTGTCTCCTTTTGTAAGCTGGAAAATATTTGCAGAGTTTCACGACCGGACAAAACTGGAACAGTTGCTGGTTATACCAGAGAATTACTTACCATTTCAGTCTCTTACCACAAAGAATACCGGCATGCAAGCATCACAGATCAAACAGGGTCGGTTCTTTAGGCAGAAACGGTTCAAAACGTTTCTTCAGGTGCCGCAGTTTTTCAATATAGTAGACGACATTGATATCGGGATGCGACGGATCAAAGGCGCTCAGCGGACGGGACTGCTCATAAGCCGCCGCATCCTTGTTGGAACCGCTGACATAGTAGCTGACGTGATCGCCGGCCCGGTATGTCCGGCCCGCTGAAAGCGCTATTTCGAAAGCTGCCGAACGATTGCGCGAGCCCAGGCGCACTTTCTCGCGATAGATGTCCGGCGATTCATTAAGCGTTTCGGTGCGTGCCACCCAGGCCGCATCCAGTTCCCGTGAACGGAGCCGTGCCACATACTCGCCAAACAGTCCTTCAACCGTTGCCGCTTTACCTGAAAGCAACAGCTCGATCAGATCCCTGGTAAATTCCCGCAGGTACCTTTCCACGCCCCGCGAGCGAAGCCCGCTGCCCTTGATGATGATTTGACCATCATATCCCAGCAGGGCATAGTTTTTGGTTTTGTAGGCGAACATTGAACGATAACGCCCATCCAGCTCAACCTCGATTCCCTCCGGCAATGCCCTGGAGATGCGCTGCACCATGGCAAGCTCATCATCCTCGCTTCTGCATGCGTCAGGCGGCTGAAAATAAATGCCGTCGGTGTCAACCTCCACCGGCCTGGCCCCCTCGCCCTTGAGCAAATCGATCATGTTTTTGATAGTTACCCGCCCCAGCCTGGTCACCTCGCCAGCCGCCGCCGGATCGGAAAAGTTGTGCAGAGCAGCACCCAGATAACCATAGAACGAGTTGATCAGCACCTTGAACACCTGCTGAAGGGCATCGTAATAGTGCTGTTCGGCTTCCGTATCGGCATCCCGCGCCATCTGCTTGGCTTTCAGTCGAAAAGTCCGCAGTTCTGCCAGCATCGGCAGAAACAGACCCAGGCTGTCCTTGGCTGGCGACAGGGAATAGGTCAGCATCAGCGAAGGGTAGAGCGAAGCCACGTCACAATGCACAATCGGGCTGATGATCCCTTCACGGCTCTGCTCCGTATAGCCCCCTTCGAAAGGGGCCGACTCGGAGGTGCGGGCAGGAATCGCATGGCCGCGATGCAGGTATTCGCGCAGGAAAAGCGCATTGATGCGGGTGGCGTTGCCGCGAATGACGCAGTTTTGAAAGGAGTAGGGAAAGATGCGGGTCTGCAGGAACCAGGGATAACCCAGCAGCCGGAACAGGGCCATTGTTTCCCGGACGTCGTCCAGGTTATAGCGATACAGCTGTTCCGGATCATCCCTGAAGACGTTTGAAATATCAGCACCATCCAGGTAGGTGCGATCGTCGGCCGCTACCCCGAAATGGCGGGCAACCGCCTTGAGTCCGTGGCTTTCCAGGTTGCGCTGGGACACATCGTACTGCTGCACCAGGAAATAGGTGTCGATAACATGTCGTCCGTAGATGTCCCAACGGGGATAGTCGATCGTTTTTTCGGCCAGACTCCAGCGGGCGTGCGGGGTGACATGCGGGGCGGCGCCGTTGCGCCCCCAGTCCAGGCGGACGTCGTGCATTTTGGCTCGTTTGCCGATGTAATCAAGGTCGAAGCGGAAGATATTGTGACCGATAAATACATCCGGGTCGTACCTGTGGATACACGAATTCAGTGCGCGCAGCAGCTCCGGCTCGGACAGTTGGTCGCCGCGCAGCACGGTTTCCTCACCGTGCGAATCCTTCAACGCGATCGAGATGATCCGGTCTTCGGCCCGCTCCGGATTGGAGAAGTCATATCCTTCGGCACAGGATGTCTCGATGTCCAGCGCCAGACATCGCAGCTCGGAAAATTCAAGGCCTTTGAAGAGCGTTGCACCGCTGTTCAAAAGATACAGATGGGAAAGGTCGGAGAAAAAAAGATAAGGGGCGTTGGTTGCCCCGGCGCTTTTTCCGGTTTTTGCCGCCAGAAAATCACGAGCGGCCAGGCAGTCGCTCCAGGAATCAAAACTGAGTTGATAGCGGAAGAAATCATCGCCCTCCAGTTGCCGCACCGCGCAAGGAACCCGGCAACCGCCCAGCAGTGCCGGATCGCTGACCAGGATGAAGGGGTGGAAAGGTTCGTCGTGAAACTGAACCCGCCCTCCGGATCTGAAGAAGATCCGCATGAAATGGCCGGCCGGCTCTACGGCGACGATGCCGGTGCGCTCGTTACGACCAAAGAGAAGCGGGTTATGTCCCAAAGTGCTGATCGGCATCGGCAGACTCTCCAAATAGTATCCGACCGGGAAGGTTAAAAAAATGGGGCGATTTAAAAAACCGCCCCATTAACTATAATCAAAATTGTACCGGCATGAACCCGGTTGTCAAATTCCGGCTTTCTGTTTCAGCTCGGCAGCTTTGTCGGTCTTCTCCCAGCTGAATTCCGGAAGCTCGCGGCCAAAGTGGCCGTAGGCGGCGGTCTTCTTGTAGATCGGGCGCAGCAGGTTCAACTGTTCGGTGATGGCGCGGGGACGCATGTCGAACACCTCGCGCACCAGTTCGGAGAGACGCTCTTCGGAAACCTTGCCGGTGCCGAAGGTGTGTACCATGATTGAAACCGGCTGGGCCACGCCGATGGCGTAGGCGACCTGAACTTCACAGCGGTCGCACAGTCCGGCTGCCACCAGGTTCTTGGCCACATAGCGCCCCATGTAGGCAGCTGAACGGTCAACCTTGGAAGGATCCTTGCCGGAGAAGGCGCCGCCGCCGTGGCGACCCATGCCGCCGTAGGTGTCGACGATGATTTTGCGGCCGGTCAGGCCGCAGTCGCCCATCGGTCCGCCGACAACAAAACGGCCGGTCGGATTGATGAAATAGCGGGTATTGGCATCCAGCAGTTCCGCCGGAATGACTTTTTTGACGACCTCTTCGATGACGCCCTCTTCGATCTGCTTGTGGGTCACGTCGGGAGTGTGCTGGGTGGAGATAACAACCGTATCGACACGTGTAGGCTTGCCGTTGACATACTCGACTGAAACCTGGGACTTGGAGTCGGGGCGCAGGAAATTGAGTTTGCCCGATTTGCGGACTTCAGCCAGCTTGGCCACCAACTCGTGAGCCAGCTGGATCGGCATCGGCATCAGTTCGGGAGTCTCGTTGCAGGCATAGCCGAACATCAGTCCCTGATCGCCGGCGCCCTGCTCCTTGTGCAGCCCTTCGCCTTCGGAAACGCCCTGGGCAATGTCAGGAGACTGTTTATCAATCGAAACCAGCACGGCACAGGTATCGGCATCGAAACCCATCTCCGAATCGGTATAACCGATTTCCTTGATGGTCTGGCGGGCTATTTCGGAATAGTTGATAACGGCGTTGGTGGTGATCTCGCCGGCAATGACCACCATGCCGGTTGTCACCAGGGTTTCGCAGGCCACTCGGGCGGTTGGGTCCTGGGCCAGGATCGCGTCGAGAATGGCATCGGAAATCTGATCGGAAACCTTATCGGGATGCCCTTCGGATACTGATTCGGATGTGAAGATGAACTTTTCTGCCATGATTCTGATTCCTCTCATTTATATATTTATTTGCACGAAAAATCTGCCTGACGCGGATTTGTGAATCTATAGATAGGTAGCTGTTTTGTCAAGCAAAGAGAGAGGATTGAGTTATTCCGTTTGACTTCCTGGCCATGAATTCTGCAGAATGCCTTCAAGCGCGGCTCATTTTAGGGGTGAAGGCGGTTTATATGTCCGGAGTCATCAATCTTCTTCTGGCGGTGCTGGCATGTGCTGTGGTCAGTACATCGGCCGTGGCTGCCGCAACACGACCCGGTGATACATGGGTTTATTACCATTTCGACGGTGTCGGCTTCAAGGCTGGACCATCTTCCGATGAAAAACCATTTGTCGCTATCAGAGAAGGCGCACGGCCGGTGGTGCTGCTGACCCGGACTTCAGAAATTGAGTCGATCGACCTGCCGGAGGGCGCCGGCGCCATTTCGGGCATCTGCTATATCCAGAGTTCCGGAGGCAAGCTGGGCGGCGGCAGCGAATACGTGCCATGCCCCAAGGTGCCGCTCCTGGTCTCCGCCGGCGGCAAGCAGCTTGTTACCGTGCAGACCGATGAGCACGGCTATTTCGTGGTCGTGCTGGCGGAGGGGACATATTCCATCGGCAGCGGACCCTTCACGGCCGAAATTCCGGTGGAACGCGGCATAACTTCACTTGTCCCGCTACGGGCAGGCAAAAGGATGGTGGATTGATGAAAACATTTCTTACACGACTGATTGTCACGCTTTTTTCCGTATTGTCGCTGGCTATTGCCGGCATTGCCGGAGAGCTTGATGATCATTACCTGAGCCAGTTCGCTGTACAGTCCACCGGCACAGCTCTGCAAAAAGCGGTCCTGTTCCAGGCGACCGATCCGGGTGAAATCCCGCACTGCGGTACTCCGCTTAAGCATGGTCTCAGCCATGATTGGAACAAGCTGGAGCCGGCTACTCAGAAGGTACTGGCCAAGCAGTTGGCGGCGCCGGTACTCAGCGGCCCGGAATCGACGCTCTGGTCACCTTCAAGCCGTTTCAGGATCCATTACACATTGAGCGGCGTCGATGCGGTTCCCTCAATCGCTTGGGTACAGACCGTGGCTCAGACATTTGATGATGTGTCCGTTGCCTATGTAGCCCGCGGCTGGCGGCTGGCACCCACCGCAGCCGGCGCACCCTACGATGTTTACCTGCTGGACCTGGCAGCGCGGAAAATCTATGGCCAGACAACTTCTATCCAGCCCGTTTCAAGTGGTTCCAACTCGTTTACCAGTTATATGGAGCTCGACAACAACTTTACCGACAGTATCTACGTCAATGCTTTCGGAGGACCCTACAGCGCTACCCAGAGTCTGCAGATCAGCGCGGCTCACGAATATCAGCACGCCATCCAGTACGGCTATAACTTCTTCTTCGACATCTGGTATGCAGAGGCAACCTCAACCTGGCATGAGGATGAGCTATACGATGGAATCAACCAACTCTACAATTACGTTCCGGCCTGGTTCAACAACAGCACTCTGCCTCTCGATACTGCGGTCAGCACCACGACCGGTGGCGGCTACGGCCGCTGGATATTCAACCGCTATCTGGCCGAACAGCATGGTACGACCGCTGTCAGAGCCGCCTGGGATAAACTGGCCGGACTGAATTCACCCGGCAACAACGCCGATATCCCGATGACGCCTGTACTGGAGAGCCTGCTGCAGTCGTCCTACAACAGCTCACTGGGCTCTGACTTTTTCGGTTTTGCCAAGCGTGTTTACATGCGCGACTGGACCAGCCACGTCAGTGAAGTCAGCCGCATCCACTCCTACACCCCTGTGGCGATCTTGAACAGCTTTCCTGCAAGTTCCGCTATCACGCTGGCACATTACTCGTTTGCCTTCTACAGATTCACTCCCACGGCAGCCGTTTCCAACCTGTCGCTTACACTGAATAAAACCAGCGGCATTCAGACGGCTCTATTCAGGAATGTCGGTGGGGTTGCCAGCGAAATCAGTGCAAACAGCGATGGAAGCTATGCCGTTGCCGGTTTCGGATCGATGAATGCTGCCAGCGACGAGGTTGTGCTGCTGCTGGCAAACACTACCTCTGTCGACAATCATCAGGTATCCTTCAGCACGAGCGGTAGCGCTACGGCGGTTACCGAACCGAACACAAGCACCGGTGGCGGCGGTGGTGGAGGCGGCTGCTTCATCGCCACGGCGGCCTACGGCAGTTATCTGCATCCGCAGGTCCGGGTTCTGCGTGATTTCCGCGATTGCCATCTGCTGACCAACGCTCCCGGTCGAGCCTTTGTGGCGCTCTATTACCGGGTTAGCCCGCCGCTGGCCGATTTCATTGCCGGCCACGAACTTCTGCGTACAATGACGCGGCTGGCGCTGCTCCCGGTTGTCGCAGCCGTCATGCATCCCGCCCTGGCCGGAGCGGCATTGCTGCTGGCCGGCGGACTGCTGCTGTATCGTCCCCTGCGACGACGTTTTCAGGCATGTGAAGCAAGCAGCTGACGAAGCGCCTGGTTTTGCCGATTCTTCCCGAAGGGGCGCTCCCAGCCGCCCCTGCTTTTTGACTAATTCCATTTCCATATCAAAGCCCTATCTTCGTTGGCTCGTCTTCGGCTCCTCAACGTACTGAAATGTACGCCTCGGAGCCTCAATCCTCGCCGCCTTGATATCATCTTCGATCTGGAATTGGAATAACCATGCCATATCAGCCATATGTGATAAAATAAGAACGCTGATTCACTTTCGAGGAGGACCCCGATGCTCAAAAAAGCCATTGTCGGCATTGTTATTCTTGGTCTGCTTGTACTGGCAGTTTACATGGCTACGCAGCGCACTCCACCGGACAGTGGCACGCTGAAGGTCTCCGGCACGATTGAAACGACTTCGGTGGCGTTGTCATTCAAGATCGGCGGCCGGATGACGGAACGATTGGTTGACGAAGGGCAGATTGTCAGCGCCGGGCAGCTTGTGGCCCGGCTGGAAGACGATGAGCTGAGGCATGAACGCAACGGCCGCGCAGCTGAAGAATTGGCATCCAGGGCGAACGTAGCCGACCTTGAGGCGGGAAGCCGCCGTGAGGAGATCGCCCAGGGCGAAGCCGCACTGGTGCGGATGAGGGCCGATGCCGAACGATGGTCAAAGGATGCGCTCCGGGCCGAAGCTCTTTATAAACGTGAAGTAATACCGCTGAAGGAGCTGGATGCCGCCCGGGCCGGCCGTGATGCTTCATCGGCAGCGGTGCACGAAGCCGAGCAGCGCCTGAAGCTGCTCAGGAGCGGCCCCCGTCCGGATGCGGTGCGGCAGGCGCGAGCCAGGGTGGAGAGTGCCGCCGCCGGCAAGGCTCTGGCCGAGACCCGGCTGACCCAGAGCATTCTGGCTTCGCCGCTGTCCGGGCTGGTGCTGGCCAAACATGCCGAGCCGGGCGAGATGCTGGCGCCGGGCGCGCCGGTCGTTACCGTCGGGAAGATGGACGAAGTCTGGATGCGGGCCTACATCCCCGAAAGCGAGCTGGGGCTGGTCAAGGTCGGCCAGGCCGCCCGCGTGACCGTTGACAGCTGGCCGGGACGGAGCTTCGACGGAAAGATCAGCTTCATCTCGCCCGAAGCCGAGTTCACCCCCAAAAACGTTCAAACCGCCAAGGAGCGGGTCAAGCTGGTTTACCGAATCAAGATTACGCTGGCCAACCCGAAGATGGAGCTGAAACCGGGCATGCCGGCCGATGCGGTCATAGAAACTGACGGCCAAAAGCATTAGCCACAGAGGACACAGAGTTCACAGAGAAAGAATCAATACTTCTTGATAAAACAAAAACATAAATTATTTTGGAATTAAGCATCTATAAAAAACTTTCGCTTTCCCAGTATTACGTTTTTGAACTTCTCTGTGTCCTCTGTGGCAAAACAAAGGTTCTACCATGGCTGTTGTCATCAACAATCTCAGCAAACGCTTCGGGAATCTGACCGCCGTCAACAGCCTGACACTCTCGGTGGCCCAGGGTGAACTGTTCGGGCTGGTCGGTTCCGACGGCGCCGGAAAATCCACAACGCTCAGAATGCTGAGCGGCGTGATGGATGCCAGCGATGGAGAGTTGCTGGTTCTGGGCTGCCCGGGCATCGACCTCACTCCGGTGCAGCCCGATATCGGTTACATGAGCCAGCGCTTCGGGCTTTATCCCGATTTGACCGTGGCCGAGAACATCCGCTTCTATGCCGACCTGTTCGGAGTAGACAATGTTGAACGGAAGGCACGGACCGGGCGCCTGCTGGATTTCAGCGGCCTGGCCCCTTTCAGCGGCCGGCAGGCCGGCCGTTTGTCGGGCGGCATGAAGCAAAAGCTGGGGTTGTGCTGCGCGCTGATCCATAAGCCCGAACTGCTGCTGCTGGATGAGCCGACCAACGGCGTTGATCCGGTCTCGCGCCGCGATTTCTGGAAGATCCTGACCGATCTGCAGGCCGAGGGGGTCACGATCGTTGTAGCGACCGCCTATCTGGATGAGGCCGCGCGCTGCGACCGGGTCGGACTGCTGCACAACGGGCATCTGATCGCCTGCGGCACTCCGGTGGAATTGACCGGCAATGGCGCCATTTCCCTGGACGATCTGGTCATCGGCAAAATCGGAGGCGAACTTTCGATTCCCTTGGAAAAAAGAGGACGAGGAGGGCCTTCACATTTGCAACCGGAGGCAAATATCCCTCGATCCACCTTTCTCAAAGGTGGAGGCGAAAACCTGGCCGTGTCCCTCGATCACCTCACAAAACGCTTCGGCGACTTCATTGCCGTGGACGGCGTCAGCCTGAACGTGCCGCGCGGACAGATTTTCGGCTTCCTCGGTCCCAACGGCGCCGGCAAATCCACCACCATCCGCATGCTGTGCGGCATCCTGACGCCCACCTCGGGCAGCGGCCGGGTAGCCGGCTTTGATATTGCCAGTCAACCGGAACTGATCAAGGAAAACATCGGCTACATGAGCCAGCGCTTCTCCCTCTACGAAGACCTGACAGTGGAGGAGAACATCGCCTTCTACGCCGGAGTCTACCGCCTGCCGGCAGCCAAACGGCTGGAACGGACCGAGTGGGTGATCAGGATGGCCGGTCTGACGGAAAGGCGAGGTTCTCTGGCGGGAGAGCTGTCCGGTGGCTGGCGGCAGCGGCTGGCGCTGGGGTGCGCCATCCTGCACGAACCGCCGATCGTTTTCCTGGATGAGCCGACCTCCGGCGTCGATCCGCTTTCACGCCGCAAGTTCTGGGAGCTGATCTATTCCCTGGCCGAAGGCGGGGTTACGGTCTTTGTCACGACCCACTACATGGACGAAGCCGAATATTGCGACCGCCTGGCGCTGATCTATCGCGGAGAACTGATCGCGGTGGGGACGCCGGACGAGTTGAAGCAGGCGCGGGCGGTGGATGGGGAATTGCCGAGCCTGGAGGATGTTTTCATCGGATTGATCGAGGAGCGGGATAAAGCATGAACCTGCGCCGTCTGAAAGCCGTCGCCAGAAAGGAATTCCTGCACGTGTTGCGTGACCCACGCAGCCTGATGATGGGGATCGGCATGCCGATGATGCTGCTGTTTCTGTTCGGCTATGCCCTGACCATGGATGTGGACCGGGTGCCGCTGGTGGTGTGGGACCAGTCGCAGAGTGTGGAGAGCCGCGAGTTCATCAGCCGTTTCTCCGGCTCGCGCTACTTTGACCTGCGCATCAGCACCGACAATTACCGTCAGATCGAGGATGCCATCGACCGTCGTGAGGCGCTGATCGCGCTGGTAATCCCGGCCGACTTTGCCCGGCGGCTCTCCCATGGCGAAACAGCCGTGGTGCAGACGGTCGTGGACGGTAGCGACCCCAACACAGCTACTATTGCCCTGGGGTATGCCGATGCCACAGCGGCCACTTTTACCCGCGACATAATGCTGAAGCAGCTGCGAAACACCTCCCTTACCCGGCCTCCGGCTACCCCCTCCCAGGGGGAGAAGGAATACTCGCCCACCCAGGGGAAGCTGCCGGTCCTGGAACTGCGGCCGCGGGTCTGGTTCAACAATGACATGGTTTCGCGCAACTTCATCTTCCCCGGCCTGATTGCGGTCGTCATGATGATCATGGCCGCCATCCTGACTTCGCTCTGCATGGCAAGGGAGTGGGAGACCGGCACAATGGAGCAGCTGATCGTCACGCCGGTTACCGGTGCAGAGCTGATCTTCGGCAAGCTGGCGCCCTATTTCTGCATCGGCATGCTGGATCTGCTGCTGTGTGTCGGCGTCGGTGAATTCGTCTTTGACGTGCCGCTGCGCGGCAGCCTCTGGCTACTGACCCTGCTCTCGACGCTGTTTCTGTTCGGAGCCCTTTCATTCGGGATGCTGCTCAGCATCATCACCAAAAGCCAGCTTCTGGCCAGCCAGGTCGGAATCGTAACGACGGTCCTGCCTGCTTTCCTGCTATCCGGCTTCATCTTCCCGATCGAAAACATGCCGCTGCCGATCCAGACCGTGACCCACATCATCACGGCCCGCTACTTCGTTTTCATCCTGCGGGGAATTTATCTGAAGGATGTGGGGATGGGCGTGCTATGGCCGGAGGTGCTGTTTCTGGCCGGGTTCGGAGCCATCGTGATGACGGTGGCAATCAAAATGTTCAAAAAGAAGATCAACTAAATGTTCGAACGTCTCCGCGCCATGCTGATCAAGGAGTTCATTCAGGTCTTTCGCGACCCGCGCATGCGGATCGTTCTGTTTGTGCTGCCGGCGCTGCAGACCGTTATTTTCGGTTATGCCGTCAATATGGATGTGAAAAACATCCCCACCGCGATCTTTGACCGGGACAACAGCAGCGAAAGCCGCGATCTGGTCGCCATATTGGCTTCCTCCGGCTACTTCCGGATAGTCAGGCAGATCGACAACGATCAGGAAGTACGAAAGATTCTGGACCGGGGCAACGTGCGGCTGGTGCTGCATATCGAACATGGCTTCAGCGAACAGCTGCGGCGGGGCGATACGGCTGCGGTCCAGGCTCTGCTGGATGGCAGCGATTCCAACACGGCCGGGGTAATCATGGGCTATCTGGCGCGTCTGGCGACTGACTACAACGCCAGCCTGCAGACCGCTCATGCCGCGCGTTTGGCGGGTTCCCCTCCCCGTGTCGGGCGGGTGGAACTGGCCAGCCGGGCCTGGTTCAACCCAAACCTGGAAAGTCCGCCCTTCTATGTTCCGGCGGTCATAACCAACATCCTGTTCGTGATCACGATGCTGCTCTCGTCGATGGCGATCGTGCGCGAGAAGGAGATCGGCACGATCGAGCAGGTCATCGTCACCCCGATCCGCAAAGGGGAATTCATTCTGGGCAAGACACTGCCCTTCGTGCTGATCGGTTATATCGATGTGTTTCTGATCAGTGCGGTCGGGGCGCTGGTGTTCGATACGCCGGTGCGGGGCAGCCTCTGGCTGCTGTTCTTCGCCACGACCCTCTTTCTGATGAGCTCGCTGGGGATCGGGCTGCTGATCTCCACCATCAGCCAGACCCAGCAGCAGGCCATGATGAGCGCCTTTTTCATCATCTTTCCGGCCATGCTGCTGTCCGGCTTCGCCTTTCCGATCGAGAACATGCCCGAGCCGGCGCAATGGCTGACACTGCTGAATCCGCTGCGTTACTACATGGTGATCATCCGGGGAATTTTTCTGAAAGGGGTTGGACTGAACATCCTCTGGCCGCAACTGGCTGCGCTGGCCACGATCGGTGTCGTGGTTCTGCTGGTGGCGGTGGGCAGATTCAGGAAAACGGTGGGGTAAACGCAGTTGCCGCCTAAATTGCGCCGCTCTTTTTCAGCAATTTTGCCAGCGCTTCGGCCAGCTGCCGGTAGCCAGTTACAGCAGGATAACCAGCGCCACGCCGCCGGCCACCACCGCCAGGTTGCAGGCTGCCGAGACGCCATGGAGCTTGGAGAACTGTTGCCGCAGCGGGTGGTCCTTCGGCGTGGTTTCGAAGGAAACAATCCGGCGCTTGATGTCAGCCGCTTTCGGCTCGACAAAGAAGGCCTGGAAGGACGTGACAGCCAGCATCAGCACCAGTATCCCGGTGGCAAGCTCCAGCCGTCCTCCCCGCAGGAAAAGTCGGCAAAGCAGCGCGATCCCACCGCAGGCCAGACCCCAGCGAAAATAACCTGGGAAAAACGTTCCGACGATGCGCCCGGCTGTATCACGGCTTTCGGTTTTGAACAGCAGCGGTGTCAGCACAAACGTGAACAGGGCGCTGCCACCTACCCAGAGCGCAATTGCCAGACGATATAAGATTTCGGCGTATTTCATTGTTTCCCTCCCGGTCCGGCCCGGCAATTTGTATTGCGTCAAGCCTGCAATCCCTTTATGCTGCTTCAGCTATTCTATCCCACAAAACGAGAGATACCATGCCCAACAAATTTAAAAATCTATTAATTGCAATCATTGTCGCACTTCCGACCCTGGCAAACGCCGCGGACAGCGCCCCTGCCACCGCTCCGAACAGCGCCGTTCAGGTTCCGTCCGCAGTGAATGCCCCGCCGGCACCGGCGGCAGCTGCCAAGCCGGCCGAAACAGCAGCCGTCAGGCAGAGCCCGAAGCTTGGTTATGTTGATATAGTCCGGGTCGGCAGTGATTCAGATCGCGGGAAAGCTCTTAAAGTGCAGCTGACATCCAAAAAGGATTCGTTGCAGGTAAAGATCGACGGTAAGAAAAAACAGATCGAAAAGATGAAAACATCGATCGAGGCCAAACTTCCAACTATGACTCCGCAACAGCGCGAAGCAAAATCCAAGGAGTTCCAGAAAAAACTGGAGGATTTCCAGAAATTTGCCCGCAGCTCGGAAGAAGAGTTCTATAACTTGCAGGAAAAGGAGACCAAGGCGCTTTTTGAAGACATTGAGCAGGCTGCGGTTGCCTACGGTAAGACCAACAATTTTGCCGTAATCGTCGTCAAGAAGGAATTGCTTTATGTCGGCAACGAGGTTGATGCCCAGGATGTCACCGATGCGATGATCAAAGCGCTGAATACCGCCGGGCCTAAAAAGTAACTGAAAAATCCTCAGACAAGCGGCTTCCAGCGGGTCCGCAATCGGGCCAGTTCGAAGCCGCTGTCGGCATGTTCGATTCGGTGCAGCAGACAGAGGCTGTCAGCGATTGAAAACAGACCTTAACGGATTTTGCTCATGGCTGTTCGCTGTTGGGGCCTGAGCGGCGCTTGAGATAGAGCTGGCCGGCCAGATCAAGCACGATCAGTACGGTGACTATCAGCATCAACTCGCTGTTGCCGCGAAAATATCCCAGACAGTTGAAAAACATGTACAGCGCCACCAGGAAGGTCAGCGTGCCGCGGACTGTCCGGACCGCAGACTCCTGCAGTTCCGGTTCATCCGGGTCGGGCGTGCGCAAAAGACGCGGGGCCAGGTGGTAGCCAAGCGAGGCGTCAATCAGCACCAGCAGGATGTTGAGGACAAAGAGAGACAGCCAGAGGGTATTCGGTGTAATGATATTCATGACTCTATTGATACCACAGGGGCCGCTACAGGTTCAAGGCTGCAGGTGAAAGCGGGCATGATTGATCACTGCCCGGGACGCGTCTGATGCTCCCAGCCGGTCAGCATTTCCAGCGCCTCGCTATCGCTGATTCCGCACATTTCCCTGTCCGGGCGCAAGCTGCGGCAGACCGCCGGCCGTTCCGGCCGGCCAAAGATCCGGCAAAGGTTGTCCGGTGTCAGTTGCAGACAGCGCACCCCGGCCGGCTTGCCTCCCGGCATGCCGGGAATCGGCGACGAAATCGACGGCGCTATGCAGCAGGCGGCACATCCCGCGCGGCAATCCATCATGAAGTCGGAAACCAGATGCCGGCTCCCATGGCCATGCCGATATCGCGGCATCCCAGGTAATCGCTGTGAATCCGCAATCCGTTTTCGATGATGGACATGCCTACCTCGACCTTGTGGAATGCTTCGTTGCGGCTGTGGTCGGCAACCAGCAGGACCGTTGAATTTATCTGGCGCAGCTTGAGATACAGCTCGGAGATATTTTTGAGGTTTTCGGGGAAAAAATCCTCAACCGGGTCGAGGACGATCAGCTTGCATTTGAAGTATTCGCTGAATTGATTCAAATAAGAGTAGGACTTGGTCATGCTTCCCGAGACATCCACCAGTTGCGGTGAAACTCCGAAGCACTCATCAAACAGAGAAACGTGGGTGAAATTGTCCAGATTTTCATCAATCCGGCCGGATATGTCCGGAGCGGAATTGGACCATTCACGAATCAGGCGCTTAAACCTGCGATGGCTGTCTTCATCGGTGTCGCGGGCATTGATATACAATACCTTGCCCGGCTGCAGGCATTTATAGCGATCAAGAAACGGCAGCCCGAAAGCCACCGACATGGCCAGTTGGGTCGCAAGTGTGCTCTTGCCGAAGATGTCGCTGGTCTGCAGCGAAACCAGGGCGTTGGCGGGAATCAGTTCATCGATCAGATATTCTTCCGGTTTTGGCTGGATAAACTGGCGGTTCTGCCACTCCTTTATGCCGAGCTTCTGGGCAAAGGGATTCTCATCGATCTTCAGGTTGGTTGTGATGGTCATAATGCGCCCCTTGCGCCGGCATTCAAGTGAATTGAAAAACCGGGTGAAACGGATGATTTCATCCCGGTTGTGCCAGTTGAAACATGAAATGTCAATGCCTTGCCCTGTTACGGTGCTGTTTTGAGTTGTAGCAAGTAAACTCAGGAGCAGCAGCTCCCGCCGCTCAGCCTGCCCAGTTTCCGTTCCCGCAACCACTCATTGATCAAGCCCGAGGCGCAGCCGACCCCGGCATCAACCGAGAGCGCCTTGACCGGACAGTTGAGGGCGCAGGCGCCGCACTCCATGCAGGCATTCAGGTCAATCAGCGCGGCCTTTTTCTCCGCGAGCGAAAATACCTGATGCGGGCAGACCTCCAGGCAGCGACCGCAGCCGATGCAGGCGGCCCGGTCCAGTTTCAGCGTTGCCACGTTTTCGAGATACTTGAATTTTTCCATGGTTTACTCCTTGATCGCTTACAGAAACCGTCCCACCAGCAGAAATGCAAACCCGATGATAATCGCCCCGCCAATGGCCGGGATGGCGATACGCATCTCCTTTTTTACACCGGAAATGGAGGTGAAAGGGGTGCAGCCGGTGAAGTTGAGTGTATAGAACGCGCTTGCCGCCGGCAGGGCTAGAAAGATCGCCACAATCACCCACCTGCTCCAGGCATGCCCCCCGGCCAGCAGATAGAATGCGCTGCTCCACAATAGCCCCGCCTCGGCACCTTTCAAGGCAAAGCTGCGGCTTGGGAGCCAGGGTAGCAGGATCGGCCCGACAACGATCCCGGCCAGACAGGCGCCGAGCCAGGCGATAAAAGCCGCAAACCCCGCCGCAGGGCCGCCGGAAACGGCAAACAGCAGAAAAAGCCCTCCGCCCGCCAGGATAATCGATTTGAGCGCCAGCACCAGTTCCACCGGGATCAAGACCAGTCGCTCATAGAGCGTAAAGCTCAGTTTCCGCATCGCCGCGGTCGTAGCTTGGCCGTTGTCCAGATATTGGGGCAGATCGTTTGCCCGGATGGCGGCATAGCTGACGTTGAAGCCGCTGCGCCTGGCCACTTCGTGGGCCGCAACTCCCGGCGCACCCAGAATCGGCAGGATAACCCTGCGATGGCTGACAACCTTTGCCAGCCCGCTGGATGCGATTCTGCGCACCAGTTCTCCGGTGCCGAAGGTCCCTTTGCCGGCCGCGCACCAGACGTTGATGCCATAGGTCTCCAGCACCAGCAGCCAGCAGTTGCGTCCGGCCATGGCACCACGGACGGCGTCATAACTCATCTTATAGTTGGCGGTCACCAGCACCGGGTCGCTTGCGGCCGGATTGCCGAGCGCATAGAGTCCGGGCGGGACCATGTAGCTCATCCGGCCGATGCCCCAGCGCGCCTTGCAGGCGCCGAACCTGTCGGCCAGGGTGAGTTTCGTTGATATGCGGGCCACACGCCCCGCTCCGGTCTGCAACCACCCCAGAAAACCGGGAACATTCTCGTTTATATCTCCGCCGCCGGCGGAAGTGGGAGGACCTCAGCAGGGGGGCTTGTCGGTTCCGTCGCCCGAATTAATCGAGCAGGCGCCGCCGTCTGGGCCACGCTCCGTATCGCTAACGGTTCTAATGCTCTTGATCTTGAATGGGCCGCTCGGCCGGTTTTTTACTTGCAACATGCAATTACTCCTTCCTGCCGCGTACCGGTTTCGGACGCTCTGGTCACCGCCTCGTTCAGCAATCCCAGCGATCTGACCACGGTCTCCCGCTCAAAAGGGGTCATGGACGAGAAAATCACTTCGATCCTGGCCGCCATATAGTTGTCGATCCTCTTCAAAGCATCATCTCCCGCTGCAGTCAGCCCCAAAAGGCTCACGCGGCGGTCTTCCGGCGAGACCGTGCGCACAATCAGTCCCTTTCCCTCCAAGCCTTTGGCCTGGCGGCTGAAGGTGGTTACATCCATGCCCAGCTCTTCAGCCACCTGCTGCATCGAGGGAGCGCCTTTTCTGCGGATTTCGAAGAGTATGTGACTCTGTGCCATCGAGACCTGCTCTCCGCAACACTCATCGCAGCAGGCCGCGTTCAGCATGCCGAAGCGGCGCGCGAATATCTGCAACTTTTCCCGGACTGATTCCATTTTGTCTCCCAAGGAGTCTGACATAATGGTTGCATTATGCAAGTAGTTGTGAGGTCTGTCCAGAAAAAAGAGGGGCTGCCTCCGGCAATCCCTCTTCGAAATTTGCAAATCCACAGCTTAGTAGGCTTTGTTGAACGGCCTCATCGTGAAACGCAATTCTTCAGAAGACGTCGAAAACCGTCGCGCTAAAACGCATAATGCGACCCGACTGGCACAAAAAGACCCCTGTTGCGGCTTCACACACAACAGGGGCACAAATATTATTCCCACAAAACTGCTAGCTAGCCAATAATATGGGCTCCACTTTTTTAATTGTGGGTCACCAAATTATTTTTTAGCTCTCCTCCTCAGGAAACCAACACCCGCAAGTCCGACTCCAAAGAGCAGGAACGTGGAGGGCTCTGGAACCGGCTGATTTAGCTCTCGAATGGTTACATTGTCCAACCCAATGTCGTATTGACTATTGGGATCAACACCATGGGTGCTAAAACTAATCAACGCTGTGGTACCCGTGGCGGTAAAGTCAAATTCTCGTGACACCCAGTTGTCCCAGAAGTTTGAATTCATTGCAGGGGCGAAGAACTGCTGGCTCGGGCCGCCATCCGCAGATACAAAAATGCTATCAGATTTTGTGAACTCTGAAGCAATCAAGAAATCCACAGCGTACTTCGTCCCTGCAGTTAGTCCTGTCACTGTTTGATTGAAGTAGATTGAGCCTTCATAGCCGGCTACCCATGCCCAGTACTTGCCGTTGAACCCGGACCCATAAATTGTGCCAAATGGGTTAAGGCCATATGAAGAATCAGTAACCCACCCGGTCGTGTCGCCAGTTTCAAAACTCCCGTTAACAAATGATGCCGCCACCGAGTTCCTGGCATGCCCTAAAGCAATAACCAGCAGAGTTGCAAGAAATACCCTTTTGACCATTCTCATTTTACCCTCCTCACGGTTGTATTAATACTGCATAATCTTTAGCAAGAAAAGTACCAACAGCTAACTATTCGATATTCCCGCAATAAAAGCATTGGTATTTATAAATTAGTGTCGTATGTAAACGATATCGACACAATATTCCTGATTTATCCACCAACTTTCAGTTGTTTGTAAAAAGTATCGACACAATGTTCGGTACGCCAGGATAAATCGGCGATTTCAGCGGGTCCACTTCCCGCTCCGAAAAGAGGAATGAGCTGCGCCACTTGAATAGAGTCGTGGACTCATGAAAGTAATGACATCGGTTAAGCGCCATCAGGTTTAATTCATGGGTTACCTGATTACGGTTTTCCATTTCGTGGGATCCGCCTTTCTGATGTCGCTCAGATAAATTTCGAGGTGCTTTCCGGCCATTTTGCGGCCGTTCCCCTCAACAAACCGGTGCAACTTCTCTCTATTTTTGTCTTTTCCTGAGCAGATACCCCGAATACCGGATCATTTCCTCACCATCAACCGTAACTATCCGGATTGTCTCCCCCATGCCGCGTCCCAGCCCGCTGATAATCGCCTCGCTGTCCGAGAGCGGCGTGATCGCGAAGCTCATCATTTTGTCGGTAAAGAGCGGCAGGCCATATTCCACCAGGAGCAAACCGCAGTCCTGACGGAGGTGTATCTTGTCAACCAGAACGGCGTCATCACCGGCATTAACGATCTCATATTCCCCCACCTTTTTTTGCAATGCTTCCGGAATCGGCACCGGCTTTAACCGTTCCCCAACCAGCAGTTCCTGTCCGTTCATGGTGGCCTTCACAACTTCGCGCCCAGCCACCATTGCCCGCGAGATGCCGACCTTGTCCAGCTCACCCAGGCTGATGGGTATCATGCCCAACAGCCTGAATTGGAGCCCCAGCAGGCCGTCGGGACGCGGCACCAGGCGCAAAGTGGCATCCATGATCTTGGCCCGCAGGTAGTCTAACTTTTTCGTAATATCAACGACACCAGCCATGGTGGTATAGCGTCCTTCATAGGACTGCAACTCCTCCTGGGTCAATGAACCTTCACCACGACCAGTCGTTTCGGCTTGTTCGGGCTGCTTTATGCCGGACTTGGCTTCCAAAGCCAGCTTCAGCGCCTCGGTGGCCAGCTTGTTGACCACGCCTCCGGCTGTGGCTGAATTGGCTAGCACAACTACCCCCAGTTTTTGCTCGGGAAGCACGATCAGCTGGCTGCGGTGATAAAGGGTCGCCCCGGCATGGTGGGCAACCGGCACGGCATTGCGGATGTTTATATCACCCGGCCCACCCTGCATCCAGGCCAGCCCGATGCGAAAATTGAAATCAAGCGGCACATCGGTATTCTGAGGATGCAGCATCTCGACCAGCGTCTCCGGCTTGATGATCTGCCGATCCCCGGCCCGCCCCTTGGCAAAGATCATCTCCATGAAGCGGGAGAGGTCCAGAACATTGGAGTTCAACCCTCCGGACGGGATGCCACGCAAGGGAAACTCCTCGGTTTCCTCACTCTTGCGATAGGCCTTGGCGCCCTGCGGCGAGCGGTCGGGCGCCTGGGAAAACGCGGAATGATTCATCCCCAGCGGACGAAGCAGCGATGCCTCCATATGCCCGGCATAATCGCGGCCGGTCACCTTTTCCAGAGCATGCCCCAACAGGGTAACGCCCACATTGGAGTAGGAGAAGACGAAGTTGGGGTGATTGGCAACGCATTCGTCCCGGAGCAGGTTGACTACGTTCTCGAACGGTTCCGGCTGTTTGGTCCACATCCCCTTCAGCAGGTCCGATGGGAGCCCCGAATGATGGGTCATGATGGTGCGGGGTGTGATTGGACCTGCATCCGGGAAGCGACTCTTGATGGAGAATTCCGGCAGATAGGTCTTGAGCGGCAGCGATGTCCAGCTTGCCCTGCTCGACCAGCTGCATGGCTGCGGTGGCGGTGAAGAGCTTGGAAATCGAGCCGGACCGGTAGATCGTCTCCGGCGTGGAAGGCAGCTTGTTGGCCTGATCGGCAAAACCGAAACCTTCCCGCCCAGACCACCCGTTGATCGTCCACCAGGGCGATGGAAAGGCCAGTCACATCATTGTTTTTCATCTCCTTGCGAGCCAGCCAGGAGATGTATTCCTTGACATAGGAGTAATCGCCCCGCGTCATTGAATCCGGCTTTATCGGCATGCTTGCGTAGCCGGTCAGCATGAAAACCATTATCGCAATGGCTGCCCACACCTTCGTCAAAGTTTTCACTATTCCTCCGCTTTCTTGATGCGCGGCCCGAAAGGAATACTGCCGCAGAGTTTGGTTACTATACGCTAATGATCTACAAAAAGCACCTGTTCACTTGCACAGGTATAAAGCGGCTGATTGGTGTGAGGAATGAAGACTTGCAATTACATACCGTATCGAATAAGCTTTTGTTGAACGATATATTGATCGATTGGAGCGCGCCATGGGAGCCGTTAAATTATCACCAAAATATCAGGTTGTCATACCGGCCGATGTCCGTGAAAGCCTTCATCTCGTACCAGGACAGATGATGCAGGTCATCGCGTACGGTAACCGGATTGAGTTGCTGCCGACCAGGGATATCGCGGAGATGCGGGGATTTCTGAAGGGTATTGACACAACCGTGGAACGTGAGGACGACCGTCTGTGAACATCGTGGATTCTTCGGGATGGCTGGAGTATTTCGCTGACGGGCCGAATGCCGACCGGTTCGCAGTCCCGCTTGGCAATAGTGCCGAATTGCTGGTACCGTCCATCACCCTGTATGAGGTGTTCAAAATAGTCTGTCGCCAGCGGGGAGAGGATGCGGCGCTTCAGGCCGTGGCGCTGATGCAACAGGGTAAGGTCGTTGAACTTTCCTCGTCCATAGCACTTTTGGCGGCAAAGTTGAGTCTGGATCTGAAAACACCGATGGCTGACAGCATTATCTTGGCAACAGCGCGAATCCACGCCGCTGTACTTTGGACCCAGGACAATGATTTCGAAGGGCTCTCTGATGTCCGATATTTTCCAAAAGTAGCGTCATGACTGACGAGCGGTGACGCCGCTGCTTTTGAATACTGATGATGTATTAAGGGATGCGACTGACCGGCAAGCCTTTTTTCACCGCAGCGGCTGCCTGATGATGGTCTTCAGCTTTTCCGGCGCGGTCCGGCGCGGGTCGCTCAGGTAAATCTCGTGATGCTTGCCGGCGCATTCATGTCCGTTGCCGTGGATGAAGGCGTGCAGCCGCTCGATGGTCGGTCCTTCCCCGGAATAGGGGCCGATATACATAATCTGGGCGGCCGGCCCTTCGTGGAACGGTTCGAGCCGGGCCTTGGCCAGGGCAGGAGATTTTTTCTTCCCGGCAGCCTCCTTGAGCGCTTCGCTGAACAGCTCCATCGTCACCCATTCCGGCTGCATGATCATCATGGTCCATAGCCAGGCGTCCTTGTTCTCCGGACTGAACAGGCGCATGTCCTCCACCCACCACAGCCCCTCCAACGGCATGACCGCATACTCCGGCCCGATCCCCCGCTTCTTGAGCATGAACTTCAAGGTATAGGCCAGGCCGTAGAGCGCCTCGACCGCCTGCTGGAACTCCGGGGCATGGTTGGGATCACCCTGCCCATCGATCATCAGGTAGTTTGCCGGTGGGACCGCCACCATGACCGGCTCCTTGACGGAGGCGGAGTAAAGCTGTTTCAAATCTTTTTTCAGGTCGGTTTTGGTCATGCCGGTCACCCCTTCTAAACTGAAGATTTTTTGTTCTTGTTGGAACACGGTCACTGCATCCAGCCGATCAATCGCCCGAACTCCTCCACCTGCTGCCAGTCGGTGAATTCCACTACAGCCTTCGGATCGGTCGGGCCCTTTGTCATCCACATGATCAGCCGGATCATCTGGCGGTCGAAAAAACCGTAACCCGGATAATCGATCCGACCGGCAAAGACCGCCAGCTCCCTGGGGCGCCAGGATATCCGCCGGAGGAACTTCTGCAGGTAGGGATTGGCTTCCGGTATGCTCTTCTCCGGCTTGCGCGCCACCACGTTGACCGAGAAAAAAGCATTGGGCCTGCTGTCGAGCAGTTCCCTGTTCCGGTTGATGAAATCGATCACCAGCCGGCTGTGCCTGCCATAGCGGATGCTGGCGCCGATCACGATCTTATCGAAAGACCGCAGATCGAGGCCGCCACAATCCGTGATGGAACAGAGCGTAACTTTATGCCCCTCTTTTTCAATCACCTTTTGCAGCCGGCGGCTGATCTTTTCTGTCTGGCCATCGGTAGTTGAGTAGATAATGAGTATTTTGGCCATCTATTCGCCTTCCGTTTCGCTTACGATTCAGCAACTGTTTTCAATTGAACAGCGAACAGCCTGCCTGGAACAAGAGGCTATGGCACAGAACACAGGAATCGCAATATTGGCTTTTCTATTCAGATACCATTCTGATTCTGTCAATTAATTAACTTGCCGATCCTCTGCCAACGAGGGAGCCACCGCTCCCGGTCCCACGACCAGTATTTGATGAACGCCAACCCCACCAGATCGGACTTGCCCACAAAACCCCAAAAACGACTGTCATAGGAATTGTCCCGGTTGTCGCCCATCACAAAATATCCACCCGCGGGAACTCTGACCGGACCGAAATTGTCACGCGGAGCCACTATCCCCGGCAGCATTTGCCGGTCCTTGTGCACTTGATGGGGATTTCGATAGAGGATTCCGTTTATATATACCCGCTTGTCACGAATCAGGATCTGATCGCCCGGTACGCCGATCAAACGCTTGATGAAGTCTTTCGAACGATCTTCCGGATATTTGAAGACGATCACGTCTCCACGCTGCGGGTCGCGAAATCCTGGCAAACGCAGATCGGTGAAGGGCACGTTGATGCCGTATATAAACTTGTTTACCAGCAGGCAGTCGCCGATCACCAGCGTGTCGAGCATGGAACCGGATGGGATTTTGAAGGACTGGACAAAACAGGTCCTGATGACAAGGGCCAGCATAACCGCCCAAAGTATCGATTCGAGATACTCCCGGATTTTCGACTTTGCCCGTACTTCGCTTCGCTCAACCAGTGTATCGACTGCACTTTCCATGTGGTTAAAATCCTTTCCCGTCACGTTTTAAAAAACCGGCACAGCCTTGAAAATACCGAACAAAGTCCCACCGCCAGCCAAGGCATAGCGGATAAACGGGTGGGTGCTGAACCATTCCACAAACGAGGTTCGCGACGCCTCATAGGCGTGAACCTGTTTCATGACCTTGCAGACGAAATCCGGAGAGGGCTTATATTCTTGGTTCATGACAGACACCTCCAACATATTCTTTCATCAGCCGCTTGATCTTCTCTTTGGCCCGATACAAGCGGGTCTTGGCCGTGGCCGGTGAAATCCCGCACTGGCGGGCGATTTCATTCAATGAAACCCCTTGCAGACTCTTGACCATTGTTGTCCGGAACGGTTCCGGGAGTTGTTCAAGCGAGGCCGCCAAGGCCTGCCGCCCTTCGTGCCCGATCAGCGTTTCTTCAGCGCTGTCAGCAGCGCGGGTGATGGCATGATAATCCTCAAGCGGCACGTTTTCCGTCCTGCCACGTTTCCGCAGTTCGCTGATGCAGCGATTGCGGGCAGTGATGTAGAGCCAGGCCGAAAAAGGAGTTCCCCGATCCGGATCGAATTTCGACAACGATTTATAAACGTCCAGAAACACCTCCTGGCCGATATCTTCTGTCAGATGCGGATCACGCACGAACCTGTAGATAAATGCCAGCAGGTTTTTGTGGTACTTTTGGACCAGTTGGGCAAAGGCATCAACGTCGCCGTTCCGGATAAGACTGATTATGTCGTTGTCGTTCACTAGGGCTCCACGGTGTTATTCCATGAACAGTAATACGCAGCAGATTCGGAAAGGTTCCCGGAAAATTACATTTCCTCTCGTGTTCTTATTTATTCTCCCGAATGTTTTCCGGAGTGACATAGCCCTTGTCGTCTGCCTTGGCCGGTGGCGGCGCCAGGAGATACTTGTCATCCCCAATTTTTACGCTGGGCCAGGAGCAACCCGCGGTTGCGATCATACCTGAGATCAGAACAAACCTTATAATGTAACGGAACAGGACCGGCATGAAGCCACCTCATATATTTTTTTACGGCAATAGCAGGCAGGGGAATCCGGTATGCGCAACTATTAACGGGTATTGTTTAGTGGACTGGGACGGCCATCACTCTGCTTATCCATGTTATATTTCGCGATACTTATTGCATTCACTTCCAGAAATCGCCCATCTTCAGTATCCGTAAAATGTGTTGTCAAGTAAACAAATTAAGTTTATTTTTAAACATAAGAGGTCTGTTTACATACAGGAGATCAGACGCCCATGGCACATGCAAATCTCAAAATCGATGAAGTTATCCTGGAGTCAGTCGATTCCCGCAAGGGACTTGCCACTCTTGTCATGAAGCTGTTCCATTTGTGGGGATTGAGCACGTCCGATCAGCTGGACCTGCTGGGCCTCAGCCCCAAAAGCCGGGCCATGCTCTCCAAATATGCCAAGGGCGAGGCGCTGTCTGCGACCCGTGATATGTTCGATCGCGTGGGGTGGCTGCTGTCAATCCACAAAGCGCTGCGGCTTTTGTATCCCCGCAATGAAGACATCCGCTATTCCTGGGTGAACCGACGCAACGCCGCTTTTGACAATCTTGCTCCGCTGGATGTCATGAAGGAGCAGGGGATCATCGGGATCGCCCGCGTCGCCCGCTACCTTGATTTCTACCGGGGGCGGTGATGGCAAAGCCTGCGCTTTTCGACAAGACCCGCGATTTCGACGGCGATGCCTACCGCAATATAGTATCGCTCCGGGAGTCGGAAGATCTGTTTTCCGATCTATCGGACGGTGACGAGCAGTTGAGCGCCATAGCAGCCGCGGCGGAGATAAAGGTGAAGTCGACTATACCTTCCGGATTTTTGCAGAGGGGATTCCGCTATACCACCTCCATCACCTATCCCTTCGAGCAGGAGCCATATTTGAGAACCCGCTACGGCAACGGCTCGTTTGGCGTTTGGTACGGGGCGCTCGCCTTGGATACAACCATCCATGAAACAGCCTTCCACATGGTGAAGGAAGAAGCCGGGATTGAAGGCAACCACAGCCCGATTATCAGAGAGCGGGCGGTCTATCTGGTGCGCTGCCGGGCGCTGCTGATCGACCTGTCTAGAAAAGGGAAAGCGTTTCCGGGACTGGTGGCCGACGATTACGGCTTTACCCAGCAGATCGGCGAACGCCTTCACCAGGAAGGTCATCCGGGATTGCTGGCTCCATCCGCCCGGCATTCAGGCGGTACGAACCTGGTTGCGCTCACGCCTGCTGTGCTCAGTCATCCACGCTCCTTCTGCTATCTCACCTATTCCTGTGATCCCGTTCAGAAGGTGGTGACTGTGGAGCGCCAGCCGGGAGAGATCCTGACGGTATTGAGGTATTGACCCCGCCGGTTCCCCCTTAGTTGCTCAGATGTTCAGACTTTTTCACTCTCCCTGTTTTCCGGCGTGCCGCACCGTCATCAACCCTTCTTGCAGTAGTTAACGATATTCTCCACATGAATTGCGGTCGTATTTAGAAAAGGAATGCCGAATTCGTTTTTATCGAGGATCAGCGGCAATTCAGTACAGCCGAGAATCACGCCGTCAATATTATCCGCGGCTATCATCCGCACAATAACCGCCAGCAGCCCTTTTCTCGTCTCGTCAGTAATGATTCCCAGCTCTATTTCGGTCATCAGTTTGTAATGGATATAATCCTGATCGGCAACGGAAGGGACAACGACCGAGATTTCACGGGCGGAAAACTGCGGAGCGAAGAAATTGCTCTGCATCGTGAACTTTGTCCCCAATAACCCCACGTTTTTCAAACCCAGTTGACTTGCCTTGTCTGCGGTTGCCGTGACAATGCTCAACAGGGGGAGAGGGGATTTGGCCCGGACTTCGTCAAAAACGATATGCGGAGTGTTGGCGGAGATCACCGCAAAATCGGCGCCGGCCCGGTGCAGTGCCTTGATCTTTGCAACCAAAAGATAAACCAGATGGTTCCACTCCTGCCGCGCAACGAGTTCCAGCACTTCCTCCAGATTGACGCTATAGATAACGATTTCCGGGGCAGCCAGGCTCCCCTCCGTCCGGAAGGACTCGATAATGCTTTTGTAGTAATCAACCGTTGATTCAGGGCCGAGGCCGCCGATAATGCCGATCTGTTTCATGTCGTTTCCTTGATCTGCCTGAATTGCTGCATTGTTGGATGGTTAGATGTTATACGTTAGTGACGGGCCACATTTTTCCCATAGCAACGTATTATTTGCAAGTCACAATAAGCGCTGTCCTGTGGAACACCGACCATACGCAAGATTTTGCGAGATGTATGATCAACTGTTACGATTTTTCATTCAAGCAACAAAAGGAAGTTAACCACAGAATAAATAGGATGAACACAGATAGAACCTAAAAATTCCGGCATATATAACTAACACCCGGTACTAGGGGACCACTTCGCACCCCGTGATCCTTGACCGTGTGCTCCCAAAACAACCAGCAAATAACACCTAATAGGTAATTTAATGACATCGACTCGAATTGGTTTTCTAACACTTCTAACCATGATCGCGTTCGCTGGAAATTCGGTGCTATGCCGTATCGCACTCAAGCACACCAGCATCGACGCTGCCAGCTTCACCTCTATTCGACTGGTTTCCGGAGCCGTTGTACTTTGGGCGATTGCGGGTTTCTTTCGCAAGGATAGCAGGGGAAGCGGCAACTGGATTTCGGCTTTTGCCCTGTTTGCTTATGCAGCCGGATTCTCATTCGCGTACATAAGCCTGACCGCTGCGACCGGCGCCCTGCTTCTCTTCGGCGCTGTTCAGGCAACGATGATAGGTCATGGTTTATGGGCTGGTGAGCGGTTTCGCAAACAACAGCTTGTCGGCCTTATGCTTGCGTTTGCAGGATTGGTCGGCCTGTTGCTCCCCGGCCTGTCTGCACCTCCGCTGGCTGGATCTGTGTTGATGTTGATCGCTGGCGTTGCCTGGGGTGTCTATTCATTGCGCGGAAAAGGAACCGGGGATCCCACCCGTGTTACGGCCGGAAATTTCCTCCGTTCTTCGCTTTTTGCAGCGGCACTGAGTTTATTGCAAATTTCAAACGGCAACTTGGACAGTGTTGGCATTTGGTACGCCATTGCGTCGGGCGCAGTAGCTTCAGGATTGGGTTACGCAATCTGGTATTCCGTATTGCCGTCGCTGAAGGCCACTAACGCTGCGACCGTTCAGCTTAGCGTTCCGGTTTTCGCAGCGCTTGGCGGCATCATCCTTCTCGGGGAGTCCGTAACTGCGCGTTTCTTGTTGGCATCCCTGGCCATCCTTGGCGGCATAGCATTGGTGATCTTGAGTAAGTCACAACGAAATGGCGCTCAACCGGGCAGCTAAAGGGGAAGGCTTCGTTTGCTATTGTTTTCTTGCATAACGATCCGGTTCGTTGAAAAAAGTAATGTCAGCATACCCGGCAGATATTTTCCCCGAATGCAGCACACCTTCAGGGATATAGTAGCGATCCCCTTTGGTATAGATCGCCTTCTCGCCGGCAATAGTCAGTTCAATTTCTCCCTCCAAAACGATGCCGACCTGTGCCGCGTGGGAATGCTCCGGCAAAACCACGTCCTTTTCAAATTCCATGAAAATTATCTGGTGGGAATCGGATTGTGAAAGATACGCCTTGATTCCTTCAAGCGGGATATCAGCTTCAGGAAGATCGGTTAGGTTCTGCGTTTGGCTATTCAGTAGTTACATTGGCTTCCCGCAAGCTGGCCGGGCGATATCGTCCATTCCAGTCAATCGCAATCAGCTTGTCTTGAAGAACAAAATCGCCTGAAAATCAGTGTGCCAAACAGAAAGAGTCTGCGCAATGCAGGCTCTTTCTGTTTTCAGACCATCTCAGGGTGGATTAAAAAATGGGTACCAGACCATAACCTTTGCTCTGGTACCCAATCAGCGAGGTAAAGCCATTGCCGATCAGTTTGAGTTCCGGCAGCAACTTGTCGTTGGAAACCTTAAAGAAGTCGGTGGCGATTTCACATATTTCCAGCTTGACCCCCTTCTCCTTCAGCCCCTTGATCGAGGCGGCAATCGAGGCGAGCGCCTCCTTCTGTGTGGCGGCCAGCTCGGCATCCGGTGCAGTAGTCAGAAAACGGACGGTCGCGCCGACGAAGACGACGACGAAGTCGGGCTTCACCTTCTGGGCCGCCATGGTTTTGTGGGTGTCACTGATGATGTTCAGATAAAGGGCCGCCTTCTGCGGGCTATCCACATTCAGCAGAAAAATCCCTTTGCCCTGTTTTACCCCTTTAAGAGCGGCCGCATCATTGCTCTGCCCGGCCCAGGCGCTCACACCTGCGCCAAGAGAAAAAGTCATAAAAAGTACTGCCATTACCAGCTTCACTGCACCTTTTGCCATTGTTCACACTCCTTAGTTTTCTCTGCCCGGCAGAGACATGATTTTCGAAAGCGCTGAAGCTTCTCAATTTTACCAGTGAAATTGTTCAATCGGGAAATTGGGATTTTTCATGAAATCCTGGCTGCTTCCATCGTACATAGCCACATTGGTATAGCCGAAAACCCGGGTCAGCAGGAACCACCAGACCGAGGCGAGCCGCCCTGTATCACAGTAGACAATCATCTCGCGGCTCTTGTCTGTTCCGACGACCCCGGTAACATATTTCTGCAACTCGTCGACCGGTCGGAAGGCACCCTCTTTCGTAAAGGCCCAGGAAGATGGCAGCAGTACCGCACCCTTGACCCGGCCGAATCTTTCGACAAACGGCAGCTTGGCAGAGCCGAAGAAGAATTCGGGATCGCGGGTGTCGACCAACAGGGCCTTGCCGTGACGCTCCAGGACTTGTTTCTGTTCAACTACGATCTTGCTGTTGAAGGCAAAATTCTCATTACCCGGCTTGACGACAGCGGCCT
>CAYWJJ010000020.1:0-67007 GCA_964458105.1 uncultured Geobacter sp.
GGAAATTACCTGCCTGCCAATTTTCTACTGGCGACTGAGTCATAGAATCTGCGAGACCATCAAATATAATATTGATGCAAAAGATTCTTGTCCTACAGAAACCAAAGCTCAAATTGAGCAGAATATTAAGACGCTTTGGAAAAACCAGTCTCAATCAATGTTATCAGGCAATTTGGATCAAGCGTTTGTTTCCTTTTCGGTTTTCTCCAGAGAAGAAATGAAACGGAGAATGTCTAACCTCAGCAGAGCAGATATCAAGGAGATTTTTGGCAGCCATAAAACAATTGAAATAAATACCCTTGATGAAAATGATGGCGTTGCGGAGTGTGGAGTAATTAGAGAAGAAAAATCAGGGGAATTTTCATATCCAGCCTCTTTTGTCAGAGACCCTGATTGTGTATGGAGAATCAGAGGGTATTAATTATATGCGCATCAAAAATTCTCTGCACCGCTTCTGACTAAAGGATTACCTGATGAAGAAACTAATTTTATTTCTCATTGTCGTCTCGTGTATTTGTTGCTCGTGCGGCTTTTATACCGGTCTTAATGGCAAAGTGGTTGACAACGTCACGGGACAGCCACTTGAAGGAGCTGTTGTCGTAGCTCAATGGAGAAAAACCCGTGGTGTTCCTGGCCTACAGTACAGTGACCTGCATAAGTCCGTAGAGACGATAACTGATAAGAAAGGTGAATTCTCACTTGAGGGAGCTTCCGGATTACTCTTGGAACCACCTCGAATGGTCATCTACAAGACAGGTTATATTCCATGGCGAAATGACATGGTTTTCCCTGGGGGCCACATCACCAAAGATCATGAGTGGAACAACAATTTGACCTACAGGCTAGATGTATTTACTGATAAGTTCACTTACAGGCAGCTAAATAGCTTTTTAAGTTACGGCATCAAAGTTAGCGGAGATCGTGAGACACCAACCTATGACAATTTGATGCATCAGATTTCGGTGCTAGAGCAAACAGAGATCGAAAATCAAATGGGAAAAGATAATAAAAAATGAGCGTATTTGGGGGATGCAAAATGAACTTTATACGTTTGTCAGTCATATTGGCATTAGTAACTACATGTTTTGCTGTTCCAGCATACGCTTTCAAGGAGGATTCCACTCATCGTCAATTGACAGCTGCGGCAATCCAACCATCAGCTTCCAATATTAAAAATTATCTTATCAATAATTTGGGCCTCAGTGAAGGCTATGACACGACACTTAACGGCGTTGATCGCAAAGGCAATAGCAACAATTACTCCATCGCTACGTGGCTCCAGGAAGGCTCCGAAGACGAAGACGCTCTTAGTTTTTGCCGTGCTTCAAACCACTTCCATAACCCGATCCACAGCGGTGACTGGCTCTCATCTCAAATATCAGATTCTGGCTGGGTTGATGCTGTTTGTGGATCAACTCGCTTTTCAAATGTCACCTGGGCTACTGGCTATACCGCGCCAATCACCAGCTTCATCGCTTCAAGAGCAGGGCAGGATATGGGGTGGGACAACGCCCGTACATATTTCTATCAATCCTTGACGTCTCAAGATAGTGCCACGAGAGAAGAGCGGCTTGTTAAGACATTCAAGTCTGTTGGGATGGTAATGCATCTACTTCAGGACATGGCAGTGCCTGCGCATACCCGTAACGACATGTCATCCCATCTTTTCAACTCATACAATTCGTTCAAATGGTTCAGCAATCCATTTGAAAAATACGTTATCAATCATTATAGCGCAATAAGTAACACTCCAATAAAACCAGCATTTGCCACCCCCTTCAGGCATACCGACTTCTGGGATAAAGACATCTATTCGGGAGCGAATCCTTCCAATAGTACTGATCAAGGTTTGGCAGAATACTCTAACGCTAATTTTTTCAGTGATTCGACCATTCCCACAAATGGACCCTCGCTTGAGCACCAATTCCCAAACCCGCAAATCACTTCAGCAAGCTACATATGCACCGATACGCTGCCTGGATCAAAAAAACCGACCAAATATATCAGCCGCACACCATGTCCTACCAGTGGCGGTACTGTGGATCATTTCGCAGCGGTCAGCCTCGTTAACAGTGAAAGTGACTCATCGTATGCATCAACAATCAAAAAAGCTTGGCTTGACAATAATGTCCACGACACCTATGCCAGTGACCTTCTTCCACGTACTGTCGGCTATTCCTCAGCCCTCCTGGACCATTTCTTCCGTGGTACTATTGAGCTTACATTACCTGCTCAAGGAGTTTACGCCACTGCTGCGCTCAGTGGTACCTTTAACGAAATTCGTGTTAAGGCAAAAAACACAACTGCTTCCGGCGATGAAATGACAATTGGATCATTTCAATTGGTGGTGAAATACAACCTATCGCTTGCTGACCCGTTTCAGTCAATTTTGGTCGATCTTGGGCCAGACACATATATTTCCGTACCTGAAAAAAATAGCGTGGCCGCTATATCAAGGACTACCCCTACAGAACTGGTTTTTGATCTTTCATCGACCCCTCTTCCGATATGGGCGGCAAATGTTAGCATCCAAGTGGTCTTCAAAGGGAAATTGGGGAACAAATTAAATGCAGTTGCCGTTGGCTACAGTGATATCTCTGAGCCTACACCCGTTGATGTGTACAACAACGCCGACTATACTTGCCTCAACAGTACCTGGTATCGCTACGATGACCCGGCCGCAATGGCTATAGTTGACAGCAATCATGATGGCATTGCCGACAGGAGTGATATTTATCGGCATACTATCACTAATATTTCGTTTTTAGGTGGCTCTGCCAACGCTGGGACACTCAATGCAGCTACTTCAAATAATCTGTTCGCGGCAGGTCCACTCCAACCAGGGCAATTGCTGCATATGGGGTATATCCTGACCGATTATTCATATCGTTATGCAATAAACGAGAACAGAACCGGTCTGGGCGGTGACCCATTTACTCATGGAACTGTCAACAACAATAATTTCTCAGGCACGGGCTTCCAGAACTATTGGAATACCCAAGATATGATGTTCTCATTTCGAGGACAGAACATGTGGTGGGGGGCTGGAACCATATTCATAAACACGGAATATAATGGAACGTGTACTTTGGATACATTGAATCAAAAGTTGGGGTTTTAGCATGTTGATTGGCTATGCCCGTGTTTCCACACAAGTGTGATTTTTGACGACCATTCCCCCACTTTTTGACCTGATTTTTCAGGAGCATTCCACCACCCAGACAGAATTATTCACTTTCTGGAAGACCCGGTGTCCACTCCTTGCATCTCAGAAAAATTTATCCTGTAGAATCCGCTGCAAACGCCGGTACTCCTGATCGGTCAAACGCCGGTCACGATACAGCGCTCCGGCATAAATACCGGCAAACTCCCTTACCCGTTCGTTACCGACCTGATCGGCAATCTCAAACAAGCCCAGCCGCCCTTGCCGGTTATCAATTCCGTATTCTTTTTCTAACCGGCACTGGAATCTTCGCAGGATCCGCTCCTCGCGTCTGCGGAAAAGCGATGTCCGCAGCACAACAAAATACAATCCGGCCAAAAGAGCTGACAGTACAAAATATGGCAATGAACGTCGCAGAATCCCGGCCGGGTCGATTCCCTGCAAGCGTTTTCCAGCCCTGCGGGCATACTCAAACTGCTGCTCGAAGTCATATACTACAACCGACCGATTCCACTCGTAATTCAGATAATCCAGCGTCTGCTGCAATTTCAATATCAAGGAGCGGGATTTGCCGGTTTTCCAGACCTCGCCGGCGTTTGTTGCAAAGCTGCTCGGATCGATCCGCAGCCATCCGCTCCCTTCGAGAAAAGCTTCCACCCAGACATGGGCCATATCCTCGCTTATCAGGTAATAACCGCCCAGCTGGTTATACTCGCCGCCGGTGTAACCGCCGACCAGACGGCAGGGCACTCCGGCACTACGCAACAGCACTGCGAAAGCCGAAGCGAAAAATTCGCAATGCCCCTGTTTGCCCTCGAACAGAAACTGCTCCAGGGCGCGTTCGCCGGTGGGCAGTCCGCGCATGGAATAGCGGTAGCCGCCGTTTCTGAAGTGGGATTCCAGCAATGCCAGCTTATCGCGATCAGAATTGCCCGTCCGGCTTATTTCATCGGCCAGTTTGATTATGCGCGGTGAAATACCATCCGGCAGATGCAGATAAAATCGTTTATTGATAGGGCCACTGATGGCCACGGTACCATCGGGCACGGATTTGACAGCATAGTTCAGGCGTCTGCCCAGTGGGCCGAGGTACTCAAAAACACCATCCGGCGAACGCTTCAAGCGCGGCAGACTGATATTGGCAGGTCTGTCCAGTGCAATCAGCACCCGCGAGACGGCAGGCTCAGGATAGATGACCTGTTCAACAGGATTCCCATTGAACAGCGGCTGTTCGGTCGGCACGCCTTCCGCTCTGATCCAGCGGTTCCCCTGCATTCGGTTGAAAACGGCTCCGCGCCAGTATAGCCTCTGCTGCGGCTGGAGGGGCATCTCGGCCCTGAACGCCAACGCCCGGGATTCTCCAACGACCGGCTGTACTCCCGGTTCGACCTTGTCCGAAAAACCGGAAGTGCGAACCGCCGGCACGGCCAGGAAATTCCAAAGCGGCATCTGGGTCCGGGGCAGAATTGGAAAGAAAAACAGCAACAGCGGAAGCGACAGCAGCGGCATAAGGCATCCGGCGATCAGCACCTTGTGTAAATCCGGCCTCGACAGCAGCATGCTGTTATCCTGATCCTGAAATGCAAGCAGCACCAGTGCGATCGCCACCAGCAGCAGCATCAGCACAAGATAGAGCAGAAATACGGGACTTAGATCGAAGAGCGAGGAGGAGGCCAGGCAAAATAGTGACAGAGCTTGAATCTGCAGACTGTGACGGACCGTTTTCTCTCCGGCCAGACGGACAGCCAGCATGATGGCCAGCACGCTGACTACCGGCTGAATCGGATTGGCGCGGCTGAACTGGAGCGCATAATAAAGAAATACCGGGACAATGGCGCTGTTCTGCATCCAGGTTTTTAAAGGCCAGCTTCCCCTGTAATCCTGCCAGATGCCTGAGATTAGCCCCACAGCAAGGGCCAAGCGGGGAAAAGTCGTCAGCCAGGGAAAAAGCGGGAGCATGCCGCACAGGCTGATAACATATGTCAGAATGCCCGCGAGTATTCTAATCGAGACCATATACCGCCAACTCCGCCAGCAGTTTGTGACCATGTTGCCTGCCGCACCCGGCCGGAATCACGCGGTCGCCCAGCACAAGCCCGACCGGACGCTCCCGCACCCAGCGCCGCACAAGCCAGGCCGCCCTTGACAGACGTTCCTCCATACCCCGCCCCGGCATTGCTTCAATATCAATGGCAAGCGGTGTGGACGACTGGCGGCCAAAACCTTTCACCAGAAAGTCGGCACTGCGGGCCGAGAGCTTCCAGTGGATCATCCGTAGCGGTTCCGCCCCGGTATAGAGATCGATCCGCTCCAGTTCTCCATCCAGCCCCCGTTCTCTCAGCAAGCCGGAACCGGCGCGCTGTGCGTGGTCAGCAGAGGAAGGGTAACAGCTGATCAGTGGATGCGGGAAAACCGTCAAATTGCTGTCTATTTCGAAAGTCCAGTAGCGGGTGAAAAATCCGACCGGGTAGGACGAGCTGACCGTGACTCTGCCGACCGGTATCCTGCCACGCTGGCTGAATGTCAGCATGACATTCCCATCACGGTAAGACCGCTTGTCAATTACTGAAAATACCTGTGATTGTCCGAATCGGCACTCGACACGGATCAGGAAGGAGGGGAGAAAGCGCTTGCTGTTTCGTAGGCGCAGACGGAAGGGAGCAGCGATTCCGGCAAAGATTTCATCAGGCGGCAGCAGAACCGGAACCAGCCCCTTGATATTGGACATTCCGGCCAGTCCCGTCACACTCATGAAGGCCAAAAGTCCGGAGACCACCAGAAACAGCAGGTTGTTGCCGGTATTGACCGCTGAGAATCCCAACAGAAGAGTCAATGTAACAAAGAGGGTACCGGCCTTGCTGATCTTCAGACCAAAGGCAACGGTATGCGGTCGATGATTGTCCGTAACACCCCTCCCCTGTCAGAAATCGACATCTCGCCCCGCATGACAAGTCGATGGGCGCATACCGCCATGACGGTGTTTCTGACGTCATCAGGAGCAACGTAGTCGCGGCCGGCCAGAAACGCCGACGCCCTGGCCGCCTGAGCCAGGTTGATGGCCGCCCGCGTCGAAAGCCCGGTCTGAATCAGCTCATCAGAACGGGTTGCGATGACCAGGGAATGGATGTAGTCCAGCACCTTTTCAGACAGGTAAACCGATTTGACATCATGACGGGCAGCCATGATGTCGTCCAACGCCACCAGCGGCTTCATATCGCTGATTCGCTCCCGAACTCCGCCTCCGGCAATGATCAGCCTTTCCAGGTGTTCCGGCGGATAACCGATGTCGGTGCAGATCAGAAAGCGATCCAGCTGTGATTCCGGAAGTGGAAAAGTGCCGCTCTGGTCTGACGGATTCTGAGTGGCAAAGACCATGAACGGCTCCGGCAGATGATGGGTAACGCCCTCTATCGTCACCCGCCGTTCCTCCATCGCTTCCAGCATGGCGCTCTGCGTGCGCGGCATGGCCCGGTTGATTTCGTCCAACAGGACAATATTATTGAATATAGGACCCTTTTGAAAACTGAACTGACCATCATCACGCTTGAATACCGACAAACCGGTTATATCGGAGGGAAGCAGGTCGCTGGTGCATTGAACCCTCCCGAACGAAAGACCGGTAATTCCGGCCAGCGTCAGCGCAACCGTAGTCTTGCCCAGGCCCGGCAGATCCTCGATCAGAATGTGTCCGCCGCACAGCAGGGCAATCGCAGACAGACGCAGCACTTCCTCCTTGCCCTGCAGGTAATCGCGCGAGAGTGTTTCAAGCATGTTTGTAAAAACCTGATTACGAGCTTTCATGGGTTCCGCAATCCTCTCAAAAGTACTTGTGTTTTAATAAGACAAAAGCTTTAATATATATGTGCTCCGCACATCGCAGACCGGCTTTATACAGGAGAGTTTTCGATGATATTCAAGCGAAATATTGTTTCCAAGATCCTCTCAAATGGCTTGAAGGCTGATTTTGCTCTGGTGCTGGAAGAAAATGTATTTCAGGCCGCGCTTTATATCGACGGTAGACATATCCCCGGCCCCGCTCTTCCGACTCCGCTTGATCCGTGCAACGCTGATTTGACCCACTGGATGGGTAATCGTCCGAGTGTCGGGCTGACCAGCGAAGAAGCCGAAAAGATTTTCCGAGTGGTAAAGCTTGAAAACAGCGTCCTTGAGCATCGTAAAATATTACAGGATGCATAACCGACTTGTCTGCATTTCCTAATCCGGTGAGTGCTGATTTATCATTCCAGCCCGGATTCCTTCCAGAAGTAGAGCTGTATATCGTCCGCCGGCGATACAATCATTGCCGAATTTCCAGAATCTACCGCAGGATACCATATCCCGTTGCCGACTCCAAGCCTCTCCGCTTGATTTGACTCCGCCAATCGGGTATATCTGTTGACAAAAATGTATACACTATTTTGAGGCACAATGAACGACTTACTGAAAATACTCAAGATGCGCGGCAAACTGTTGGCGCTGGTTCTGCCGCTGGTGATCGGTCCGATTTTTATTGTCGCCGGCGTGATCGGATATATTGCAAACCAGCAGGCCTATCGCGGAATAACCAAAACCAGCAAGGACGATCTTCAGCACATGTCCGCCTTTTGCATCGACCTGCTTAATTCCCATCATCAACAGTTCCAGGTCTATAAACAGGATCGACTGCGATACCTGAACCAGGAACTGGCGACCTTGGCGGCGCTCTCCTATAACCTGGTGGAAAGCGAACACAACCAGTATTCAAAAGGCCGGCTTGAGCTGGAAACCGCCAAGCGTGAAGCCCGCAAGGCTTTGAAAATGGTCAATGTCGGCGAAACCGGCTATATCTACGCCATGACCAGTAAAGGGGACCTGCAGGTCCACATCGCCAGGGAAGGCGAGAATGTCTTTGACGAACGCGATGAAAACGGTCGTTATTTCATTCGCGAGATTTGTAAAACCGCCAAAGCTTCAAAGCGCGGGGAAACGCTTTTTATTACCTACCCTTGGCGCAATGCCGTACTGGGCGACAAGCGCCCGCGTAACAAGATCATTGCCTATCGATATTTTCACGAATGGGACTGGATAATTGCCGCCGGAGGATATCTGGACGAAACCTCCGAAGAAGCGGCCTTCGAACGAAAGTCATTTGCAGCTTTGAAGGAAAGTATCAAGATTAAAAAGGTCGGCGCCACCGGCTACATTTACTGCATGAACAGCAAAGGCGCCTTTACGGTCCACCCGGACTCGGAAGGCAAGAACCTGATCGACTCCAAGGATGAAAACGGCAATCATTTCATCCGGGAAATGTGTACGAAGAAAAGCGGCTGGATCCGTTATCCATGGAGGAATATCGGCGATAAGAACGCGCGGATGAAAATCGTGCGCTATGAATATTTCGAACCGTGGGACTGGATTGTTGCCGTCGGATCATATGAGGACGAATTCTATCTGGAGGCCAACAAGATCAAGACCCATATCATGTACAGCATGATCCTGTTAATTCTGGTGGTCGGGATTACTTCGACCATGATGGTTTTTCGAGCATCAACCATCATTACCAGTCCAATCACCCATATGATCGAAGTCATCAGACGGGTAAAACGGGGTAAACTTGATGAACGCATGCAGGTTTCAGGAGAGGATGAACTGGCCGAAATGGGGGGAGCGTTCAATCGGATGACCGAAATCATCCGACGTAACAGAGACATCGAGGCCAGTCTTGCCCAGCAGGGTAAGATGGCATCACTTGGCGTGCTTTCGTCGGGAGTTGCGCATGAAATCAACAACCCGCTGGGGGTAATCCTCGGCTACGCCGGTTACCTTGAGGGTAAGATGAGCGAGGATGACCCCAACTACAAATATATCCACGAGATAAAACGTGAAAGCAAACGCTGCAAGAAGATTGTCCAGGACCTGCTTTCATATGCCCGTACCCCCCGCCCTACTCTGGAGACAACCGATCTGAATGATCTGCTGCAGCAGATTGTTGATTTTGCGGCCAATCATACAGACATGCGGAACGTATCCATTACCACCGATTTTGCTGCCGGGCTTCCGAAGATAGAACTTGATGGCGATCAGATGCGACAGGTTGCAATCAACCTGATCCTGAATGCAGGCGGGGCCATGCCCGAGGGGGGCAAACTGAGCGTAAAAACAGAATCGGTTTCAGGCAAGCGTGTCTGCATAAAATTCTGCGACAGCGGCTGCGGCATACCGGTGGAAAGTCTTGATAAAATATTCGAACCTTTTTACACCACCAAGGAACGCGGCACCGGTTTGGGTCTTGCCATCACCAAGCAGATCATAGATCAGCATCATGGCGAAATCAGGATCGAGAGTACCGTCGGAAAAGGCACCTGCGTTACAGTCACGCTGCCGATCGACCAGGAGGAACTGTAAATGACCAGCAAAAAGCGTATCCTGCTGATTGACAACGAGGAAGGTCTCTGCCGGATGATGGAAAATATTCTGCTTGATCACGGTTATCTGGCCAAGGCATACACATCTCCGCAGAAGGCGGTCGAAGAGTTCAGACCCACTGCCTGGGACCTGGTCATAAGCGACATCAAAATGCCCGGCATGAGCGGACTGGAAGTCCTGCAGGCCATCAAGGAAAAACAGAAGGATATACCGGTCATCATGATTACGGCCTATGCCACGGTCGACATGTCTATCCAGGCCCTGCGCAAAGGCGCCTATGACATGCTGACCAAGCCGTTCGAGCCTGATGAACTTATTTACCGGGTTAAAAATGCCCTGCAGCAATCACAGCTGCTTGAAGAAAACCGCGAGTTGCGGGCCGAACTGGAGGCAAAATTCTGTTTTGACAACATCATAGGCTCATGTGACGGTTTAAAATCCATACTGGAACGTGTTGAAAAGGTTGCGGTCCGTGACACTTCAGTGCTCATTACCGGAGAATCCGGTACCGGCAAGGAGTTAATAGCCCAGGCCATTCATTACAATTCACCCCGCCGGGAAAAAAGATTTGTCGCAATCAATTGCGGCGCCCTTCCCGAAACATTACTGGAAAGCGAACTTTTCGGTTACAAGAAAGGCGCCTTTACCGGTGCCAAAGAAAGTCGTCAGGGTCTTTTGGAAGCAGCCAATGGCGGCACACTATTTTTGGACGAAGTCGGCAACCTGCCGATAAATGTCCAGAAAACTTTGCTGCGCTTTCTGCAGGAAAAGGAGTTCAATAGACTGGGTGATACAACACCTACCAGAGTAGATGTGCGAATACTTTCAGCAACCAACTCAGATCTGAAAGACGCCATCAAGAGCGGTGCATTCAGAGAGGATCTTTACTATCGACTGAATGTGGTCAATATACATCTGCCGCCCCTCCGCGAGCGACGCACGGACATTCCGCTATTGGCAGCCCACTTCATCCATCTGCAGAACCAGAAGTTCGGAACATCAATAAAGGGATTCGAGAGCGACGCAATTCGCTCTCTATGCGATTTTGACTGGCCGGGCAATATCAGGCAACTTAAGAATGTTATCGAAGCCTGCATGGCCATGGAAACCAACGATTACATTTCATGGGGTACGTTGGTGCAGTTTGTGGAAGGCGGATACAGCGATGCGCAGCTTGAAGCAGGTAATGCAGTGGTGGGCGAGTTGCCATTTAATACAGCACTGGAGCAGTTTGAAGCGGATTTATTGAAAGGGCTTCTGAAAAAACATGGCGGAGTAATCGAAAACGCATCAAAAGAAGCCGGCATGAACATGGTGACCATGTACCGGAAAATCAAAAAGTATGGGATCAAGAAGGAAGATTACAGTTAAAAACCGGAGTTTCTATTAATTCTATTCAACCGCGCCGCCAAACTTTCTGATCAGTCGCCCCGACGAAACATCCCATTCACGGACCCAGTTATCGCCGCCCGATGTAAACAGCGAGCCGCCATCAGGAGAAAACCGGGCAAGCAAGGCAGAATCCTGGAGTTCATGTCTCCAGACGGCTTTACTCTCGCGAATATTCCAAAGGAGAACGCTTTGATCCTCTTCGATCACCGCTAGCAGATCACCATCCGGCGATACCGCAATGCTGTTAATCAACCTGTCATTAAATGAAATGGTACTACGCAAAGTTCTCAAGGGGACATTCCATCCCTTGACCGTAAGATTGTCCGAAGCGGCATACAAAACCGAGCCGCTGGCGGAAACAGTCATGGAAGTCACGATATTTTCAGACGGCTTCATCAGAACGGCAAGAGCAGCTTCCCTCTCGATACCCCATAAATACAGCGCGCCATCCATTCCGGCACTGGCAAATTCCTTTCCACCCTGAACGAAGACGATTTGGCTTACGTTTCCGTCGTGCGCCTTAAACCTGCGGACAACCGATCTGTCCTTCATATTCCAGATGACAATCATGCCCTGCATGTCACCACTGGCAACATAGCGACCATCATCTGAAAACGCCAGGGCAACGACCTCGGCCTTGTGGCCATTTTCTTTGGATGCAAGCACTCCAAGCCGTTTCCCGCTATTTACGTCCCACAACACCGGCATATGCTTGCGAAATCGTGACCAGACCAGGGTGGATGAATCGGGAGAAAAAGCGGCTGCCACAACCCAGATACGAACCGGGTCCGGCTTTCCGTTTTCCCTGATAAGTTTGCCCGACTTAACGTCCCACAGGAAATTATTTTCATCCTCGTCACCTGTCAGCGCGTAACGACCGTCTTTGCTGAGAGCAAAAACGGATATTTCCTTGCGGTGCCCGGCTGGCTGCTCGTTAATCGCCGGTTTAACCGATTTATCGATAACAGGCGGCGGAGTTGCAGAAGGAGTCAATTCTGCTGCCGGCAGTTCTGGGAGAGGATACATCGTGAGTGTAATCAGCATGCAAACTGTTGTTATAATGATCCGACTCATCAAAAGCACCCCGCTCAAATCATTTCATTACGTGTATCAACCGACGCACCAGTGCAACGGGACATATTTACGACAGAATGGCCTGCATCAGCGCATGACCTTCCAGCGCAAATCCGGTGGACTTGGCTTGGAACTCGTCGTATGAATCTGCGCCATTGCCCTTTCCTTCCCCGCCGCGATAGATAATAAACGGAACCGGATCGGATGTATGGGTCATCAACTTGACCGGCGTGGGATGGTCGGGTGTACAGAGTATCGCATAATCGCCAAATTTTTTGATTCCCTCCAGCACAGTACCCACCACTTGGCGGTCGAAGTCCTCAATAGCCTGAATCTTGTGATCCATTCTGCCGGCATGTGATGCTTCATCCGGCGCTTCCACATGGACATAAACGAAATCGTGATTCTCCAGAGCCGCCAGTGCTGCCTGGGCCTTGCCGAGATAGTTGGTGTCGATATATCCGGTGGCGCCTTCAACATTAATTATGTCAAGACCGGCACAGATACCGATACCCTTGATCAGGTCGACAGCTGAAATAACCGCACCGGTCAGTCCGAATTTTTCTTTATAAGGAGCTATCCGGGGAGTTTTACCATGCCCCCAGAGCCAGATCGAGTTGGCCGGCAGTTTGTCCTCGTCCTTGCGTTTCTTGTTTACAGGATGATTGTGAAGCAGCATCTGTGCATGGTTCATTATGTTGATCAGGGTTTCGGAGCCGGCTCCCTTGGGAAGGTGATCAAGAATCGCTTTTCCGGTAATGTCGTGAGGCGGAGTGGCAGTCATGCCGTCCTTGCCGCCCCGCCAGACCATCAGATGGCGATAACCGACGCCTGGATGAAATTCGATCTCCGAGCTACCCAAACCCTGCTGCAGTGCTTCGACCAGCTCGCGGGATTCCTCGCTGGAAATATGTCCCGCAGAAAAGTCCTGCATGTAAATTGAACTTCCATGCGGCTTGAGGGTGACCAGATTCATCCGGAATGCGACATCTTCCGGTCCAAGCGAAACACCCATGCTGACAGCTTCCAGCGGCGATCGCCCGGTATAGCAGTTGCGGGGATCATAGCCGAAGACCGAGAGGTTGGCCACATCGCTGCCGGGAGGGAGCCCGTTTGGAACCGTGTGGGCCAGACCGGTCTGTCCATGTTGCGCCATAAAATCCATGTTAGGTGTTGCAGCTGCCTGAAGAGGAGATTTGTTGCCAAGTTCGCTGTAGCGTTCGTCCGACATTCCGTCGCCAAGGAGGATAATGACCTTCATACAAGCCTTTCTGAATGGAGTTTTGGTATCTTAGATTTTGTATGCACTGTTGTCAATCAAACAAGACTAAAACGCCCTTCCGGATAATTCGGAAGGGCGTTGATACTTGATCACTGCCGTTCAAGCTGTCGTGATTATTTTACGGGCTTTTTGGTATTGCGATGCTGCAATGACGCTCCGATAAAAGCCTTGAAAAGCGGATGGGGAACCAGCGGTTTGGATTTAAACTCGGGGTGGAACTGGCACGCCAGAAACCAGGGGTGATCGGCAATCTCCACCACCTCAACCAGATCTTTTTCCTTGTACACACCGGACAGAATCAGCCCATTGCCTGTCAGAGTTTCCCGGTAAGCATTGTTGAATTCGTAGCGGTGACGGTGCCGCTCGGATATTTCCGTCTCATTGTAGGCCTGGTGGGCAACCGTACCTTTGGAGATGGTGCAGGGGTATGCTCCAAGGCGCATCGTCCCCCCCTTCTTGCTGACACTTTTCTGCTCTTCCATCAGATGAATGACCGGCTGACCGCCGTCATGGCGGAACTCGCTGGAACAGGCATCTTCAAGTCCGCAGACATGACGGGCATATTCGACCACCGCCATCTGCATCCCCAGGCAGATACCAAAAAACGGGATTTTTTTGGTACGGGCATACTCGATTGCCATGACTTTGCCCTCGGTGCCACGCTCACCGAACCCGCCGGGCACAAGTATGCCGTCTACATCGTCAAGATGTCCATCAACACCGTCACACTCGATTTTTTCGGAATCCAGGTATTTCAGGTAAACACGGCAGTCATTGGCGATGCCGCCATGGGTCAGAGCTTCAGCCAGCGATTTGTATGATTCCGTCAGGTTGACATATTTGCCGACAATCGCTATCCGCACCTCACCATGGCTGGGATGACGCAGTTTTTCGACAACATCCTGCCAATGGGTCAGATCGGGCGCCTTGGTCCAGATATTGAGTTTTTCCACGACCTGGTCGTCAAGATGCTCCTTGTGGAGCGCCTGAGGTACGGCGTAGATATGCTCCGAATCCACAACCGGGATGACATCTTTTTCGGCAACATTACAAAACAGGCCGATCTTCTTTTTCATGTCCGTCGGCAGATCACGCTCACAGCGGCAGAGCAGAATATCAGGCTGAATGCCTATTTTGCGCAGTTCCATAACCGAATGCTGGGTCGGCTTGGTTTTCAATTCACCGGCCGTGCGGATATAAGGAACCAACGTGACATGTACATAAAGAGCGTTGCCGTGACCGCGGTCGAAACGGAACTGGCGGATTGCCTCCAGAAACGGCAGTGACTCGATATCGCCGACCGTTCCGCCCACCTCGACAATAGCTACATCGGCGCCCTTGGCATTTTCAATTATTTTGAGTTTGATCTCGTCCGTGATGTGCGGGATGACCTGGACAGTCCCCCCCAGATAATCTCCGCGCCGCTCTTTGGTGATAACCGAAAAATAGACCTGTCCGGTTGTAAAATTGCTCTTCTTGGAAAGTACGGCACTGGTATAGCGTTCATAATGCCCCAAATCCAGGTCGGTTTCAGCGCCATCATCTGTTACAAACACCTCACCATGCTGAAATGGCGACATGGTGCCGGGATCAACATTGATATACGGATCAAGTTTCTGCATCGTAACCCGCAATCCGCGTGCCTCCAGCAAGGCGCCCAGAGAAGCGGCTGCAAGTCCTTTACCGATGGAGGAAACAACTCCGCCGGTAATAAAAATAAATTTGGTTTTCATATCAATCGGCTCCTGTATATAAAACAATTTTTAAAATGCCAGAACCTGCCGGAACAAGCACACGTCAGTGGCGTGAAAAAGACGCTATCTGATCAGTACGGTTCAACAATAACTGATTATTTAATATCAATAAGAGTTACTTCTGGCGGTACCGTTCCTGAGCCTTGGCCAGGTCATCCGGAGTATCCACGCCGATCGACTCGAATTCAGTCTCAATCACACGGATCTTTACACCGTTTTCAACAGCACGCAACTGCTCAAGCTTTTCAGAAATTTCCAGAAATGTTGGCGGCATGGATGCAAATTTCAGCAGAAAGTCACGGCGATATACATACAAGCCGACATGTTTGTAGCAGAGCAGCTTGCCGCAACAGAATGATTCATCCTTCAGATCCTTCCATTTGTCGCGAAAAAACGGCAGGGGAGAACGGGAAAAATAAAGGGCGTATCCCAGGTTGTCGGTCACGACCTTGACAACATTGGGAGAAAGAAAATCGTGCAGGCACCTTATGCGCGTCTTGAGGGTTCCCATCTGCAGATCGGCATCTTCCAGAAACGGTTGAATAGCCTGATCGATCATATCGGGACAGATCAATGGCTCATCACCCTGGACATTGACAATTACATCCGAGTCGAGACCCTGCGCTACTTCTGCCAGACGGTCTGTTCCGGTTTCATGACTGATGGAGGTCATTATTACTTCGCCGCCGATCAGCTTGACCGCATCGGCAATACGCGGGTCATCGGTGGCCACAATGGTGCGTGAAACCAGTTTCGCCCGTGAAGTACGCTCATAAACGTGCTGGATCATCGGCTTGCCGCCGATCTCGGCCAGAGCTTTGCCTGGAAAACGTGTCGAGGCAAAACGGGCGGGTATTACCGCTGTAATTTTCATGCCAATCAACCTTGTTTAACGGGGATAATGGATGTTTCTGATGTCCTATGGTAGGACGTGATAAGCTACCTTAAAAGCTCCGGGGTGTCAAGGCACGAACTATCCGGCCTTTTCTTCATACAATTCTGCTTATGATTTTGAATACGTTTTCTGATGTATTGCTTTCGGTCGGGGCGATGTCCTTTGGTTGACTGCTGAAGGTAACTGCTTTAAGAATCTTTGAATGGGCGAGATCCAGTTCAACTTTGACTTTTTCAAGCTCAGTAGTTTTAACGGCCAGTGCCTCTTCCAACTCTACGCGCCGGCTCTGCTCCATGTTCTGCTGCTTGCTGTAATTAACAGCTTTATCGACAACATTGCTTAGCAGATCAAAATCGAACGGCTTCTGAATAAAATCAAAAGCACCGTTTTTAATTGCATCTATCGCCATCTGGAGCTGTGCGTGACCAGTCATCAGTATCACCGGGATTTTCGGATACTCCATGTGAATTTTAGACAGAAACGTTATGCCATCCCCCCCCGGCATCATCACGTCTGTCACGACCGCATCAAACAGCTCTTTTTGCAATAAATGGCAGGCACTTTCCGTGTTCTCGGCACTGCTGACGCTAAATCCGGATTGCTGAAGGGAGAGCGTTACCACTTGACGAATGTCCGCCTCGTCATCAACAACCAATATACGAGGCTTGGCTTGATCTGCAGATTGTAAAGGAGTGTTCATGGTTTTCTTTTGCTTCATCAGCGTTTGAAGTCATTTATCGTTGATATTACGTAATCCTTCTGGGCCGCATCTTTCTGATGGCATTCAAAGCAATTTTTGACCGGATCTATTCCGCTCGGCTTGCCGTCGGCTCCAAAACCGGCAAAAAGCCAACCGCCGGTTTCGGTGCGGCGCTTATCCTTCTGCATCAGCACAACCATATTTTTAGGTCCGTCAACTGCCGGATTTTCCTTGATATTAAAAAATTCGACCACAATCCGGCTTCCCTCCGGAAACTTGTTGCCGGCTTTATATCCCTGCATGGCTTTTTTGTCGGCATACATGTAGTGAATGCCATAAAAGAGCGATTTCTTGTCGGTAACAACCTTCCTGTCACTCTTTTGCCAAGCGGCATAACCCTTGGGAATTGATGGTGATGCGGCGAATGCCGCCATGGATTGGAATGTAAAAAAAGATACCAAACACAACAAAACTGTTCTCATTTCTAACCTCACGCTGTAATTTCGGACACTATAGCAACACTTTTATTTCTTGTCACTAACAAGCCGTTCAATCAAAATACTCCAGCGTGCCTTTCCAACACAAACTTGTATACGGGCAAGCAGGTAATTATTGACCTTGGAGCACCAAGTAGAGTAGTTTGTCGGTCTGCGTTTTAATTTAAAGGTGGAACCAATTTATGCAGCGCCCATCATGGGATCAGTATTTCATGGACATTACCCGGTTGGTGGCAACCCGTTCGACCTGCCTGCGCAGGCAGGTCGGAGCCATTCTGGTCAAGGACCGCAATATCCTGGCCACCGGATACAATGGCGTACCCTCGGGAATCAGTCACTGTGATGTTGCGGGATGCCTGCGGGAGAGACTCAATGTTCCGTCGGGTGAACGCCACGAACTGTGCCGTGGACTGCACGCCGAGCAGAATGCCATCATCCAGGCTGCGCGCCATGGTATCAACATCGATGGCTCCACACTATACTGTACAACTATGCCCTGTATCATCTGCACAAAAATGCTGATCAATGCCGGCATCACCAAAGTCGTCTACAGCGAAGGTTATGCCGATGAACTGGCCCGCGAGATGATCAGTGAAACCGGTATTAAAGTTGTTCACTTTACACCTGACTATCCGGGACAAACTGCGTGAAATGCCCCTTCTGTAACAACCTGGACAGCAAGGTGGTCGACTCGCGCCCCGACAAGGGCGGTTCCGCCATCCGGCGTCGCCGCGAATGCGAACAATGTTCCAAGCGCTTCACCACCCATGAGCGAATCGAGGAGATGCTCCCGCAAGTATGCAAAAAGGACGGACGACGGGAACCGTTCGACCGGATCAAGATCATCAACGGAATTGTCAAGGCTTGCGAGAAACGCCCCATCTCCAAAACTGACATTGAAATGGTGGTCGACCGCCTGGAGGCACGACTTCAGGAGTCAACCGAACGGGAAATTTCAACCACTACCATCGGTGAATGGGTAATGAAAGAACTTCACGGCATGGATGAGGTAGCATATGTTCGCTTCGCGTCGGTTTATCGTTCCTTCCGGGACATCAGCGAGTTTATGCAGGAATTGCAGGAACTGCTCAAAAAATAACAACTTTGAATTTGAATTCCGGACAATCCGGAATTAATGAATATAAACATTTTTCACATGAAAGATTCCATGTCCAATAACGACACAACCTACATGAAACGTGCCCTCAAGCTGGCCCGCAAGGGGCTCGGAAAGACATCCCCCAATCCGGCCGTCGGATGCGTGATCGTCAAAAATGGAGTTGTGGTCGGTGAAGGATGGCACAAACGTGCCGGCGGACATCATGCAGAGATTCATGCTCTGCAGATGGCCGGAGATAAGGCCCGTGATGCGGATGTGTATGTCACTCTGGAGCCATGCAGCCATACCGGCAAAACTCCTCCCTGCTGCGATGCTCTTATCAAAGCTGGCGTAAAGCGGGTTGTAGCGGGTATGAGCGACCCGAATCCATTCGTTAACGGCAATGGATTCAGGGCACTGGAACTGGCCGGCATCAGGACCACTTGCGGAATACTGGAGGATGAGTGTTGCTCCCTGAATCGTCCTTTCATCAAATATGTAACCACTGGGCTGCCGTTTGTCACCTTCAAATGTGCAATGACAATGGACGGCAAAATTGCCACCGTAACCGGTGAATCACGCTGGATAAGCGGAGATGAATCGCGGCTTTATGTTCACAAGATGCGTGCAGTAAACGATGCCATCATGGTCGGTGTCGATACCATCATTGCAGACAATCCGCAATTGACAGTCAGACACGTCAAAGGGAAAGATCCGCTCCGGATCATCGTCGACACGCACATGAGAACTCCGGAAAGCATTGTAATGCTTGAGGGTGGATCAGCACAGAAAACTTTTATCGCTACCACAGAGAGCAACACTGAAGTACATCAGCGATATACACGGCGGGGAGCAAGCATCATCGTCTGTAAAGAGCATGACGGACGAGTGTCCATGCCTGATTTGCTTGGAAAGCTGGGCGACATGGGCATACAATCCATCCTGCTCGAAGGAGGCAGCCGTCTGGCCGGCGACATGCTGAAGCAGGAGTTGATTGATGAATTTGTTATCTTTATTGCTCCCAAGATTCTCGGAAGCGACGGCTTTGCACCATTTGCCATTCACGGAATCACCAGTATGGACAAAGCTGTAAAACTGAAATTCGGCCAGATTGCTCACAGTGGCCAGGATGTTGTAATCCATGCCTATCCCGAAAGAACAGCATGTTCACAGGACTGATTGAAAATACCGGCCGTGTTACCGTTTTTATCCGTCGCGGCGAAGCGGGACTGCTGACGATTGAGACCGCGCTTCCAACGTCTGAAATCGCCATAGGCGACTCGGTGTCGGTAAACGGCGCCTGCCTGACGGTCACTGAAAAAGGAAGCAGCACCCTGACCTTTGATGTGTCTCCTGAAAGCCTGGTCCGCACTACCCTGGGAAAGTTGCGCAGCGGCAACCGTGTCAACCTGGAGCGAGCTCTAAAGCTGGGAGACCGACTTGGCGGGCACATCGTCAGCGGGCACATAGACTGCTGCGGTCATTTATCCAGAAGCGAAGTCCGCTCCGGCAATCACCTGCTGCAGTTTGCGCTGCCTTCCGAACATGCCCGATATCTGGTGGAGAAGGGCTCCGTAGCAATCGACGGCATCAGCCTGACGGTCAACGCAGTCACACGTGACGGATTTTCCGTCAACATCATCCCGCACACGTTGGTCAGCACGACTCTGGAACAGATTCGCACCGGCGATGCGGTTAATATCGAAACAGATATAATTGGCAAATATGTGGAAAGACTGACTGCCCCTTGGAAAACCGGGGGAGAATTAAGCATGAAAACGCTGGCAGAGAATGGATTTCTGTAGAATGAAAGGTACCCCATGTCCGTATCAACGATAGAAGAGGCAATTGACGATATCCGCCAGGGAAAAATGGTCATCCTGGTGGATGATGAAGATCGGGAAAACGAAGGCGATCTGACCCTGGCGGCCGAAGCGGCAACACCTGAAAACATCAATTTCATGGCCAAATATGGGCGTGGACTGATCTGCCTTACAATGACCGCTGACAGGTGCGACGAACTGGGCTTGCGGCCGATGGTGCGAGACAACACCTCCCCCTTTGAAACCGCTTTCACAATCTCGATTGAAGCCAAGCACGGCGTTACCACCGGAATTTCAGCCGCTGACCGTGCACACACGATCTTGACAGCCGTTGCCGACGGCGCCAGTGCAAACGACCTGGTCAGTCCCGGCCACATATTTCCTTTGCGGGCCAGAAAAGGCGGCGTTCTGGTGCGCTCCGGCCAGACCGAAGGTTCGGTTGACCTTGCTCGACTGGCCGGACTGAAACCGGCCGGTGTAATCTGCGAGATCATGAACGATGACGGCAGCATGGCTCGCATGCCGGAACTGAAGATATTCGCCAAAAAACATGGCATCAAGATCTGCACCATCGCCGATCTGGTAGCCTACCGGCTGAAAAACGAACGCCTGGTGCGCACAGTAGCCGAAGCGCACCTTCCCTCTTCGTTCGGTGGAGATTGGCGGGCGATCGCGTTCGAAAACGATATCGACAAGCTGGAGCATATTGCCCTGGTAAAGGGTGAGATCAAGAGGGGTGAATCGGTGCTGGTACGGGTTCATTCCGAATGCCTGACCGGCGACGTACTGGGGAGTCAGCGCTGTGACTGCGGCGAGCAGCTGCACCGGGCCATGGAACAGATTGCCGCGGCAGGAACCGGTGTAATCCTGTACATGCGTCAGGAAGGTCGCGGAATCGGCCTGATCAACAAACTGAAAGCTTACGAACTGCAGGACAAGGGACGCGACACGGTCGAAGCCAATCTTGAACTGGGCTTCAAAGCCGACCTCCGTGATTACGGTATCGGTGCCCAGATACTTCTGGCCCTCGGGATCACGAAGATGCGCCTGCTGACCAACAACCCCAAGAAACTGGTCGGCCTGCAGGGCTATGGAATCGACATCGTGGAACGTGTGGCGATTGAAGCGGAGGCTACCGACAGCAACCGCGATTACCTGGCGACCAAACGGGAAAAGATGGGGCACCTTCTAGAGAATCTGTGATGCGTATTCTACTGCATACCTGTTGCGGCCCCTGCGCCCTTTATCCCCTGCGAACCCTCCGAACAGCCGGCCATGACGTGACCGGCTTCTTTTACAACCACAACATCCACCCCTACCAGGAGTATCTTCGCCGCCGTGATGCAGTCCTGCAGATGGCCGAACTGGAAGCTCTGCCTCTGATCATGCGCGACGAATACAATCTGGAAGAATTTCTGGGCAACGTTGCGTCAAATCCTGACAAACGCTGCAGCTACTGCTATGCTTCGCGCCTTCGAGCCACTGCGGTGGTCGCAGCATCAGAGGGCTTTGACGCTTTCAGCGCCTCGCTGCTCTACAGCAGATATCAAAAACATGATGAAATCAGGGAACTGGGTGAACGGATCGGCAAAGAGTACGGAGTGGTATTTCATTATCAGGATTTTCGGCCCGGCTGGCAGGAGGGTATCAGGCTCTCCAAGGAACTGGGACTCTACCGGCAGCAGTACTGCGGATGCATCTACAGCGAGAAGGAACGCTACCAGCCGAAAGTGGTAAAGGCATGAACGGATTGGGGCGGTCGCTGATCATGATGGGACTGCTGCTGGTCGTCATCGGCCTGATAGTCTCTTTTGCCCCGAAACTCCCCACCTGGCTCGGCCGGCTGCCGGGCGACATCTCCATCAAACGCGAAAACTTCAGTTTCCACTTCCCAGTTGTAACCTGCCTGATCATATCGGCTATTATTTCACTGATCATGTGGCTGCTGAGAAGATAGTTCTCAACTGGCGATGCTGATGCATCGCATTGCCGCATGCCCTGTGCCAACACTCTACCTGAGTAGGGCATAAACACAAAAAGCCCGTGTCTCCACGGGCTTTTTACTTCCAGTTTGCATCAATGCCGATTAGGCATGAATGGCATTTACGGGACAGGTATCTACGCATGCGCCACAGTCGATGCAGGTATCGGCGTCGATAACACGCTTGCCACCCTGCTCGCTGATGGAGTTGACAGGACAGGAATCCTCACATGCTGCACAGTTTGTGCAATCGTCAGTAATAGTATGGGCCACAGTTTCACCTCCTTATAAGATTAGCTGACCTGAGCGGTAAGCAGAGCTAATGTACAATACAGATTTTCAAATGTCCAGCAAAGAAATTAGTGTTCACCAAAACCGATTACACTAAATTTTGTTGAATTCGTTTCATGTCTCGTGTATATATCAAAAACAGTTCTATTTCAGATGTTTATTTTAGTCTGGTTGTTTCATTTTTATTGAAATTATAACTAAATCTCTGTTTATTTGGAGGAATACACGATGATAATAATGGCTCTCAACTGCGGCAGTTCTTCGGTTAAATATCAACTATTCAACTGGGAGAGCAAGACCATCTTAGCCAAGGGAATGGTTGAAAGGGTTATTATCGGCGACTCGTTTATCATGCACGAAGTTCCTGGACAGGAAACCTATCACCACAAGCAGGATTGTGCCAACCATCAGGCCGCTATCGATCTGCTCATCAAAACCGTTACCGACCCGGTACATGGCGTACTTAAAAATGTTAATGAAATTTCTGCCGTCGGACATCGGGTTGTGCATGGTGGCGAAAAGTTCACCTGTTCGGTGATGATCGACGAGAGCGTGCTGAATGCAGTAAAGGAAGTTCAACATTTGGCACCGCTTCACAATCCACCAAACATAGAAGGAATCGAAGCGGCACAAACCCTGATGCCCACCGTCCCGCATGTTGCCATCTTCGACACGGCCTTCCACCAGACCATGCCGGAACACGCTTATATCTATCCCCTGCCCTACGAATGGTACGAAAACCACCAGGTAAGGCGTTACGGATTTCACGGGACCTCTCACCTGTACGTTTCAAAACGTGCCGCCGCCCTGCTGGGGAAAAGTTCAAAAGACACCAATATAATCACGATGCACATCGGAAACGGGGTCTCGCATTGCGCGATCAAGAACGGCATTTCAGTTGACACCACGATGGGCCTGACCCCTCTGGAAGGCGCAGTGATGGGTACCCGTTGCGGCGATATCGACCCGGCCATTCCGGCTTTCATGATGCAGAAGGAGAACCTTTCAGCCAAGGAGATAGACAGCATCCTCAACAAAAAGAGCGGAGTATTGGGTGTCACCGGTCGTTTTACAGACCGCCGCGACGTTATTGAAAATGCCAATGCCGGCGACAAACGCTGCCAGCTCTCTCTTGAAATAGAATCATATCGTCTGAAGAAATATATTGGTGCCTTCATGGCCGCAATAGGCAAGCTGGACGCGGTTGTTTTCACCGCCGGTGTTGGTGAAATGGGGGCGCTGATTCGAGAGAAGGCCATTGAGGGTCTGGATCACATCGGAATCATCCTTGACCGCGACCGTAACAACAATGCCATGACCCGCAAACGCGAAAGCCTGATCACAAGCGACGACTCACCGGTCAAGGTTTATGTCATCCCGACCGACGAAGAGCTGGTTTTCACCGAAGACGTGGTGGCAATACTGAACGGTACTTATACCGATCATATGCAATTTGAATATTCATTTGCAAAAGCCGATTTTGTGCGCTCATAAACTTGACAGTTAAACCATCGCATCAATAAAAAAGCCGACAGCAATGTCGGCTTTTTTATTAACTTGCAGATCCGCTATAATCCTATTCCGATAATTCGGTGCGGCTGTGACGACTGGTTTATTTTATTTTTACTGTTGAGCTGATCGGACCGATTATGGAATACGACTCAATCCTGGAAAACCTGCCATGTGAATCCTGGGTTAACCAGACATAGTACGGCATGGCATCGCCTGTAACCGGATATGTAAACGTATTTGCAGCCATTCTGAGGTAGCTTGAATACACGTACTCTCCCCCCATGGCAGTTATTTCAGGCAACGTCAATTCCTTCATTTTCGAAACCGGTCGCGACGCAAACCTGAACAGCACCTCTGTAAACCTTCGGGACTGTTTAAAGGCATTTATCTGGAACATGATCCGGTTGCCCGGTAAGACGCAAGCGACTGCTGCAGGCCCGAATAACGGGAGTTTGTCCGCCTCGGCGAGACTGTTGGCTGCGCGGTAATCAATGGCGCCATAACCATAATTTTGCGGATCGTATCCGCCGGCATAATTGGCTGCCGTTGCTCGAAGCGCAGCCTTGACGTCAAACCAGTTCCAGGACGGATGCAGGTATTTAAGGCACGCCATCAGGCCGGCCAACTGTGCGGTGACACCTGACGGATTGTCGCTCTTGCCTTTCCCGTTCATGTAACTGGTCGGCACGCCAAACTCGATACCGCCGCCTGTAACCCCACCTATCCTGTTGACAGTTACAAAGGCAGCTGGAGGCGGAGCATCCCGGGGCTGAGGCTGCTTTGGAACATATGCGAAAACATGTACCATGCCATTGTCGGTCAGTTTCTGGTATAGTACCGAATCGTAGAGATAATTCCAGCCACTGAAACTGGTGGACATGATCGTTGCCCCACTAGCCTGCGCATCCTCAATAAACTTATCCGGCGGCAGAAATGGACGACCGTCATACTGGGATGATGATGTAACTGAAATTTCCGTAAACAATCTCAAGCCTGCATCGATCACCGCTCCTTTGGCATTCCCAAGACCGTGCGCCGTATTGATCCGGAGCTTCACCGTTGGGCTCGCCGCCTGGCAAAACTGCGCCAGATATACCGAGATAAGGATTGTTTTAAAAAAAAGGCGTGACAAAGCAAGCATGGTGCGCTTCTTTCACCGTCAGCATCTGATAAAGCAATGTGTTGCATTAAAGCGATTTACAGAAAGCCGTTTAGAAGTTTTTCGTAATTTCCCTCAACACTGACGTAGCATAGCTCCCCTTCGGCAAGAAAAACTCCAATCGGAGGCAATCGTCTTCCAACCGCCATGATGGCTGCCCCAATGGAACCCGCAGTGGACGTCGCTCACCTTCCATACGCAAACCTCTCGCCAGATTGAAATCCTCCGGACGTATCCGAGCATTTTCAAGAACCACCCGTTCCATCTCCAGCGGCTCATTATCAGGTTGTTTCATGCGGCAGCCAAACAGCGGACCGGTGGCAGAAATTTCAAATGACCGGGCACGCTCCATCTCCACATCTGCATTTTCAACCAGAAAGCAGGCGCCATTGACATGCTTGCAGGCCAGGTCACCGGCCAACAGTTCATCGATAATTTGAATCCGCAGTGCGACCATCTGGTCGAACAAGAAAGACTGACAAGCGGATAGATACAGCTTCTTCAGCCGGGGGAGTATCGCTGAAAAAGCCTTCTCGTACGCACCCGGCCGATTCTCCAGGCGCTGCAGCAGATCGCGTTCGCTGCGGCAATGACGTGGAAACAGCTGCAGCGCCCTGACCAGATCACCCTGCTGATAAGCAACTATGGCGGCTCGCCACTGCTCGTCACGAAGTGCATCCGGCTGGCCGATCAAATGGTCAGCAGCTCCCTGCCAGTCGCCCCGCAAGATGGCCGCTCCGATCAGGTGTGAGTTGCCCTGGGCACCGTAGCGCTGAGGTCCGAAATAATTCGGCACACCGCGTCTCTGCAACAATTCCAGAACTGCAGGAACATTCTGCGCGGCATCAGCGGATACACCTCGAACCGCTATCCGGAAGCGGTTCCCCTTAAGATGGCCCAGCTTGAGTTTGTTGGTATGCCGGCTGGCGGCAACAACACTGATCCCTTCAAGCACCAGGCTGCAAGCCTTTTCCGGCGGTACGCGCGGGATCGATATCGTCTGGCGGGTAACGCCGACCGCATCTTTCATTCCGGCATAGCCAACATCCCGCTCCGGCACCTTCAGGCTCTGGGCAATCCGGCGAATAGCTTCCAGAGTCGTGATGCCGCGCTTCTCGATCGTAAGGTAGCAATGTTCGCCGGAACCGCAGGGTGGATACGACGGTATTTCCTCGACCCAAAAATCTTCCGGCGACTTCTTGATCGTTCCGCCGCAGCCGGGAATGGCGGAGGTCAGGTATGGGTGCATGGTGTTTATGCTATCCTTTGTGTATTTTGAGTGGCTGGCAACATGAACCTGCTTACAGAGACCGGCCTCGCCCATGTAATCATTAATCATCCTCTGCTACAAGACCAACGCGGCGTAAGAGTAGTCTTCCTAATGTGGTAATTTGATATCCCGACACCTCAAACCCACCGTTCCTCTTGTCAATAACGGGCAATCCGGTTTTTTGATCTATTTTAATATTCTTGTTCAAAAGACCAATTTGAGAAAGGTGATCTTTGTAATTATCTTGTATTGCCGCTTTGTCATAAACAATCTGTTCTTGTCCCATTACTCTCGAAACAGGGCTCATAAACAATCTGTTCTTGTCCCATTACTCTCGAAACAGGGCTGATTACGTTTTTATGTTTTTCTCTAAATTCCTCATCGCTGCCAAATTCAGAATTAAAATAAAATCTAAGCAATATCATTTCAATATCGTTGAGTTCACCAAGAAGTTCGAGAAGGTGTTTTGATTCCTGGTATTCGACTTCTGTAGTCGAAATACCATTCGCGACAAGAGTAGCGATATATTCCCTCCGTTCTTCGCTAAGGGATTGTGCCGCCTGACGCAAACCCTCCTCCATCATATCAATAAAGTTTTCATCTTTGTTCAGTGCCCGAAGAGGCTCTTTTTCCAAGTGCACGAGCCGTTTATCTAACTCACCAACATATTTAATGAGACGATCTATCTTTTGATTCGGGATTACCATTCCGACAAGTTCAGCTAAATAAGGCCCCAAGTTCGGATCAAGCAATGATGCAGAGGCTTTTGTTAGAGCGGCTATGAGATCAAAAGCATTTGTAGCAGTAACCGCTTCAAGGCTCATTCTGTTGTCGTTGTCAGAACCATTATGCATTACGTACCTCAGATTCACCTTCTTGTCTTGTTTTCCTTATTTTCTTCATTACTGATTTTCCAGCCAAAATCACCGAAGCTGTCAACAGCTGGTAGCGTTCGAACAGAAACACCGCACGTTCGGCTTCGGCCTTGAAGGTGGTTTTTCCATAGGCTGCATCAACAGCACGGTCGAGGAAAGATCGCGTTCTTTCAAGCCGTGGAAATAGTCTAAAGCCTGGCGGGCTGCACGATCGAGATTCTTGGCGCGTGACTTATGCTCAACCAATAGCACCCCTTTCCAGAGCAGGTCAATGAAGCCGCCCAGCCCGTCCCCTTTTTTTTACCGGAGCTTCAAAGGAGGCTACCCGCCGACGGGTGATGCCGAAAACGTTGAAGAAACCGTCCCAGAAGCTCTTGACCTCGGCATCTTCAGAGCTTTCGTTAGCCCACTCGCGACCAAAGGCAAGAGACCGATCGCGTATTTCATTCCAGGAAAGCGGCATCAGGTATCCTTTTGAAGATAATTGCTCAAAACTGGTTTACTGCCGGATTAGTTGCCTAATTCTAGTATGTTGATTCTTTTATAGTTTTCTGGTAGAGCGGACATCAATTCAGTAACAAGATTCGCGGGGCAGGTTAAAGCTTCAACTTCGCTTCGAGGTATGGGAACTACGTTCGTGATCTTTGCCCAATTTTGAGGCGGGGACACCTGCTGAATTGCTTCTGCCATTTTCTCGTTCAATGAGTAGAGCGGAACTGGATTGACGATTCGCCACTCACGCTGCCATGCAACTGATGCAGGCTCCATGTACTCCCATATTTGAAGCAGGCTGGCCCAAAGAGCAGAGCCAGCAATAGAGCTTGCTGCTGCTTTGTTTTCATAGGACATTAGCCAACCTTCGTCATCTGGGTATTTGATTCGGCACTGCACGTCTCTATAACCAATTTCGAACAGGTTACGCCATGCATCTGTTGCTGGACCATCTACATCAACGTAAATCACACGCTGTGCGTTTATTTCGTTTGCCCATTTGTCTGAAACCACAATTCCGAAGAAGCCAAATTCATTGCAATGTGTCTTAGCATGAGGTGGTTCGTTTTCGGTAAAAGAGATCATTCCAAATTGTTGTGGTTCTCTCTTAGAGAAGTTGTGCCAAGGGATAAGCAGATGAGTTAATCTACGACGATTTGGAAACCAAGCAAACCCGTGCGTCAGAATATTTGCAACCGCTTCTGCTGTGCGTGTGTAATGGGTAAGCATAATCCTCTGATGCCAAAACAAAACTGGCCATGTGCTGACGCAGCAGGTCAAACGTATCAAGGCATGGTACCCCGGAATTTCCGGGGGTATCTACATACAACTCAATTCGCTTCAGGACAAAAGCAGCATCAACTTCATACTTACAATTGTAATATCAAGTCTCAACCGCAGACAAATCAATACGTTATATAGTACTGAAACCTATGGTTGTTTCTGATTCAGGCGCTTCTTCCAGTATCCCGGTCTGCGTTTCTGATGCATGGTCGCCAGAATGTATACCCGATCCACTTCATCCAGATAAACGAGAATATATGGAAAGCGATCCAGTAAGCGCTTCCTGGCGTTCAAAAGAAAATACGGCCATCGTTCCGGGGATTCCGATAAATCGGCTACGCAATGCTCAATCTCATCAAGGAAACGCTGCCCAAGCCCTTTAGACTTTGATTTGTAATATTCCGCTGCTTGAATAAGTTCTTCCAGTGCAGACGGATGATATTCGACCAACTTCATGGCTTGAGCCGCTCACGCGCCTGCCTCATAGCCTCATCCGCTGGTATGCAGGTCACAGATCCTTCCTGTATGGCTCGATACCGCTCCTGAATCTCGGCAACCCACAAAGCTTCAATTTCGGCGTCCTCTTCCTCTGTTGATTTCACCTTCGCCATCAAGAGTTCGTACTCTTCAATACCCATAAGAACAAGCTCGCCGTGCCCCCTACGAGTGAGATACACCGGTTCATGTGCTTTGCGGCATATTTCTGAAAGATGATTCAGGTTGTTTTTAAGATCGGATACAGGATGAATATGGGGCATGGTATGCCTCCTTTCAGGTAGCATAATTTCTTTTTTGTGGGGGCTTACCTACTAGAAATTACATAGTAAATTAAATGATTATACTCAAAACTGGTTAAAATACTACCATCCAGTGACGACACACTCAATCATTCCAGTCCCCCGCACTGTCGCAACGCCTCGTACAGCACAATTCCGGCCGAGGTGGAAAGGTTCAGACTGCGCACAGCTCCGGCCGGCATCGGAATCGTGATCGACGTATCCGGATTGGCCTCCAGCAGCTCCTCCGGCAGCCCCTTGGTCTCCTTGCCGAAAACGATGAAGTCCCCCGGCTGAAAACCGGCCTGCAGATAACTCCGCGCAACCTTGGTGCTGAGATAGAAAAAGCGCCCATCGGGTGCAGATTCCTGCAGTGCCGCCAGATCGGGCCATTGCTTGAGTGTTACAAACTCCCAGTAGTCCAGCCCGGCCCGCTTCAGATAGCGGTCATCAATGGAAAAACCCAGCTTGCCCACCAGATGCAGAACAGCACCGGTGGCGGCGCAGAGTCGGGCAATATTGCCGGTATTGGGCGGAATTTCAGGCTCGATCAGAACAATATTGAATGGTTTCATGGGTAAATGTATACCATTATTGGCCGCTGCCATGCTTGCTTTTTTTTTATGTCGGGGCTACTATGCCGGGATTAAATCCATTGAAACTGGAGATTTGCAATGAAGATAATCGTAACTGATGAAGTTTCAGCTGAAGGTCTGGCGCTATTGACCCAGGAACCGCGCATCCAGCTGGATGTTAAACTCGGTTTAAAAAAGGATGAATTGCTGGCGGTCATCGGTGACTATGACGCAATCATTACCCGTAGCGGCACCAATGTTGACAAGGCTCTGCTGGATGCCGCCACGAAACTGAAGATAGTTGCAAGGGCCGGAGTCGGCATCGACAATGTTGATGTGGAATATGCCAGCTCCAAAGGGGTCATCGTCGTCAATGCCCCCTATGGCAACACCAACAGCGCTGCCGAACACACCATGGCGCTGCTGCTCTCCTTCTGCCGCAATGTCACCATTGCCAATGCCAGTCTCAAATCCGGCGAATGGAAGCGGGCACCCTTTACCGGGTATGAATTGAAAGGCAAAATCGCCGGCGTAATCGGCATAGGTAAGGTCGGCGGCCGGGTGGCCACCCGCCTGAAGGCTTTTGAATGTGATGTGCTGGCCTGCGACCCGTATATTTCAGTCAAGCGCGCCCATGACCTGGGAGTCAAACTGGTATCACACGACGAAATATACAAGAACTGCGACATCATTACCGTACACACTCCGCTTAACGAGGAAACCAGGGGCATGATCGGACCGCGTGAATTCGGCCTGATGAAGAGCGGCGTGATCATCCTCAACGTGGCCCGCGGCGGAATTATCGACGAGCAGTCCATGCTGGACAACCTCAATTCCGGCAAAGTCATCGGTGCTGCCTTCGATGTCTGGAGCGAAGAGCCTCCGGCCACCGACACACTTAAGCAGCTGATCGCACACAAGAACCTGGTGGTGACGCCGCATCTGGGTGCCAATACTTTCGAGGCCCAGGTCAACGTGGCTATCGACGTCTCCAAGGAAATATTGAACTACCTGGACGACAAGCCGATGGAAAATGCAGTCAACATACCGCGCTTTGACCTGGCTTTGATGGACCAGATGCGTCCATTCCTGAACCTGATGAGCGTGATGTGCGACTTCGGCATCCAACTGGTTGAAAATAATCTTGAGAAAGTCACATTCGGATTTGCAGGCAGCATTGCTCATTACGACTGTTCACCGCTGTCCGTATGCGGACTGTCGGCGCTCCTTAACCGGATGGTTGATCAGGATGTCAACATGGTAAATGCGTCCCTGATCGCCGAGCAGATGGGCATCGTGGTCGAAGAGAACAAAACGACCCACGCCGATGCCTTTTCCAACGTGATAACCCTGGTAATTGAAGCCGGAGGCAAAAAGCGCACCATTTCAGGAACGCTCTTTGAGGGGGCTCCCCGGATCGTGCGGCTTCGAGATTACACAATGGATTTCAGCCCAGAAGAGCACATGCTGATGCTGCACTATGGCGACCGCCCGGGCATGATCGGCAAAATCGGCACCATCATGGGACAGCATAACATCAACATCGCCTCGATGAATCTGGGACGCAGCCAGCAAAAAGGGGAAGCCATGGTAATTCTCTCGCTTGACTCGGCCGTACCTGACAACGTTGTGGAGGAGATCAAAGTTGCCACAGAGGCCACATTCATCAAGGCCGTACACATGCGGGTCGGTGCCTGTACCCGCAGCTGCGGCTGCGGAGCCTGAGGTAATATCAGCACAATGCAAATGCCCAATATCGACCCCGTTTTCATGAGCATCGGCCCGCTCCAGTTTCGCTGGTACGGGCTGATGTACGTTCTGGCCTTTATTGCCACCTATTTCATCATTCGCTCCGAAGTCAAACGCAAAAAACTGCCTATGACGACCGACGATATCTCCGATTTGGTATTTTACGGTGCTCTGGGTGTCGTGCTGGGTGGACGGATCGGCTATATCCTGTTCTATAACCTAGGCTTCTACCTGGCTAATCCACTCAAGCTGCTGGCGGTCTGGGAAGGTGGAATGTCGTTTCACGGCGGTTTTTTGGGTGTGATACTGGCCATTGTCTTGTATGCCCGCCGCAAGAAGCTGTCGTTTCTGGCGCTGATGGACATGGTGGCGCTCTGCTCGCCGGTCGGCCTGGGTCTGGGCCGGATCGGCAACTTCATCAATGGCGAATTGTATGGTCGTCCGACCGATGTTCCCTGGGGCATGATTTTTCCGGGCAGCGACGGCCTGCCAAGACACCCCTCGCAACTTTACGAAGCTTTTTTGGAAGGATTGGTGCTGTTCTTCCTGGTACGCTTTACTTCAAGGAAATCCGACGCTACCGGTGTTGCAGCCTGGACATTTGTCGCCGGTTACGGCCTGTTCCGCTTCTTTGTCGAGTTTTTCCGCCAGCCCGACGCCCAGATCGGTTTCTTCTTCAATTGGTTCTCGATGGGACAGTTCCTGAGCCTGCCGATGTTCCTGCTGGGAAGCTTCATGGTTTTCAGGTTATGGAGACACTCGGAACCGGCTTAACCACGTACTTGAAATTAAACCGATTAATTCAGGATTGATTGAGTCTTGTTTTAAGTTATAATGCAGAAAAATCCCGGGAGGCCAACACAATGATCAGCAAGCAGATGTCGGATGCACTCAACAAACATATGAACCTGGAACTTTACTCGGCCCATCTTTATCTCGCCATGTCCTCCTGCGCCAACGACCAGGGGCTGAAAGGCGCCGCCAACTGGTTCTTCGTGCAGTACCGCGAAGAGATGATCCACTTTATGAAATTCTACAGTTACCTGACCGATCAGGGCGTTGTAATTTCCCTGCTGGGCAGTGAAGCCGTGCCAAATGAATACAAAACCCTGCTGGAAATGATGCAGAAAACGCTGGCGCATGAGCAGTTGATCACTTCATGCATCAATGAATTGACCGAACTGGCCGTTAGTGAAAAAGATCACGCCACGCAGATCTTCCTGCAGTGGTTTGTAACCGAACAGATTGAAGAGGAAAACAACGACCGTGATCTGATAGCAAAGCTCAAACTGGTTGGAGATAACGGCCACGGCATACTGATGATCGATGGAGAGATGGGGCAGCGGGTTTTTGTTGCGCCGGTAGGGTCCCCTCTGGCTGTTTAGCAGTTCAAAGTTTATCCGTACTGCAAAATAGGGTGACACCAGTGAAAATACGTTTTTGCGAACACAACAAGGGCAAAGGCAAGGTGATGCGTCGTCTGGAAGAGGAATTCCCTGGGTTGAACATCAAGGTCAAGAGTTGTGTCAAGCAGTGTGGTGCCTGCCGCGAGATGCCGGTAGCTATTGTTGACAAGAAAAAGATAACCGGCAGGGATGGCGATGAGTTGTACCGCAACATAGTTGAATTGATTCGCAAAGCTGATACATCAGAAGATCAACAGCTAAATCCTGAAACACACTATTGATAGCAAGCCCCCTGACGGCAGCCGTTAAGCCAGCCAGGGGGCTAGTTATTTTTGGGAAACTGCTCGGAAGAATATACGGCTCTTATTTCAGGATACCTGCTTTGACGGCATCATCAATAAAGCTTTCTTCAATCGCCTCTCTTGCCCACGGCTCTTTGCACTGTGCCAGAACCCGGGCGGCGCCTTCCGCTATTGCCGGAACATCGCTCCAGAGCGCGTTGCGGATCGAACGCAGTTCATCCGGATTTGCTTTCCGGCCATCGCTCCATTCACGGCAGCGCTGGCATAACAAGGCCAGCGTCTCCAGGGTTGGAGATGCGTCTGGCTGGTAATCCCATACCCGCAACTCGTCCTTGCTCTCGCACCACTCGCATTTGAAACCGGCCCGTTTCCCGATGCTTTTGCCGAGGCTGCCGATTTCTTCCTGCCGTTCCTTGTTGGCCAGATATCCCTTTGACATTCATGATCCTTCCCGAGTCTGGTATCCGGATCTTTCCCTTATTCAATCCGGGTCATTTTATTCACGACTTTCTCTTTGATCAGGTTGGCGACAGAGCTGACATAGTTCTTGTAATGGTCCGTGTTCATGTGACTTTCCAGGCAAGCGGTGCTCTCCCAGGTTTCGTAGAAGACAAACTGCGCCGGGTCTTGATTATCCTGGTGCAGATCGTACTTTATGCAGCCCTTCTCGTTCCTGGTCGGCGCAATCAGCTTCAGCAGTTCCTTTTTGACATCTTCAACGGATTCCTGCCTGGCCACTACTTTCGCTACTACGGTTAATTCAGACATAATTATCCTTTCGTTTTTCCCACAGAAAAGGCGTTTCCCAGAAACGGGCCGACTCCGTGGTATCCCCTGTGGGAGGTGTCATAAATAAGGGGTTTGATTTTAGTGATGTCGGGAAGACCATCATTACCCAAAACGCCGGCATCAGCCTTCACATCCATAATCTCGCCAATGAACTGGGTATGCAGGCCGATCTCGACAACATGAAGCAGGCGGCATTCCAGCACAACCGGAAACTCGGCAGCGTAGGGTGCATCCACCAGTTCACTTTTAACTGGAGTCAGTCCGGTGACGGCAAACTTGTCCACGTCGCGCCCGGAGGCGATACCGACATAATCGGCTTCCACCATCCTGGATTCGCAGGCGATTCCAACCGTAAAAGCTTTGCGTGCCACTATGGCAGCATGGGAATAGGTCGCCTTGCGCAGTGACACTGCCACGCAGGGTGGCTGGGAACAACAGATGCCGCCCCAGGCGGCGTTCATCAGGTTGGGCTTGCCGGTCTGGTCATAGGTTCCGACCATCAGGACCGGAGTAGGAAAGAGCAGTGTCTTCGCTCCGATTGATTTTTTCATGCTTACTCCCATGGCTGGAATCAAATCCAGCGGTTTTTTCTTATCTTGCCGTGCTGAAGTTTTTCAGCTGAAACCGGACTTTTCTTCTCGGCCGGATGCCCGATGCCCAGTATTGCTGCAACCTTGATCTGTTCCGGCAGGCCCAGCAATTCCTGAACATAGCATTCAGCGGATTTTTCGCCATCATGTGCCCGAGTTCGTATTTGAGCCCAGCAACTCCCGAGACCCACCGACAATGCCGTGAGCTGGATGATTATGGCAGCGATGGAACAGTCTTCGATCCAGACATCTGATTTGGTGCTGTCGGCGCAAACAACGATTCCGAGAGGCACGTTTTTCAGGAATTCCGATCCATGCTGTTTGGCATGGGAGAGTTTCAGCAATGTTTCCGGATCGTCCACCAGAATGAATTCCCACGGATTTATGCCGCGCGATGACGGTGCCCTGAGAGCCGCCTCAATGATCGTTTGAATGGTTTCCGGAGCAATTTTTTCAGCAGTGAATTTCCGGATGCTGCGGCGTTCGCGTAACAGTTCGATCATGATATCTCCTAATAGTTTCCTGCGACTTGGGACTTTACAGTATTTGGGAGAAACACACCACAAAAGTTGACTCGTATTGCGGGTATGACTCTATTCCCCCCATCTCACAGCTAATCTTTGAAGCCGCCGGCAAAATCGATAACGCACATGCTTCCAAAGCGTGGATGGAAACCACAGGCAACCCCGGCGGTATTGAATGCCGCGTTGAAAGTATTTTTACGATGTCCCCGATCCGGTACTCCGTCATCGATGATCAACTGCAAGACCATCTCTCGGGGGTCTTTGGGGCCATAGCCGATGTTTTCAGCGATTTGCCTTTCCCATTCCCCATGCCTTTCGATTCGCTCCCGCATCCCGTGTCCCTGTCTGCCGGTATGCCCCGTGGCGCCGGAACGGCCCTGATCATCCGCCAGTTCGGCCGCTGCGTAGGCAAGCCCATCCGACCACGAAAGTGGCGGCAGCGGCTTCAAGCGGGTGAGGTATCTGATGGCCTCATCAACGGCTTTAACCCCCTCGCTGGTCTGCATGCGGGTAACACCGCCCGGCAGCAGGTAGGTTTTACCCCGGAATCGGCTGCGGAGTTCGCGGAGAAAACCGGCATAAGCACGCGGCTCAGCGCGGGCCAGATTGATTTCTGCCAGCACCTGAATCGACAGGTTTTGATCCAGGGCGATAACCGGAGCAGCAAGTGTGAGAAGTATCCAGATAGTTAAAGATAAAAGTCTCATTCCTCGTAACCAAACCCGAATAAAACAGTTCAAAGGGAAAAATCCTGTAAATCCAACCATTGAAACCAGGGCGCAAAGCTCACCTGCAGGTGGCCTGCTTACCCTTGCCCTTCTGCAGCACGAAATAAAAATGATGGGGCGGCTGCCTTGGGTACCTTTGCCAATTGGCGCATCAGTTCGAAAGGAACCTGCCTGAGCTTATAATCGGCTTTAAGATCGTTCACCATTCTGATCCAGAGATGCCCTGTCATTTCCGCATCGGCAAGCGCCCGGTGATGCACCCCATCGGTCTTGAGATTCTTGCAACTAACCAATGTTTCCAGGCTGTGACTTTGCAGTTCCGGATAAATACGGCGGGATATGAGCATTGAGCAGGCAAACTCCTGAATGCGCCGGAGATTGAGACGTTGCAGTTCGGCGTCGAGAAACCGGCAATCGAACCCTGCGTTATGAGCGACCAAATGATGCCGGGCGATGAAAGAGCTGAATTTATGCATGACCTCTGCAATAGAAGGGGCGCCGCTTAGCATCTGGTTTGTAATGCCGGTATATTCCTCGATGAAGCGGCTGATTTTCATCCCCGGATTCATCAGGCTCTGAAAACGATCTACGATTTGATTGTTTTCGATTAGCACCGCGCCTATTTCGATGGCTCTGTCACCGCAATTCGGCGAGAGACCGGTGGTCTCAAAATCCAGAACCACTACGCTGTAATTACCCACGTCGTCACCTTTACTATCAAGTCAGTTAAAATGTATCCATATCTAGCTGGATAGTATCGCATTTTCTTGCTTTCTCTGCTGTTCCAGCATGGATTTGAGTTTCTGGCGATAGGCCGAAACACTGATCTGGGCAGTGGTATATTGCATCAGTGCATCAAGATAATGAAGGGATGGGGGTAAGGCGGGTTTTGTCCCAAAATCGGCATAGATGAACGACACGACGGTGTTCGCGCGTATCAGGGGAAATAGCAGCACCTCCGGGCTGTCCGGCCTGCCGACCACCCGGTACAATTGATGCGACCAGGTTGAATCACTATGAAACCCGAAATACATCTGACCGGATTTAATGACATCCTCAAAAATGGGCTGATCGTCAAGCGGAATACTCAGGTTGGAAAGGGACACCACTCCATCGCCTTTATCTCCCTTGATTCCGAAAGAGTGTTCCGCTGCAAGTCCGGATTCTGTCACCTCGAAGACTATTGCACGCTCGAACACCTCTATCAGGTAAGCAAGAACGGCAACCGTTATTTCCATACGCGTCTTGCAGTTGCGCAGTTCGGAGATGCAGGTAAAAAAGCGCTGTTCATCGCTGCTGCTGTATTCCGACAACAGGGTTCGAAGAAAGGCTCCCAAGCCCGAACAGAAAGCCACTGTTCGTTGCACGTAAGATTCTTCCGCACATTCCCTGCACGGCTTTGGAATAATTGAACGTATTCCGGAACTGAGCGCCTCCAGTCCCAGCATGTCCCAGGAACGGGAGCAGGCAGCCAGAACAACGGAAGCCTGCGGGTATTTCCGCAAATCTTCGCAGATCTGTATCGTGTCCTGGATGGCATCGTCATGCGGAACATCCAGAATAATAACCAGATGTAACGTTTGACACATCAAGAGCCTGATATTTATATCGATTGAGTTGACGTTGTCCGACGAAACCGCATAAATACCCTGCTGATAACATATCGACCTGACCATTGTGGAAATCAGCGTCGACTGTGTAATCAATATCACCGCAATATCCGGGGGCGTTGTTGACGGGTTGCCTTCCGGGCCGGGACCTGCCAGCAGTGCCAGCAACTGTCGTTTCTGGTCTTTGGCAGCAGACGGGAATTCGTCAACGATCAGCTTTTTAACCTCATCCACATCACGGTAGCCATGATCCCTGCTGCGCTGAATCATGTTTCGCTGTTCCGCAAGCAGCTGTTGGAGCACTGACGGGCTGTCGCCCTGACCATGGATGACAGGGGGATTGCTCCCGGGCGGTTCAGCATCCAGATCCAGATTGCTGACGCCGGCAATGCTCAGGATCTCATCCATGGTTCCGTCACGCACCTTCTCGTCAAAGATACGCAACGATTCCATCAGGATCCCCTGTGAGTTCAGCAGGATTCTTTGGGGGAACTTTGTCCTGGAAAAATGGTAACCGTTAGTACTGTCGCTCCTGGTAATATCCAGCGAAAAGCGGCCTTCCTTCCAGGTCAGAACCTCGACAATCGTCATCTCTATCAATGATTCTATGCCGTTATATGCTGCTGTTTCATCAACCATGTTGTTTTCGAGCAGGGTAATGACCAGCGGCTTGCGGTCGTCTCCGGCTTTATCCTGGATTTCCAACGCCTGGGCCAGCTGTTCTTCCGTTATGGCACCCGCGCTGACCAGAACCTGACCGATCCGCACACGACTGTTAAGGAAGTTGGCACTGACCAGGTCTCCGTCATGGAACACCAGCTGGCTCTCTCCTTTTTTGCTGAAGAGCCTGAAAACACCGGATTTCCGGGACCCGTGCAGCAATTGGATGACATCGATTATCGGAAAGTGTTCCAGATCGCCATTAAGTGACATATCCCTGAATCTCCGTAAAACATTTCATCGGGCAATGATTCTGCGCCCATAAACCGCGCGTCATCATAAACAGGCGCATAGCGGCAGGTCAAGCTTAGAGTTTATATATATTCAGCAGATGCTATCACAGACTGTATTTACATGCATTTCGGTCATCACTATCAAAGTGATATTAATACTTGATTGTCTTTGGCAGGATGTCTGCTATAACAAGAGAAACGGATTAGCATTTACTTACAAACATCACTTTCACCACATCTGGTAATCAGTATGACTAAATCAAGGATTGTTCTGGCGGCAAGTTGTGCCGGTGTGATCGCTGGTAGCATGATGATCTTGCTTTACATCCTGCCACTTGATTTTTCAGAATCAGCTCCGGTACAACCAATTTTATTCAGCCATAAATTGCATGCCGGCATAAGCGGCATCAACTGCCGCTACTGTCATCGCCATGTAGCAGATTCACGGCTCGCCGGAATCCCCTCGCTGGCGGACTGCCGTTCCTGCCATCTCCACATCTCCACGGAAGCTCCACAGATCAAAAAACTGATCGGTTACTGGGACAGACTCGAACCAATCCCCTGGGTCAGAGTCAACACTCTTCCGGACCATGTCTATTTCCCGCACATGATGCATATTCGCGCCGGAATCGACTGCAGCCACTGTCACGGCGATGTGGCCGCTATGGAGCGGATCGTTCGCACAGCCAGTCTCAAGATGGGATGGTGCCTGGGTTGTCACCGGCAACACAAGGCCAGCATCGATTGCTGGACCTGCCATATCTGAACGGAGCACCGCATGAAGCGCCGAACCTTTTTACAACTCACAGGGATGACAGCCGCCAGCGCGCTACTGGCAGGCTGCCAGTCGAAAAACGAGAAGCTGATCCCCTACCTGATCCCGCCGGACGAAGGGGTGACCCCCGGCCGTGCCACCTATTACGCCAGTTCCTGCAACCTCTGTCCGGCCGGCTGCGGCATCCTGGTACGGGTCTCGGAAGGACGTGCCAAAAAGATCGAAGGCAACCCCGATCACCCTGTCAACCGTGGCAGGCTCTGCGCCAGGGGCCAGGCCATTCTACAGGAGCTCTACCACCCCGACCGTCTGCAGCAGCCGCTCAAACGAACCGGCCCGCGCGGTTCCGGAGAATTCCGGAAGATATCCTGGGCAGAAGGGCTCGGCCTGCTCACCAGCCGACTCAAGGATCTGCAGCGTGAGCGGGCCACCGACAGCCTGGCCATGCTGACCCCCCAGCTCTCCGGCTCGCTGTCCACACTGGTCAGCAAATTCATGCGCTCCTTCGGCTCGCCGCACCACATCTCCTACGATCTGCTGTCCCCGGACTGGCTGCGAAGGGCCGTCCGGCAATCCTTCGGCCAGCCGGAGCTTCCCTTCTACGACCTGGCCGAGACCCGCTACCTGCTCAGCTTCGGCGCCGATTTCGTTGAGAGCCACTTGTCGCCAGTCCAATACGGCAACGCCTTCGGCCGCATGCGACAGGGGCGTGATACTGTCCGCGGGCATTTCACCTACATCGGCGGCCGCATGTCACTGACCGCTGCATCGGCCGACCGCTGGATGCCGGCCCGCCCCGGAAGCGAAGGTGGCCTGGCGCTGGGCATGGCCCGGCTGATAATGGCCGAAGAACTCTACGATAAAGCCGCGCTAGCCGCCAATGGCCTCGGTGCGAAAGAGCTTCTTGCTCGCTTGCAGTCGTATCAACTGCCGTATGTGGCCGAATTGACCGGCCTGGCGAAAGAGACTATCGCCGAGGTGGCCCGCGAGTTCGCCACCACCCGGCCATCACTGGCCATGGCCGGTGAGTCGATCGCTTTTCAAAGCAACGGCCAGGAGTCGATCCGCGCCATACACCTGCTGAACCTCGTGACCGGCAATCTGAACAGGCCGGGCGGGATTTATCCGGCCAGTTCCCCGGGCGGTCCTGAAAATCCCTTGGTCGACCTGCTCGCATTGACTAAACGGATGCTCGCGGGACAGATCAGGGTGACATTGATCAAAGGCGATCCGCGCCACGGCATCCCCCCGGTCACCGGCTTCCAGGTGGCACTGGACAAGGTACCCTTCACCGTTAGTTTTGCCACGCTGATCGACGACACGGCCCTGCAGGCCGACCTGATACTGCCCGACCACTCCGCGCTGGAGAGCTGGGGGGACGTTCTCCCGCTGGCCGGTTCCCGTTACCCGCTGTTCGGCATGCAGCAGCCGGTGGTGACGCCGCTCCATGACAACCGCCAGTTTCCTGAAGTATTGCTGGCCACGGCCTCCCAACTGGGCGGAACAATGGCTGCGGCCCTGCCGCAAACATCCTGGCTGGAGTTTGTCAAGGAAGCTGTCGCGCTGCGGGTCGGCCATAAAAAGGGGGAGGATTTCGATGAAAAGTGGTTCGAACTTCTCCGGAGAGGCGGACAGTTCGAGATGAACAAGGGGCTCACCAAAGGGTATCGCTGGTCATCCGGTGCCGGATTCCCCAATCCTGGCCCGCCCGGATTCGCCGGGGACCGGCAGCAGTTCCCGCTGCATCTGCAGGTCTACCCCTCCAGCGCCTTTCACGACGGCCGGGGCGCACCGCTCCCCTGGCTGCAGCAGTTGCCCGACCCGATGACTACAGTGGTCTGGGACAGCTGGATCGAGATCAATCCCGTAACCGCCGCCAACCTGGGAATCAGTCAGGGCGACCTGGTCGAAGTAGCCTCCGTCCAGGGTACGGTGCGCCTGCCGGCGGTGATCTATCCCGCAATCCGCCCCGACCTGGTGGCGATCCCGCTGGGTCAGGGACACAAAGCGGGAGGACGCTATGCCAGGGAGCTGGGGGTGAATCCCCTGTCGTTGCTGGCGCTGCTGGAGGGTAACGAACATCAGGCGGCCTGGAACGCGACCAGGGTCCGGGTGACGAAGGTATCCAAGAACGGAGGACTGGTAACGGCCGGCCATCCCGAGGGAAGCTACCGCAGTGATCTGGTTGGGATATAACTAACCCATCCCCCGCCTCCCCTTATCAGTGGAGGAGCCTTTTTAAGTTCCCCCCTGATAAGGGGGCCAGGGGGATGGGGTTGCCTGTAAAAGGAATCTGATTATGGAAAAACTGACCAGTCCGTACAAATGGGGAATGGTGATCGACCTGGACCGCTGCACCGGCTGCGGGGCCTGTGTGGTGGCCTGCCAGGCCGAGAACAACGTGGGTATTTGCGGAAAGCAGGAGATAGCCGAGGGACGCAACATGCATTGGCTGCGCATCGAGCGTTTCTGGGTGGGAGAGTATCCAAATGTCAGGGTGCGCTTCCTGCCGGTCATGTGCCAGCACTGCCACGACGCCCCCTGCGAGCCGGTCTGCCCGGTCTACGCCAGCTACCATAACCCGGATGGCCTGAACGGGCAGGTCTACAACCGCTGCGTCGGCACCCGCTACTGCGGCAACAACTGCCCCTATGCCGTGCGGGTCTTCAATTTCTATCCCCACGAGTGGCCCAAGCCGCTGGACAACCAGCTCTCCCCGGACATCACCGTGCGCAGCCGGGGGGTGATGGAGAAGTGCAGCTTCTGCATACAGCGCATCCGCCGCGCCAAGGAGGAGGCCAAGGGGGAAGGCCGCCTGGTGCGCGACGGCGAGGTACAGCCGGCCTGCGCCCAGACATGCCCGGCCGAGGCGCTGATCTTCGGCAACCTGGCCGACCCGCGCAGCCGGGTGGCACGGCTGGCCAGAAGCCCGCGCCGATTCCAACTGCTGGAACATCTGGGCACGCACCCTTCGGTCTTCTATCTCAAGGGAGGAGGGCGTGAACATGTCTGAATTTCCAGGGCAGTCACATGGGGCTGCCACTGCAGCCGTTAAAAATGCCGGGCAAATCAACGACGAGCTGCTCTCCTCGCTGCGCCCGCCGACTCTGCGCTGGTACCTGCTGGCCCTATCGCTGGGAGCTTTGGTGGCCTGGGGACTGGCGGCCTTCAGCTGGCAACTGACCCACGGCATGTACGTGACCGGCAAGAACCGCCCGGTCATGTGGGGCTTCTACATTACCGGCTTTGTCTTCTGGGTCGGCCTGTCCCACTCAGGCACGATGGTCTCCTCGATCCTGCGACTCTCCATGGCCAACTGGCGCCGCCCGATCCTGCGCGCCGCCGAGGCCATGACCGTCTTCTGTATAACCGTGGCCGGCCTGTTCCCGCTGATCCATCTGGGTCGCAACTGGACCTTCTACTACATGATCCCCTATCCCAACCAACGCGGGCTATGGCCCAACTTCCGCTCGGCCCTGCTGTGGGACATGACCGCCATCACCGCCTACATCATCGGCAGTAGCCTGTTTCTCTACCTGGGTTTGCTGCCCGACCTGGCCATTGCCCGCGACCGTTCTTCCGGCTGGAGGCACAAGTTGTACGGCATCCTGGCCATGGGGTGGCGCGGCACGGCCCACGAGTGGTCGGTGTACCACAAGGCCTCGACCCTGATGGCGGCACTGATCATCCCGGTGGCGGTCTCGGTGCACTCGATCGTGGCCTGGGACTTTGCCGTGACCGTGGTGCCCGGCTGGCACAGCACCATCTTCCCGCCATACTTCGTAATCGGCGCGATCCTGTCAGGCGTCGCGGCCGTGATCACGCTGATGATCACCATTCGCAAAGCCTTTCACCTGGAAGAGTACCTGACCCCGCTGCATTTCGACAACATGGGCAAACTGCTGCTGCTGATCTCGCTGCTCTGGTCCTATGCCTATTTCGTTGAGGTCCAGACCACTTGGTACGCCCATGAACCGATCGAATGGGAGGTTTTCAGCTTCATGTCCGGTAAATATACCATTCAGCTGCTGATCATGCTGCTGGGCAACTCGCTGCTGCCGATCAGCTGCATGTGCTTCAAGCGCCTCAGGCGCTCCATTGCTGTCATGCTGGTGGTATCGCTGCTGGTAAATGTGGGCATGTTCATCGAACGTTTCCTGATAATCGTACCGTCGCTGTCCCACAAGAACATGCCCTTTGCCTGGGGTAGCTACTCTCCTTCCTGGGTGGAAATTTCGGTCAATTTGGCCGCCCTGGCCGGTTTCGCCCTGCTGTTCACCCTGTTTGCAAAGTTCTTTCCGATCGTGGCGCTCTGCGACGTGCGCGAGCTGGAGACCCGCCAAACCGAAGTTCCCATGGGGCGTGCGCGGGTGACGTCCATTGTGGAGGAGGAGTAGGATCATGGAAACTTTGGGGATCTTCAGGGATATGGAGTCCGCCGCCCGTGCGGCAGATGGTCTGGTCAGGGCCGGATTCACCGAGGCGCAGATAAACTCACTGAGCTCGGTGCCCTATCCCGATGGCGTGCTGGTCAGGAGTGATCGCCGCTCCTGGTTCCGCTGGCTGGCATTGGCCGGCGGACTGGCCGGACTGGTGGCCGGTTTCGGACTGGCGGCAGGCACCGCCTGGCTCTACCCGGTCCAGACCGGCGACAAACCGATCATCGCCCTTTATCCAACCGCCATCATCTGCTTCGAAGTGGCCATGTTGTTTGCCATCATTGGCACCATGGCCGGCATGTTCCTGGAGATGGAGCTGCCCGCATTGAAAAAGCGCCCCTACGACCCAATCATTGCCGAGGGGTGCATCGGCATCTGTATCAACATACATCCGGGCGGAGAAGCGGTGGAGTGCGAACCGGGGGTACGGCCGGAAGAATGCATCGGAGAAATCGCCGCCCTGCCCGCCGCTGACCAGTACCGGCGGGCAGAGGAGATCATGCGGACGGCAGGCGCTCTGCGGATCATCACGGAGGGAATGCCATGAAATTGATTGCGAGACTGGTTATCCTGTCCGCCACGCCACTTTTGACGGCAGCGTTGTGGATGGACAGGCAGCCCTCCCCCAAACCTTATCAGGCTCCGGTTCTGGCCCCGCCAACGGACTCCGTGCCGGTCACCGGCAAGAAACTGCTGGCCCAGGAGGCGGATTCCAGGAATCAGCCCGCCCCAACACCTGGCGCACTGGAGCGTGGAGCAGCGCATTTCAGAATCAACTGCGCCATGTGCCACGGCGCATCCACGGCCGAGCCCGGACCGGTCGGAAAAAAACTAAAACCGCCGCCACCCATTCTCGACCATGGCCTGCTGCAGGCGCGCGACGACACGCACATCTTCAATGTCATCAGCCTCGGATTCGGCCGCATGCCGCCCTTCAAGGACAAACTTTCCCAGCTGGAACGCTGGGAACTGGTCAATTTCCTGCGTACGAGAAAATGACCTGCGAATCAGGTTGAGTTCCGGCAAACATTCTCGACATAATGGACATCATTTTCTGATACAGATTGACACCATATAATACCTGCTGACTCTGAATAATACTCATTATTACACCAGCGGCCGGTTTCATGCTAATGATAATCAACCCGCCCTGCCGGCGATTAGCAAACGATAGACAATTGTTTTTAAATCTTCAGGACAAATTGACACGCGTCGGATATGCGAGTGAAAGTCGCCAAGAAAGGAGAAAGGTATGACGAAACTGGATACAGGGAAGATCGAGAAATTGAAAAGCGGTTTCAAGGGAAAGATTCTTCTTCCGGACGACGACGGCTATGAAAGCGCGCGCAAGATCTGGAACGCTATGATCGACAAGCGACCCGCAGTCATTGCCCGCTGCGCCGATACGTCCGATGTTGTTCGCGGAGTGAACTTCGCCCGAGATAACGGACTGTTGCTCGCCATCCGGGGCGGCGGGCACAACATCGCCGGCAATGCAGTCTGCGACGACGGTCTCGTGATCGATCTTTCACAGATGAAAGCAGCAAGCGTGGACCCTGGCAGACGCCTGGTCACCATCGAAGGCGGTGCAACGCTCGCGGACCTGGACGCAGCCACCCAGGCCCACGGCCTTGCCACTCCGCTCGGAATCAACTCCACCACCGGCGTCGCCGGACTGACGCTCGGCGGAGGCTTCGGATGGCTCAGTCGCAAGTACGGCATGACGGTTGACAACCTGGAGTCTACCGAGGTCGTAACCGCGGCCGGTGAGGTTCTACGCGCCAGTGCGACCGAGCATCCTGACCTGTTCTGGGCGCTCCGGGGCGGCGGCGGGAACTTCGGCGTGGTCACCCTCTTCGAGTTCCGGCTCCACCCTGTTGGCCCCGACGTACTGAGCGGATTGATCGTCTATCCGCTCTCCGAGGCTAAATCGGTGCTGCAGCAGTACCGCGAATTCTTCGCCAAGGCACCGGAGGAGATGATTGTGTGGACCGTACTGCGCCAGGCGCCGCCACTGCCGTTCCTCCCCGAGAGTGTCCACGGCCAGGGGATAATAGCGCTCGCGCTGATCTATGCTGGTGATCCGAAGCAGGGTGAGCCGCTCATTGGGCCGCTGCGCAAGTTCGGCACTCTCCTGGGCGAACATGTCGGCGTCCAGCCTTACGTAGCCTGGCAGCAGGTTTTCGACCCGCTACTGACCTTCGGCGCCCGTAATTATTGGAAATCCCATAATTTCACGAAGCTTGAAGACGAGTTATTCGACGTCGCCATCGAGTACACCGGAAAGCTTCCGTCACCCCAATGCGAGATCTTTTTCGGCGCCATCGGCGGCGCCACCAACCGGCCGGCTTCGGATGCCACGGCCTACGCCCACCGCGACGCCAGGTTCGTAATGAATGTTCACGGCCGCTGGGAGGACCCGGACGACGACAAGCGTTGCATCGGCTGGGCGCGCGACTACTTCAAGGCCACGGCGCCCTTTGCCAGCGGCGGCGTCTACGTAAACTTTCTCACCGCCGACGAAGGTGATCGTGTGCACTCCGCCTACGGCCCGAACTATGACCGTCTCGCCCAGGTTAAGAAGAAGTACGATCCGGACAACCTCTTTCGCATGAACCAGAATATCAAGCCGGCCTGAGTAAACAAGCTGAGAGGTGGCGAATGAACATGCAGCACTTGGAACCAAAGAAAAAGGTCGGCCTGATCGTGGTGTTAACAGGTAATGGCAAGGGCAAGACCACCTCGGCACTGGGTATGGCATTGCGGGCGGTCGGACACAAGCTGCGGGTTTGCATTATTCAGTTCATGAAGGGCGACCTATACAGCGGCGAGATAAACGGACTGAAATGGCTGGCCCCACTGGTGGAATTCCACCAGACCGGCAAAGGTTTCTGCGGTATTCAGGGTAACACCATCCCTTACCATGAGCACCGCGCCAACGCCCAGTACTCCATTGAATTGGCCGGAGTATTGCACGGGCACATACCGTGACAAGGATGTTGGAGGTCAAACATGCCTACCGCAAGGGGATCGAAGCGCAACAGGGAATCGATTATTGAGGATTTATTATTGCCACTGGTTTTCCAGTTTCCAATCACTCCGTGCACCTGTGGCAATACTATAAAACCGAGTGCAGATGGAGGTGTTACATGAAAAGAATATCCATGCTGTTCGTGGTCATGATCGTTGTTCTGATATCAACCGCCTCCCTGGTTTTGGCGGAAGAGAAGGTTTCGCCGGAGCAGGCGGATCAGCAGGCCCGACAAAAGGACGAGTGCCTGCTGGTGGCAAAGAACTGCGGCACGTCGGTCATGTCCATACAGGACAAGATCGAGAGGCTGAAGGAAGAGATTGCCAAAGGCAGGGCCGTCTATACTACGGAAGAGTTAAACAATCTCAAACAGAAACTGGATGATGTCAGCAGGACGTTAGATTATTTGCTTGAAAAATGATGTGATATTTTTTTTCGGTTCCACCGGGGAGCTAACTGGGCTAGGCGCTGGCAATCAGCATTAAAACTGCCAGCTTGTGGTAATCACGTGCATGTCAATACCTGGATTGGGAGTATGATTATAGAAAATGTGTCCATTTGAGAGGTGAAGAATACGGTACCCGATATTGAGTCCGCATTCAAAACGATATGCCAGACCGATGTAGGCGCCAAAGAGCAGATTGCTGCCGAAATCCTGTTTGCCATAGTGGCGTTTGTCCATAAGGTCAACGCTGATGCCAAGTTCCGGAACCAGGTTGATGCCGGTTTTGGAAATGGAAATGCCGGTTCCGAGAGTACCGATAATCCCGGTGTCGGCAGCCGTATGAATCGCTCCGAGCGAAGTATTCAATTGCGGGACAATACCCCACCCGGAGGATGACCGCCAGTCCCACGGCAGTTCATACACGGCAAATGCCTCATACATGTGGAAGTATTCGTGTTTTGCTCCCGTCTGAATCCCGATGTGAATGCCGGCTTCGTTCCATCTGCCGCTTGCAGCGGAACATTCGGCTGATCCCAGATTAATTAGCAATGGAAGCAAGGCTATAATGAGTACCCACTTTTTCATAAATAAGCTCTCTATATTTGTCATGCCAGAACAAACTCCAAAAGCAGTTTCCTTTTCTCCTGCGCATAATATTGATCGATTCTCATGTTTTCAAGTTACTGTCAAGAATTTTCGCTCGCTTGGTTTTCCATGGTGCAACAGATGTTGCCAGGTTGCAGCGGCCTAATGGCCACCTGTCTTTTGAGATGGTTTTTATGACCTAACTATGTAATAATACTCATACAAAGAAAGGGGGTGTCAGAGATGAAATGTGAATTCAGTGATGGACTTAAAGTCAAATATTCGGGACCGCTTCAGATCATGAAAGGGCAGGATGTAAACGTCTTTATCAAGGAAGAACGGATACCCGATGATATAAAAAGCGATCTGGATATGGCCCTTTTTAAAAACAGTTGCAGCGATATGAGGGCAATAGCCGATACAGTTACTAAAACCTTCGGAAAACGGGCCTGTATCCATGAGTAAAAGCAATACATTCCGCTTTAAATCAAATAGTCGCAATGGCCTGGCCGCCCTCGTTCCGGAGGGCGGCTGTTTATTGCTTGGATGCTGTTATGATTTATTACAGTAGGCTCTTCTGCCTGTTGTTTGATTATCTTCAGATTACTCTTCCGGGCTGACCTCTTTGTAAGTTCATAACGAGATAATGTTTCTACTGTAATCACTGTTGCCGGATCATTCTGCAATCGGAATGTCAGAATGTATTCCGCTGGTAAACTCAAATATCTTGTTTATCTTGACGGTGAAACTGGTCAGCACCTGGGGCGACCCGGGCATTTTTACGACCGGTTCGCAACCATCGAGGCTGGCGGTGTCTGTACTCCGTACAACCGTTCCAATCATCTGATACCCCTTTCCAGTGTCCGGCGCGACCACTACAACCGATACGCGTTTGTTGCAGGATATGTTCTGCAATGTGGATGGACAAAACCAGTTATCAAAGATCATCATGGAGTCTCCTGAAAAGTTAACCTGCCGCCCGATAGCGATATGAGGCTGGCCCAATGAATCAGCGGTAGCAACTAATACAAACGAGTACTTTTCAATTAAACTGATGATCGCTTCGGTGATCATGGGTGCACCCTTTTCAAATTGGAATCATATGTCCCGGATACCCTGTGAAGATAACTTCGCTCCAGTCGTGATTCGTCTATCTCATTGATGGCATCTCCTATTTGAAACCGGAATCAGTGGGGAATGCAGCGGTTGATTGCATTAAACAGGGCCGCGAAATCAATTGGTTTGAATACAAACTCAATATTGATGCCGGTCGAGGTGATTCTTTCAAGATTCTGGCTGTCGCTATGAGCGGTGACCACGATAACCCGGGTATCCGGTCTGATCTCGGATATGCTGACAAGCATCCGGACTCCATCCATCTCAGGCATATTGATGTCGCTGATGACTATGTCGGGTTGATACCTGCGGACACATTCAAGACCAATATTGCCGTTTTCAGCGCTGTGAATGCTGGCATGGGGATATTTTTTTGCCAGCATTGAGCGGAGAATTTCGCAGGCATATTCGTCATCATCAACCAGCAAGATAGAAAAAGGCAGCGGTTGATCCACATTACACCTCGATCCGGAACTCGGCGCCTTCGGCGGCATTGCGCACCGTAAGCCTGCCGCCCATTTTGTTTTCGATGATGGTTTTCGACATGAAAAGACCTACACCGGTTCCCTGCTGCGGTCCCTTGGTAGTAAAGTAAGGATCAAATATCTTGCTAATGATATCTTCGGGAACACCACCGGCGTTATCGGCAACGGTTACCACCGATACACCGTTTTCGATGTCGATAATTATATTCAGCCGTGGCATCGCGATATGTTTCTCAAGCAATGCATCCTTGGCATTGACAAAGATATTCAGCAGCACCTGGGCATATTCGTTGGCAAATCCGTGAATTGTTACGTCGGCTCTGTCCTCTCGTACGATATTGATTCTGCAATCCTTGAAGCTGGCTTCTACAAGCGACAGGACCTTGCTTACCGACCCATTGACCTTGAAATCCGATTTTTCACGTTCGGTCGAGAAAAAGTTCCTGAAGTCATCAATAGTACGTGACATATACTGGATAATCTCCATGGATTTGGCTATCGATGTGTCCAGAAATTCCTTGTCAAAGCTTGGTGATCCGTAAAAGAATCCGAGTCTCTGGGTAAATAGCCCAAGCGTGTTCAGAGGCTGTCTCCACTGATGGGCTATATTCCCGATCATCTCTCCCATGGCCGCGTGGCGGTTCTGCTGGATCAAAATATGCTCCTGTTTGCGAAGCGCCTCCGTAGCATGCAGTTTTTCCTTTGTCTCAACGATGAGAGCCGAATAGGTCTGCTTTAACTGTCTGGTTCTCTCTGCGATTCTAAGTTCAAGGTCGTCATGGGCACTGCGCAATTCAGCCTCTGCCCGTTTGAGTTCGGTTATATCGATCACCTCCGACAGCACCGAACGCATCTGACCCTGCTGGTCCGTCAGCACCGAGTTGTACCAGGTACAGTGACGAACATCGCCACTCTTGGTATAGTTCCGATTGGTTGTGACAACCTGGCGGGAGATTCCATCTGACAATTGCATGGCGGTTCTTTCAACAATCGGCATATCCTCCTCAAATACCATCTTAAGGTCGGTAACTGTTTTGCCTAATGCCTCCGCGGCACTCCAGCCGAACATCCGTTCCGATTCGCCGGTCCAGCGCGTGATAATGAAGTCCTTGTCCCACTCGATCACGGCCATCGGCGAATTATCCAAGTAGAAACGCAGCTGTTTCTCGCTCGCCTGCAACGCTTCCTGAGCCTCTTTGAGCGCGGTGATATTGAGATGGGTGATGACCGCTCCGCCTTCGACACCGGATCCGAACGGCACGACGGTCATGAAAAACCATTGTTTCTGATGCGGGCTGTGGCAGGGATATTCCATCGAGAACAGGTTCAGGGTTCCATTCAACACATCCTGGATACCGTCCAGTGCCTTCTCGCCGTCAGCTTCATGGTCAGCGATCGCACGACGGCAGACTTCACAGTAATTTTCTCCCAACCCGACCTTTGGTGTCCCGCTCCCCTGATTATTGTGCGCAAAGTCAGTCCAGGCTTGGTTGACGGCAATTATGCAGCCCTGCCGGTCAATCACCGCTATATGTGCCGGTAACGCCTGCAGGATTTTTCGATTCATTTCCTCTGTCGCATGGCGCGCATCTTCGGCCAGCTTGAGATCGGTAATTTCTTCAGCAAATATTACGATCCCTCCCACGTTTCCAGTTAAATCAAACCAGGGGCGGATTTCCCAGCGCACCCACTGCAGCGACCCGTCGGCCCGCTCGAAGCGTTCGGCATCCGCCCGCAGTACTTCGCCAGCCAGCGCCCTGCGGTGCGCCTCTTTCCAATGTTCGGAAATCTCCGGAAAGACCTCATAGTGCAACATGCCGAGCACGTCGCGTTCTCCGAGACCGTAATCGCTCCGCCAGCGACTGCTCAGGCGCAGGTAACGCATATCGCGGTCGAACATGGCCAGAGCTGCCGGAGCATGCTCTATAAACAGCTTCAGCTGTGCTTCGTTCTCACGCAAGGCCCTTTCAATCTGCTTCTGTATAGTAATATCCCTGGCCACGTGCACGGTGGCGTACACTTCTCCCTGGTTGGTGAACAGCGGCGTGGTTGTGATGAGGTAATCACTGCCGAGCTCCGTGTCGAGCACTTCTGTTTCATGCTTCGTTCCGTCAGACATGGTCATTGCATGGATACAGAATTCCGGCGGAACGCCGGTGCCATGAATTGCAGTGAAACATGGCTGACCGATACATTCTTGCGGAGTTAACCCCAAACGGTTCGCCATTGTCTTATTGACCCTGGTGATGCGGTGTTTGCTGTCAATAATGGCTATCAGGTCCGGAACACTATCAAAGGTGCGTTCCCACTCTTCCTTGCCCAGCCGGATTGCCTGATCCTTCTGTTTTCGCTCGGTGATATCTTCGAATACCGTATAAACTTCCGACGGGCGGGCATCACCCGCGCGAAACACCGGCACCGCATCGATGTTGATCCAGCGGTATTCACCGATTGTGGGATTGAAAACTCCCATGATTTCGCCGCGAACCGGATGGCCGGTCAGCAACGCAACCATGGATGGATGTTCATTGCCGGGAAATACCGCGCCGTTTTCGCGAATGGTATGGCGCTCCTCTTGCACCGAACTGCTGCCTAGGAATTGCTCGCGAGATTTGCCGAGGATACGTTCGGCGGCCGGATTCATCATGATGATCTTGCCGTTCGCATCCTGATGAACAACTCCATGCAACATGGTATTCGCCAGCAGACGGTGACGTTCTTCGCTTGCTTGCAGCTCCTCAATTGCCTGCCTGTTTTCACTGTAATCGCTTAGCGTGATCAGAATTTCGCCACTCTGCGATTGGATTGCTTGCAACCGGCACCAGAACATGGAGCCATCAGCTTTCAGCATACGCATTTCCCACACCTGCGGAGTGAAGGTTTCCAGGAATCCTTTGCTGTGCAGAAAATAAATATCCTGATCATCCCGGTGGATAAAGCGATATATGAGCTGCGAGACAAGACCGCTTCTTGTTATGCCCAGCATTTTGGAGGCGGTGCGATTGGCTTCCAGAATATTCCCGTCCTTGCTGATGGTTAAATATCCGATGGGCGCTTGATCATACAAGTCGAAATATCGGGACTGGGAAGCTTCCAGCTGTGCCTGAGTTCTGCACAATTCTTCATTCTGTATTTCCAGTTCGAACTGATGTACCTGAAGTTCGTGGAGCAGTCTCTTGATCTCGTCGGGTGAAAGCGATTCCGGATTCGTGCCATCGCCGCCACCGACAAGCCCCTCCGCACGGGTGCGCATATTCTGTTCAAGGATAGTGGCAAGAGTGCCCGGCTGCTCGGCTGCCATATCCGGGCCCGAATCAGTCGGAGCGGCTACAGGTTGCTCACAGGTGGTTACAATTTTAGTCATGGAATTGCACCTCTAATACCAAGGTGCAATCAAAATCAGTACAAGGCGGCGAGGAGAGTGGCGACCGAGGCGTACTATAAGTACGTTGAGGAGCCACCGACGAAGCCAACGACGTAATCGTTTGATTTCAACTTGGTATAAGTCGTGTCGGCTCTTGTTGAAGTACCGGCACTCTCATCATCCTGTAAACAAATATAGCTGTGTTGTGGACTATATCAACTATTAATCAATATGTTGCGATTCGGAGTTCGAGGTATGAATGTTAGAGGCATTAATCAATTTTCTCCTATTATTCACGTACATAAATATCCTGATCTGTGTTGTCCACCATCTTCATCAGGCGCATGTATTCTTCAGAAATCAATTCGTAATGCTGGTTGGTTTCATTCAGGATGCGGGCAAAAACGTCCCTGATTCCAGGTTCCCGAATAGTATCCACAAAGACTGAGTACCACTCGATACACGACTGTTCCTCTTTCAACGCAATTCGCAGAGCGTCTTTTTCAGTGGAGTCGCCTTCAATTGATTCAAGCAGCGATTTGTAGTAAGGGTCGCAAGTGACATTGTTCTCTACCAGGATTTTGGAAAGTTCATCATCATTGCCCGGATACAGATTGCAGAACGATTCCAAATGGTCCGATTCTTCACGCGCCAGTAACTCAACTATCCGCCTGGTGTTGATATCATCAACTTTCGATAACATGGCACGATAAAAACTCAGGCTCCGAATTTCGATGGCGATTGCAGTCAGAAGTGCTGTCTTTTGCATGGATTCCATTACACGCTCCTCAAAGTAAGGTGAGGCAAAATAGCTTCACCGATGTTCCGGTCAGTCGCCGAACCAGACGTAGGCAAATCAGATAGCAGCATCCATGCCATTATAACCAAATTGTATTCATATGTATTTTCAGCATGTTACATCAACAACACCGTACAGTTCTTTAAAAAGGGAGCAATAAATATGGCAGGGTGTGAAGCTTACAAAGCTTGCGGTATTTCCATCAGTTAACTTAAAAATCTGTTGCAGCGTTGATCTTGTGATGCAACAAAAATTGCTTATTACAGAAAATAGTCGCTTCGATTTGATTAATGTAATAGATATATTCGAATACTGCGCTATGATTTCTATAACTTATACCAATTTGGAGTCAAAGACATGAGCCGGCCGGATTTCAGTTCTTATCCCATATTGCTTGTTGACGATGAAACTGATGCGCTGTCGCTGTTGAAGTCATTTCTTTGCCATGACGGATTCAGGAATGTGATTACCTATGATGACAGCCTGCAGGCATTGGAATATTTCAAAAATGAAGAACCTGCATTGGTTTTGCTTGACCTGAGAATGCCCATGCTTCACGGCAGGGACCTGCTTGAGGCATTTTCCGGGTTGAAACCGTATATCCCGGTGATTGTAGTTACCGCGGAAAGCGACATAGAAACCGCCATCGACTGCATGAAAACGGGGGCTGTCGACTACCTGACCAAGCCGATCTCCATCAATCGTTTCCTGGCCGCTGTGAAGAGGGCATTGGAATTGCGCAGCCTGAATGAAGACATCATGCTGCTGGACAAGACCGACGATGAAGCTGCCGCCACTCACATACCGCAGATTCCCTACATTATAACCAGGGACAGAGAGATGCTGACCCTGCTGAGATATGTCGAGGTAGTGTCGAAGTCCGGTCAAGCGGTGCTGATTACCGGGGAAACCGGAGTCGGCAAGGAACTGGTGGCAAAGGCGGTTCATACGTTGAGTGGCCTGAAAGGCGAGTTTGTCAGCATCAACATTGCCGGCCTGGACGATCAGATGTTTTCCGACACCCTGTTCGGGCACCGAAGGGGCGCCTATACCGGAGCGTTCAACGATCGTGACGGTCTGATCATGAAAGCAGCCAACGGTACGATCTTCCTGGATGAGATCGGTGATTTGAATGAACTTTCGCAGATCAAGCTGCTGCGCCTGCTTCAGGAGAACGAATACTACCCGCTCGGCTCAGACAACCCGTTAAAAAGCAATGCGCGACTGGTAGTGGCAACCAACAGGAATCTGAGGCAAGGCATGAACGAGGGGAAATTCCGCAAGGATCTGTATTATCGCCTCTGTACCCATCAGGTTGAAATACCGCCTCTACGCAATCGTCCCGGTGACATCCCGCTCCTGCTGGATCATTTCATCAAGCAGTCCGCAAAAGCTCTGGGCAAAGGAAAATTGTCCTACAGGAAGGAGTTGATCGACTTCCTCGTTACCTATCAGTTTCCGGGAAACATCCGTGAGCTTCAGTCAATCGTACATGATTTTGTCAGCAGGACCACCACCTCCAGGCTTCCCACGACGCTATTGAAAAAAGTCATCGACCGGGAGCAGGAGCCGGAAAATCCCCTGCTAACCCCGGGATCCAACAGTATCATTTTCCCCTCCTTTCCGACCCTCAAGTATGCCGAGTCCGTCCTGATTGAAAGGGCACTTGAGCTTGCCAGAAACAATCAGGGTACAGCCGCCAGAATGCTCGGCATAACCCGCCAGGCTCTCAACAATCGATTGAGCAGATCCAAATCAAAAAAACACCAATGAGGCCCCCCCTGCGAGCATTTCCGGAACGCTGCAATTCAATACCGAACAAAAGATCTCACAAACCCTTTTTCCCTTGACTGTAGAACCCGATCAGGAACTCGGCATCCCTGGGTGACAGATCATATTTGAAGATCGCCTCGCGGACGAGCGGCTGGACCGGCTGATCGGGATTCTCCTGAAGATTGCCGGAAATCCACTTGACGGCACGTTGCAACTCTTCGCCTTCCGGTAACAATTCATGCATGGCTTTGTAGACTCCTTAAGTATTCCTTCTCGCTTACAAGCTCCTGCGTACTTTCAACCCGGTCCAGGAAGACCATCCCCTGGACATGATCGAACTCATGCTGGAACACCCGCGCCAGAAAATTGACATACTCTTCCTCCCGCAATTCCCCGGCCCGGGTCAGATAGCGGATTCCGATCCGCTTGTGTCGGGGGACCAGGCCCCGCAGGCCGGGGATGCTCAGGCATCCTTCCCACTCCTTTTCCTTCTCGTTCGACACCCACAGCAGTTCCGGGTTGATCATCGCGGTCGGCTCCATCTCCGGCGCATAAGGGTAGCGCGGGTTAGGCCGCGACGATACAATGAAAAGGTAGAGCGACTCGAATACCTGTGGAGCAGCGATCCCGACACCGTTGGCTTCCGCCACGGTCGCCAGCATGTCATCGATGAGCGCCTGAACGGCGGGGTCGGTCGGATCGGTAATCTTTGCCGCCACATCCCGCAGGACCGGCTGCCCCAGTTGGGCTATCTGTCTCAGAATCGGCATTTATCTCTCCTTGATGTACGTAATAACGTCACGGGATCAGTACGATTTTGCCAAAAGTACTCGCCTCCATGACGGCGTGGTGGGCCGTGGCCGCATCGGCCAGCGGCAGCTCCCTGCTGACTATGGGCCGCAGCGTATTATTGCCCAGCCCTTCCACAAAGGCGGCATGCATGCTGGCCAGCTCCTTGTCGCTGGCATTGTAGAGTGTCATGCCGAGGATGGCTGCTTCCCGTCCCATAGCGGTGCGCGGGTCGATTTCAACCCGGCCGCGGCTGCCGATCACCACCACCCGCCCCCCGTTTGACAGCACTCCAAGGTCGCGGTCCAGGTTCACGTTGGCCAGCATTTCAAGTATGACATCGACACCATTCCCGCAGGTGAGCTCCTGAAGTTTGTCCAGATAACCGTCGTTGCGATGGTTCAAAACGTGGTGGGCGCCCTGGGCCAGTACCAGTGCCATTCCTTCCTCCGTGCCGGCGGTGCCGACTACCCTCAACCCGGCTGCCCTGGCGAGCTGCACCGCAGCGATTCCGACGCCGCCGCTGGCGCCATGAATGAGGACCGTTTCCCCCGCTACCGCATGCGCCCGCTGGAACAGGGCCCGAAAAGCGGCGCCATAGGGCACGCCGATGGCCGCCCCTTGACCGTAGCTGATCCCCTCCGGAAGCGGATGTGTTTGAAATTCCCTGCAGAGCACTTTTTCAGCGTAAGTGCCGGACAGCGACCAGGCGACGTAGACCCGCTGGCCGACATGCCGGTGCTTCACCTCGGAGCCGACAGCACTGATGACGCCGGCCCCGTCGATACCTGGCGTATAGGGAAGTTTGAGATCGGGGCGGTACAGTCCGGAACGGATATAGGTATCGACCGGATTCACGCCGACTGCATGCATCTTAACTGTCACTTCGCTCGGTCCGGGGCTCGGTTCAGGAATTTCATCCAACTGCATTACTTCAGGTTCACCAAATTTATGGACACGTATTGCTTTCATGGTGGTTATCCTTTCTCTTCGAAAGAAGTTAAGTTCTCTACATCGTTATTATTATACAACTGACTCGAATGCCGTTAAATAAAGAATTTCAAACGGCAGCAGGCTGCTATCAGGAACAAGCAGCCTGCTGGTTTGCATGGGAGGCGGGACTAATTGCCGGACTATTTTTTCTCTCTGGGAAAAGGCGGAACAATCTGTTTTTTGGGTGAGGTGAAGGCGCCGTTCCGTTTCTCCACGGAATAAACAGCACCGTCGGTTGTATCCAGTATCATTATGGCAGGTGTGTCCTGCTGCTGCAGCGGTATATATCTGCCGATGCCGCAGTACTTCTGATAGATGGCAAAGGCTGCCGCAATAATAGCAAATAATATGGCGGTTTTCAGGATATAACCGAACAGCACACCAGTCCCCATCTTCGAATCAGCGTCTGCCGGGGTGCATTGCGAAATGCCTTGAACTAGCCTCCCATCGCTTTTGGATCTCAGCAGGGGGGAGTAAGGGCCGGCGGCTTTTTCGCTCATATCCTCGCCATAAAAATCCTGGTTAAAAGTGTAGAAGGCTTTCTGGTAAATCTCCTCGAACTCTGCCCATGTGCGGGATGCATGAACTTCCGCCCGTTTGCGGGCATTATTCACATCGTCATCGAATTTTTTGCTGTGCCAGCCATCGTGCCGGTATTTGAGCAGCTGATCGTATCTGGCCCGTTTGTTGGGATCGGAAAGTATTTTCCAAGCTTCAACCAACCGCACCATTTCCTCGTGGCTGCCCCCCCTGTCCGGATGGCAACGGGACGCCTGCTGCCAGTAGGCTTTGTGTATTTCGCTGACCGACGCGTTTACCGCAATCCCCAGCAGCCCGTAATAATCTTTTAACTCTCCGACATTCATGGCATATCATTCAAGGGCATTACCGCCCCCGCCCCTATCAAATGCGATGACCTTACACCAAGTCACTTTATTGTATGTCGAAAATATGTAGATTCAGCTTCGTACCCGGCGGCAGCGCCGGTCCGCTGAAGAGGTCGGCCGGAGGGCTGACCGCTGCAGCGCTGCTGCCGTAGGCGTATTCGACGACGCTGTGGCGACCATTGTCGTCCAGCCAGATTTTCCGTACGTTTTCGACTCCTGTCTCTTCACCGGCAAGGTATGATTTTGTTGCATAGTCACGGCATTCCAACGGATCATTCACCCGGATAATCGAGTTAAGACAGCGCTCGATACGTGCGGCGCGCGCCATAATGTCGCGGCCGGCCTTTTTGAGCGATTTTCCGTTGGCAATTTCGGAGAAACCCATGGCGGCCGAAAACGTCAACCTGACCCAGCCGCGATCTGAATCCCCGCTGTTCCAGGTGGTGACAAAAATCCCGGCCGGACGCTGTTCCACGTAAATTTCGGCCAAACAACCGACCGGCGCTTTGCCGGACCAGCCTCGTTTCAGGTTGATATCGTTGAAAACCTTTATCGAACAGTCAGCCAGAGGCCGCACTTCCAGACCCTGAGCCGGAATGCAGATGGTAAGCACAAGCAACATTGTCAACCAGAACAGGTATCGCATGAGACTCTCCTCAGCAATCTTGAAACGGTTCCGGCAATCATATCGATTTAACTGATGGCCGGATTTATTAGTGCACGCGGTTAAAATAGTAACCGCTGGCATCCCCTCTATTCATGATCAGCTACAGTGATATTATACGCCTTGACCGGTGATATCGGCAGCGCTAAATCGGTTCGAATATCAGTTATCAAGCCGTCAAAAACCACGTCCGCAGCTTTTCCGGTCTCGAGAAGCCGTGATGACTTAAAAATAGACTATTCAAATGTTCGTGTATTGTTTTTTTGGGAATTGGACTAAAATAATTCTGTAAGCAGCTAACAGCAGGTATTGATTAGAAATATACACGCAAGAGGAGGAATAATAGTCATGTCTACATCAAAGATAAAACCAATCCCTGATGGGTATCATACGGCGACACCCTATCTGGTAATTACAAACGCCTCCGAAGCCATTGAATTCTATAAAAAAGCATTCGACGCCACCGAGATTATGCGTCTGGCATCTCCCGAAGGTAAAGTGATGCATGCTGAAATCAAGATTGGCGATTCGCCGATCATGCTTTGCGATGAATGCCCCGATTGGAACGCGCTCAGCCCGCGCACGATTGGAGGAACATCCGTTTCGATCATGCTTTATGTCGAAGATGTGGACACGGTCGTGAACCGTGCGGTTGCTGCCGGGGCCACGCTGCTGATGCCAGTTGAAGACCAGTTTTGGGGTGACCGTATGGGCTCGGTCGCCGACCCGTATGGGCATAAATGGTCAATTGCCACGCATACCGAAGATGTGACGCCGGAAGAAATCGGCATACGCGCCAAAGCCCTCTTCGGCACGGCCTGAAACCGTCTGACAGCAGATACGTTTATAGAATGAGCTGTATTGTTTCGTAGGCGATCAAAATTGAGTCCAGGCTGTTTTTCATACTGAACAGCCTGGTTTTTTTGTCTCTTAAACATGTGATTAGTTTAATTGACTACCTATCAAAATATGGTACTATCCCAATTAAAATTTTAATACCTGTTATCAATTTAAGAACTGAAGCTCTGCAAAACCCCGGATGAACAGTTTTACACTGCTGCTTGCACATCTCAAACTTAGTTGAAGGAGGCACCAGTCATGAGTAGAAAAGGTATCAGCCGCAGGAAATTCCTTGCCCTCGCCTCGCTGGGGGTAACTGGCACGTACGTTGGTCTCCAAAGCGGGATTGCCCGGGCAATGATGGGCAGCGGTGGTATGGGTGGCGGAATGGGTGGGATGGGATCAGGGACGATAGTCATCAATCCTCCGCCGGGTGCGGCATTCCTGGATCCGCCAACGGCGGTCAAAAACAGTAACGGCGTCTACGAACTGGCTGTAGAGGAAACCAGGATAAACGTGAACGGCACAATGGCGAACCTGCTGACTTATAACGGCTCTTTTCCCGGGCCGACCATCCGTGCCAAACGTGGAGAGATTCTTATGGTGCAGGTGAGGAACGCCCTCCCCTACACTTCCGCAAAGAACATTCTCGGCCACACAAAAAACATCACCAACCTGCACACCCACGGTCTGCACGTTTCTCCCAATCCGCCGGCCGACAGCATGATGATTCAACTCAAGCCTGGGGAAATCTACGACTACATCTACGACCTTGCCAATGAAGAGCCAGGGCATCTGAACTTTTACCACCCCCACGTGCATGGCGTTGTAGCCGAACAATACTGGGGCGGACTGGTCGGCCCCCTGGTGTTGGAGGACGATATGGCGGCCCTCGCTGGACTTGAAACCCACATCATGGTCCTGAAAGATCTGACCCTGAGCGGTTCGGAGCCGGAACCGTACACATCCACCATGCAGTATATGCAAGGCAAGGAGGGCAACCTGGTGATGGTCAACGGCCAGGTCAATCCGGTCCTGAAAATCCAGCCGGGACAGGTGCAGAGATGGCAAATAGTGAACGCCTGCAATGCGCGCTTTTTCAAGCTCTCGCTGGAAAGCCACTCCATGTACCTGGCAGGAACGGACGGGGGGCTCCTGGACAAACCGTACCAGGTCTCCAGCCTGCTCCTCTCGCCCGGCGAGCGCGTGGATATTCTGATCAAGGCGAACCCGACCAAGAAGAACTACAGATTTCTTTCGCTTCCCTATAATCGAGGTGGAATGAGCAGTCAACAGCAGGTAACACTCCTGACCCTCTCCTGCAATGGCTCCCCCGCAAACGGCGCCCTGCCCGCCAGCATCAACCCGGTCGCCAAACGGCTTGTCATTGACACCTCATCCCTGCCGCGACGCCGGTTGACCCTCAGTATGATGATGGGGAAAGGTTACATCAACGGCATATCGTTTGCGGGTATGGACCAAGCCTGCAAAATCATGTCGAGTCCCGATACCTACGAGATCTGGGAGATCTTCAACCAGAGCAACATGGACCATCCCTTCCATCAGCACGTCAACTCCGCCCAGGTACTCTCCATAAGCGGCGGCGACAGCGGCTATGCCTCTCTCTACAGCTCAATCCCAGCCTGGAAGGATGTTGTCATTATCCCGAAAGGTGGCAGTGTGAAACTTCTGGTGCCTGTAATGGACTATGACGGCATGACCATGTTCCACTGCCATATCATAGAGCACGAGGATATCGGCATGATGGGGGTCTGGGATATTATGAAGATGTAGGGCATGACTGGTAAGCGAAAAGGAAGCTGACACTTTTTTCTGCTTGGCTGGAAAAGCGTAGCGCTACGGACATGAACGGAATGACTGATTCCGCTGCCGAATGCGCTACGTTTTTTTCGGAAGTTCACAGTAATTCCCAGGCCTGTGAATCAATCTGTGTAAAATGACTTTCTCGATTTTTAAATTTTCTGAATTGCCTCTTTCAGTGCCGACAACTTGTAAGGTTTCTGTACGAAACCCGCCAACCCCTTACCGACAAACTTCCGGGTCACTTCATACTCGCTAAAACCGCTGGACATGATTACGTTTACGTCCGGCCTCAGTTGCCTAAGTGCTTGGAAACACTGCTCTCCGTCCATGTGCGGCATGGTCAGATCCAGAATAACGAAGGCTATGTCAGGAGTGTTTTTGTATATCTCCACAGCTTCATTTCCGTCATTGGCGGTAATGGTAATAAAGCCCAGTTCCTGCAGCATTTCTTTCCCGATGCAACGCACGGTCTCCTCATCGTCAACCAGCAGAACCTTCCCTGCCCCTTTCCAGCCATCTGCGTAACTATCTGGCTTGGCTATCTCGTCAGGTTTGCCGGACGCAGGCAGGAGGATTTTGAATGAGGTACCTTTGCCCGGTTCGCTGTACACGTTGATAGCCCCTTTGTGTCCCCGTACGATACCTAGTACGGCGGCCATTCCCAACCCCCGCCCGGTGAATTTGGTAGTGAAGAATGGATCGAAGATCTTGTCCATGGTTTCCTTGTCCATGCCGCAACCGGTGTCGGCTATCTCCAGGTAAACATACAAGCCTTCTTCGATGTTTTCGTCAAGCCAGACGTTTTTCAGATAATTCTTGTCGCAGTCCATGCTACCGGTAGCAATGTCAATCACGCCACTCTTGTCGCCGATGGCCTCAGAGGCGTTGATTACCAGGTTCATGAGAATCTGGCGCATCTGGGTGGCATCGGCCTCTACCAATGGCAGTTTCGAAGTCAGATTGAGACGAAGAACCGCTTTCTTGGAAATAGACACTTCAAGCATATGAAGCATCTCTTCCAGCAACCGGTTCATGTCCAGGTTTTCGATGACAAACCTGCCTTTACCGGAATAGGCCAGCATCTGCTTGGCCAGGTCGGAAGCCTTGGCAGCGGCACTTTCGATGCGATTCAGGTTATCGATGGCTGGAGATTCAGGGTTTATCTTCATCAATGCCAGATCGGCATTGCCGACAATAGAGGTAAGGATATTGTTGAAATCGTGGGCTATGCCCCCGGCAAGCACACCAAGGCTCTCCAGTTTCTGGGCGTGTAACAGCTGCTGTTCAAGGCGGAAACGCTCGTCTTCATAAATATTGCGCTCAAGCTCGGCAGCAGCCCGCACACTCACTATTTGAAGAATTTCTTCAGCCAGTTCCTGATTCGCCAGGGGTTTGCGGCCAATGGCCGCAATCAGGCCGATCTGTTTGCCATTCGATCCCCATAAAATCGTGCCAACGTAGCTTTCTGCCTTCATATTCTGCAATACGGCATCTCCGGGGAAGTGATGCCGTACCCCCTCTTTGTAGCAGCAAACTTTTTTATCCACAACCTCACCACAGGGGGTGTCCTTGAGCGTATAGGAAATATTATCATCGAACTCGCCGTCAAAGAAGACGGCTACGGTTCGAGCCGACAGGTTCCCCTGTTCGAGGATGTCGATGCAGATGAAATCCATATCCAGGCAGTCAGCTAGATAGCGTGCCAGTCGATGAAAGAAATCCTCTCCTGAAGGAACCGTGGCGGTCTGCGCCAGGAAGGCCAGGCAATCTTCCGTTCGCTTGCGTTTGGTAATATTCCTGGCTACTCCCATCACTGCCTGTTGCCCGGCAAGATCAATCAGGCAAACATTGAGTTCCACCGGAAATATTGATCCATCCTTGCGACGATGGCTGGACTCGAAAGTAGTGGAACTGTATTTCTGCAGATGCTGCAGATTTGCCATAAACAGCTCGGACACGTTCGCCCTGGCATCGACATCAGCCAGATGCATTTTAATCGCTTCATCATGGGTATAGCCAAGCTCCCTACATGCCTGACCGTTGGCAGCGATAATCCTTCCGCTTGTGTCGGCGATATAGATTGGATCGGCAACATTTTGGAACAGCTCCTTGAACCGTTTTTCGCTGGCGATTGCCGCCTGCTCGGATTTAAATCGTTCTCCAATCTCGTTTTGAAGCTCGATAGTCCGCTCTTTGACCATTTCCTCCAGCTGGCCCGCCAGTTTTTTCATGGCAGCTTCCGCTTTTTGTCGTTCCTCAAGCTCCTGTTGCAGCGAGATGGTGCGATTATGGACCACCTTGCGCAGCGTATAATTCCAGTAAATCACCAATAGCAACAGCGCACCCAGCGAAGTTGTAACTGTTCCGATGATTAACGTTTTACCGGGGCGCCACTGCTGGCCTTCGATAAAAATCCAGTGCCGGATGGCCTGCTTTCGTTCATCATCACTGATTGCAGCCAATCCTTTATTCATAATTGCCTGAAGTTCGGGCCAGTCCTTGCGGATGCCGATTCCCCATCGGTAATCGAAATCTGTTTTTCCGACCAGACGCAGATTGGTGATCCCGGCATCCTGCAAATAATAGGTCGCATTGGCCATATTCTCCACATAGGCATCAACCATTCTTAATGATGCCTTGGCCAGGCCGGTTTGAACATCAGGAACAACATCCAGAATAATGTCAGGATATTGTTCCTTCAGGACTTCATGGGCTGTGTAGTTGGAGACAACGGCAACTTTTTTCCCGTTCAGATCTTTCAGTGTCAGATTGGTCGTCGAACCGTTGCGGGCAAAGATACCTCCAGGTACCGTCACAAGCGTGTCGGTAAAAAGGGCGAACTTCTCCCGGCTTGGGGTTTTTACCATTGCTCCGAGAACATCCACTTCATGGTTTTTAAACTTGGTCAGTGCATCGTCCCAGCTTTTTTCGCGGGCAATCGTAATTGTGATGCCAAGTTTCTTTTCCAGGATAAGTATGATATCGGCAGCGGCACCCTGGTAGTTTCCGTTCTTGTCGAAAAACTCAATTGGTTTGAAGTCGGGATCCGGGGCAAGAGTGATGACCGGATGAGCTTTCAGCCATTGCCTCTCGGTATCGGTAAGCGTAACTGTTGCAGATGGATTTTCAGCGGCAGACAGAGAGAAAGCAGTGAATGTTACAAGCGGTATGGCCACCAGACGGATTATCCGACAATATATTCCGTATGTACGCATATAGTATTCTCCCGCTTTTTTTACAAACTTCCATAAGGGCAAAGAGCAGATTTCAGAGTTATTGCTCTCCCTCTCAGCAGATATGACGGTAGATTGAAGCAAGCCATTAGCAGGCACTTATGCAACCCATAAGTTCATCTGATATTTCATTGATGAATAATAGGACATAATAAATGAACCATGTCAAATGTTTTGCATGCAAGGGTCTCAGGGCTATCTCAAAGGAGCACACAATACCAGGTTGCAAAGCTTGCTGACGGGGGTTGCGTTGTTGATGTTTGCCGGTCTGACTTTATTCCGGCTGAGGGACAAATTTCCGGAGGCTAATTATGCAGGGGTGAGAATGGGATGTTGATGCTCCTTGTTTGCCCAATGAAGCAATGCCCATATCGAGCACTTAATCATTCAATTCACTACGATTATTTTGCAGCCTACATTATGTTGAGCTCAAGGAACTCAATCCCTATGACTGACGTGTCAAGTCGGGTTACTTTGCAGGTATACTTTACAGGATACGAATCCTGATTGCTGCACAAAATCAGGTAGCACTTATCGCTGGGGCGTACACCGCTCGGGATATTGTTATCCAGCTTTACCAATGCGCCACTTAGCGAGATGTTTTCGATAATTCCGGAATAATCGGATCCATTATAATTCAAGATGCATTTTGCCGAGCATAGAATTCTGGCATGTTTTACCTTGTATTCCATTGACTTACACCTCTTTTAAACAGCTTCCAATATAATTTCAAGCCATAAACATTTTCTGCAACTCGGTTGCAATAATCACTTATTCCATTTCCATACCAAAGCGCCCTCCTCGTTGGTTCGTCTTCAGCTTTTCAACATACTATTTGCATGCTTTGGTCGCCTCAGTCCTCACCGCCTTGGCTGTATCCAGACTGCAATCTATTAAATTTGCGAAGAACAAAAAAAACGCCCCACCGGCATCCCGCCGGTAAAGCGCACCTCAACTGCTAAAATGTTCCCTCAAACGCACCATCATTTACCCCAGTTCATAAAATTGATTTCACCCTACCTCACCAACGCACGCCTGTCAACTGATCACATAAAATAAAAAGGCTCCACGGAAAGAATCCGCAAAGCCTTTATTTGTCGCTGGTGCCCGAAGCCGGAATCGAACCGGCACAGCTTTTCAGCCGAGGGATTTTAAGTCCCTTGTGTCTACCAGTTCCACCATTCGGGCGTTAAGCCTGGTTGATCAAATTGTCAGCAATTAACTCGTTCCTTGAGGTCCTTGCCTGTCTTGAAAAACGGGGTTTTCTTGGACGGGATTCGGACAACTTCTCCGCTCTTTGGATTGCGAGCTTCACGGCCAAGTCTCTCACGAATTGTAAAACTGCCGAATCCGCGAATTTCAACCTTGTCGCCGGACTTGAGAGCTTCTTCAATAGAGTCAAAGACGGTATTGACTACTATCTCGGAAACTTTCATGTTCAGCATTCCGTGAGTCTGTACAACTTTTTCAATAAGTTCACTCTTGGTCATACGCCCCTCCTGCAAGTTTTCAATTATTGTTGCGATTGGTCAGTCCCTGTTTAAGCAGATCACCGAATGTAGAAGTAGCCTCACCCTGTGATCCCATATATTGTTCAAAATCAGCCTTTTCGGTTGCTGCATGAACGGATTTGATCGATAGGGATATTCTGCGTTCCTTGGAATCACAGCTCAGAACAACCGCCTCAAGATTGTCACCTACCGCAGCAAATTCCTTTGCTGAGGCAACCTTTTCACGCGACAGTTCTGAAACATGGATAAGCCCCTCAATACCTTCTTCCAGTTCCACAAACACACCGAAATCGGTTAAAGATGTGACTTTGCCGGTTACCAGGGTGCCGGGGCGATACTTGCCCGGTGCAAGGCTCCATGGGTCCGGCTCAAGCTGTTTGATACCAAGGGAAAGACGCTCATTCTCAACATCAACCTTGAGAACGACAGCCGTAACCAGACTCCCTTTTTCATAAACATCACCCGGGTGCTTGATGCGTTTTGTCCAGGACATGTCAGAAACGTGAACAAGCCCGTCAATGCCGTCTTCAATTCCGATAAACATGCCGAAGTCGGTCATGTTTTTGATCTGGCCTTCAATCTTGGTACCGGCCGGATATTTATCGGCAATTGTGGTCCAAGGATTATCGGAGATTTGCTTGAGTCCCAGCGAAATCTTGCGGTTGGCCATATCAATGCCGAGAATTACGGTTTCAACCTCGTCACCGACATTCAGCATGTCGGCTGCTCTGCGAACCCGCTTGGTCCAGGACATTTCGGAAACATGGATCAGACCTTCAATACCGGACTCCAACTCGACAAACGCCCCGTACTCCATCAAGCTGACAACGCGACCTTTGACGCGGTTTCCGATCGGAAACTTGTTGGGTACATCAAGCCATGGGTCTGTCAAAGTCTGTTTGACGCCCAGCGAGATTTTCCCTTTAGCGCGATCAAACTTGAGGATTTTGGCTGTTATCTGCTGACCGGGCTTGAGAACGTCAGCCGGCTTGCCTACTCTGCCCC
>CAYWJJ010000021.1:0-64030 GCA_964458105.1 uncultured Geobacter sp.
GTGGCGAAGAGCAGGTCTTCCGTAAACACATCACTCTTGGTCAATGCATTCAACAGGGTCGATTTGCCGGCATTGGTGTAACCTACGATCGATATGATCGGCACGCCGGCCTTGATCCGCTGCTGGCGACGCTGGTCACGACCGCGGGACAGTTCTTTCAGTTCGCGCTCCAGGCTGGCAATCCGGTCGCGTATGCGGCGGCGATCGGTTTCCAGCTTGGTTTCGCCCGGCCCGCGCCCGCCGATGCCACCCATCAGGCGCGACATCTGCACACCCCGCCCGGTCAGACGCGGCAGCAGATATTTCAGTTGGGCCAGCTCCACTTGCACTTTGCCGTCCAGTGTTTTTGCCCGGCGGGCAAAGATATCCAGAATCAGCTGGCTGCGATCGATAACCTTCAACTCGGTCATGGCCGAAATGCTGCGGATCTGCGCCGGGGTCAGCTCCTGGTCGAAGATCAGCATGCTGGCGCCATGCTGCAGCGCCCGGATGACGACATCGCGCATTTTCCCCTCTCCCATCAGAAAGCGGGGGTTGAGGCTGCGCGGACGCTGGATGAATTCGTCCAGCGCTTCTACCTGGGCGGTGCGGGCCAGTTCCCGCAGTTCGGCCATCGAGTCTTCCGCTTCCTGGCGGGTGCCGGTGGTCGTGACCGAGATCAGGATGGCCCGTTCCAGAGCATCCTTGGCCTTTGTTGTCGTGCGGGCCGCTTTCTCAAGATCGGCTTCCAGCTCGGATATGAAATGTTCACAGTCAAGATCGATTCGATCCAGCAGTTTAGGCGCTTCGACAACCGTGCTGGCTCCGCGTTGGTCAGGCGAAAGCCAGGCCAGTTGGGCGGATATCTGCTGCTTGCCGGGGGTGAAAAACAGGGTCGCCAGCAGATCCAGCCGCAACAGGGAGAGGTCGGTCAGATCATCTTCACTGACCGGCTCGTTTTTCAGATGGGTATGGATCAGGCGCAGGCCGCGCATGACACGCTTGCCCAGCGGGTAATCGCGCAGATCCGGAATCACCAGCCCCTTTTCATCGCCGACGATCACATATTCGACAATACCGGCACGGTTGACGAGGATGCCGACCTGGCGACGGAGGTCGCCCGATAGTTCAACGAGACGGCTGGCCAGTTCATGGGAACAGAATTCAGGGGTGGGAACGCGCCTGCGGTACAGGCGCTCCAGCGCCTGGATCTGGCTTGATTTTAAACCTGCTAAATGACCGAATGGTTCTTTGATGGGAATGCTCCGAGGGAATTGAAGTAAGGTCAAGGCTTATCAAGATGCTCTCCCCACCTTGACCTTAATCTGTTTAGATGCCTATCACATTGTATCCGCCATCCACGTAATGGATCTCACCGGTAACGCCGCTAGCCAGGTTGCTGCAGAGATAAAGCGCCGAACGGGCCACGTCATCCTGGGTGATATTGCGACGCAACGGCGCCTTTTCTTCCACATGATTCAGAATATGGATGAAGCCGTTCACACCGGCTGCGGCCAGGGTACGAATCGGACCGGCCGAAATGCCGTTGACCCGAATCCCTTCCGAACCGAGCGCCTCCGCCAGGTAGCGCACCGAGGCCTCCAGAGCAGCCTTGGCAACGCCCATGACATTGTAGCTGGGAAAAACCTTCACGGCACCGTAATAGCTGAGTGTCAGTGCGGCCGCATCGCGCCCCTGCATCATGTGCTGGGCCTCTTTCAGAAGGGCCATGAACGAGTAGACGCTGATGTCCATCGCGGTAGCAAACCCATCACGAGTGGTATTGACGATGGTTCCCTTCAAATCCTCTTTGTTGGCAAAGGCGATCGCATGAATAATTATGTCCACGCCGTCCCATATTTTGCCCAGTTCGCTGAAAACAGCCTTGATCTCGTCATCACTTGTGACATTGCATGGCAGGATTGCTGCGGCATTGATCGATTCCGCCAGCGGTCGTACCCGTTTTTCCAGTGTATCACCGGCATAGGTTATGGCCACATCGGCCCCCTGCTCGTGAAACAGCCTGGCAATCGCCCAGGCAATGCTCTTATCATTTGCAACGCCGAATATCAGCGCCTTTTTACCTTGCAGTAACATCTTCCTTCGTCTCCATGTTCTGTATTAGTTTCCAGTGAACATCGCCCAGCCGCAACAGCAGCGGCAAGTTGTCAGGCAGATGGTTCCTGGGAAGCGTTATTATTTTCTCCGTGAGATCTGATTTCCGAATCCGCTGCCGGCGGCGCCGGCGCAAGCGGTTCGTGACTGCTGTTATCCGTTTTGGCCCGTTGCAGGCATTTCTCAAGCTCGGTCAGGCGTTTTTCGATCCCTTCCAGTACTTCCAGTGTTCTGTCCTGCTTTCCTTTAATTGCAAATACAACAAACGGCATGATCAGCCAGATCACGGCCAGAAAAAGGCCGATGATGCTCATCATTACCATGAAACCGCCAAAGATTTCCATTTCTTCTCCCGCAATAAATACTGTCTTCGTCTATAACACGGTAACATCAAAAAGTTAAGGTGATATTTTATTGTATACCTCTGACCGGCAAACACGGACAGAAGAGAGCCGGCAGCTTCTGCAACAAATCGCAAAATTCTTGACCGGCGTCATTATTTTTATTCGCCAGCCGGGCTATCCTTCAATCACAAACGATGCAGGGAGGCAGAAATGGAATTCAGAAGCGGGTTGGGCGAAAAGGCAATTCAGGATGTAATGGTCAGTTATCCGGAAATTGGTGAAATACTCAATCGCTTCGAAATCGGCTGCGTCACCTGCAAGGTAGGCATCTGCCTTCTGAAGGACGTGGTATCAATCCACGGATTTTCCAAAGAGGATGAAGCCAAAATCGAACAGGAAATCAACACATATCTGAAGTCAAAAGGAGAATGAATCATGGGAAATCTGGGATGCGGCTGCCCCGGCAGCATGGCAAGAGTTATTGAGCGTGAAGAAACGGCAGCAACCGGCAACGTCAAAGCTGCTTCAGAACTCCGGCAGTGGCCGGTGCAATTACACCTGGTGCCGCCCACGGCCCCCTACTTCCAGGAGGCCGATATCCTGGTCTGCGCCGACTGCGTGGCCTTCGCCATGGGCAGCACCCATCAGGACCTGTTGAAAGGGAAGGCGCTGGCAATTGCCTGTCCCAAACTGGACGACACGACCAGCTACGTGGACAAACTGGCGCATATCTTCAGCGCCAACAACATCAAAAGCGTCACCGCCGCAATCATGGAAGTCCCATGCTGCCGCGGGCTGGACATAATGGTCAGAGAGGCGCTTCAGAAGTGCGGCAAGGAAATCCCGTTCGAATCGATCGTCATCGGAATCAACGGAGAGCGAAGAAACTGATGAAAGCCGATATTGCGCCAGCCTTGTGAGCAGTGACCAGGCATCAGAGCATTCCGGCAAAAAACGGGGCATGATTGGAAGAGAACTGCGGCGGGTCGTTCCTGACAATCGCTGCCACCGCCGGGTGGCGCTTGAAGCGGCTTTCCACAAATCGCCGCACCTGCGCACGATCCCAGCCACCGGGATGCCGGAAGGCTGTGTACAGTGAAAGATCGCCGTTATAGAACAGTTCTGTCCCATACGTTTCCGCTTCATCGCCGCAGAGCGGCATATTGAATACAGCCAGATTCAGAAAACCGATCTGATCCCGGTGCCGGACTACAAAGTCCAGCGTCCGCTGCGCCTCAGGCTCGCTTTCACCCGGCGTACCGAACAGCAGATAACAATACACAGCGATTCCAGCCTGTTTCAGGCTGGAGAGCACCCGCGAAACGACCTCCAGCCTGATCCCCTTCCCCATCCGGTCCAACACTCCCTGATCGCCCGATTCCAGCCCCAGCTTAAGCATGATGCAGCCTGAACGTTTCAAGGCCCGGCAAAAATCCGGGTCGGCCAACTGCTCGTCAACACGCGCAAAACCGTACCAGGGCACACCGGGCGGATTTCCGGCCAACCCGCGCAGCAATGCCGGACTGACGGCATTGTCCAGCAAATGGATCAGGGCCGGCCTGTTTTGCGTCGTCAACTGCTGCAGGTCGGACAGGGCCTGAGAAACCGGGACCGGATAATAATCGTTCCCCTCGGCCCGTTCGGGACAGAACGAACAGCGGTTCCAGTAGCAGCCTGCTGCGGCACTGTAGGGCAGGATCAGGCCGGGCGAAAGGTAATCCTTCTGCGGTAGAGCAGAATAGTCCGGTGTGACGGGCAGGCCAGGGCCGGTTTTAACACCGAAAAGCGAGAGCAACGCCCCCTCCCCCGCCCCGGCGAAGACATGATCCAGCAGACCTTCAAAAGGGTTGCTCCAGGCAGGATTCCGCATCCAGGATGTCACCAGTCCGCCGCCAAGGACTATCTTCAGCTGCGGAAACTGTTTCCTGAGATAACCGATCATGGCAAAAGTGCAAAGCGCCTGACTGAGATAGTTCAGCGAAAAACCGACGTAGCGGATTCCATCGAGAAGTTCCGGCAAACGACGGCTGAAATATGGAAAAAAGGGATTGATCTCCGGTTGCTGCGAAGCGGTAATCAGGTCGGCACTGCGCACCGGTGAAAGTACGCCATGCTGGTAATCGGCCAGCCCAACAACCGCGCCCTGTTCAACAGCTGAAACGGCCAGCAGCCGGTTCAGGTCGCTGACCGCACGGCGATAGCGGTCGGGGGTTTGATAGGTTTGGGGGTTCCGCAATGAGGAAATGTTGGAGGAGTAATTTTTGGCAGCCCGACTGCTCCAGGTGTCATGGACCGCCGGGGGGTGTTCCAGCAGCCAGAGCTGCCCCTCCAGATTGGCATCCAGCAAACGGCAACCGATAGCGTGGGTCCGCAGGGCGGCCGCCAACCGGGCTATGCCGGCCGGCGGTTCGCAGGCCTTGGCCGACGGCGGGAAAATAAGCAGCATAAGCTACCCCTCCCCTACTGATACTGGATATAAAGCGGCTTCGGATTCAGTTTGAGGACTTCCTGCGGCTTCAGCAGGGGATCGCCCTTTTTGGTATCGTTGTGGTAGAACAGCTTGAATCCGGTATACTGCACCGGCTCGGCCACGATGTAGTCCTTGTAGGAATCGCGTTTCAGCCAGGGGGCTCCCCAGCCATCCATATGCATGACCATCTGCACCTCGGGGCGCAGGATGATATCCTTGGAATTCGTGACGCCACCCTTGGTAAAGCGATGCACAGTGAATACCTTGGGAGGAAGCTTGTTTTTTTTAACAAGATCCCTCAGATAGGCGGAGACGTGGTTGATATCGGCGGCATCATAGGTGCCGATCTTTGTGCCGGGCTTCTTGCCGCTTTTGATCAGATTGAACTCCGGGTCGATGCCCAGGTGTACATCCGGGTTCTTCAATATCCATTCGAAACGCGGAAGGACCGCCCGGATATCGTCATGCCCGGTCTGGATGTCGATGAACAACAGCGCGCCGGCCTCTTTTGCCCAACCGTAGACCTGGTTGATGATTTTGTCAGGCATGATCATGCGATATTTGCCGTCCTTGCCCGGCGCCCCCTGCGCCACGACCGCGATCAGATGCAATGCCGGCTGCACCGGCGTGGCGGGATCTGCCGCCCGCCAGGCAGCGACCTCAGACTTCAAGCGGCGCAGCATTTCATCCTTCGGAAACTCTCCCAACGCGCCCATTCTTTTTGAAAGCGGATTGCCATAATAGGCCACAATACGCTTTTGCGGAAGGATCGACCCCGGCAACGCAGCAGGTCCGTTGACCGGCCAGCCGTGGTTCTTTGCAAACTCCGGATTTTCACCGGCATTATGCTTGATCTTTGGGGCTGCGGCGCCAGCTGCACTGGATTGGGAGGCATAAACGGCTGCTTTGCGAATGGCGCTGCTGGTGGCTGTAAATACTGTGGTCACCGGGGCGGGTTCATTATTTTCCAATTTGGCGTTCGTATCGACAGACTTGCTATTGGTGCATCCAAAAAGGAGTAACAGCATACAAACAAACGATCCTGCGTAACGGCCTGCAAACTTCTTCTTCAAACAAAACTCCTTCAGTTATCTTGGTATGTCAAAAACAGAACTACAGCAGCGCATCCTGATAAAACGGAATCAGTCATCTTGATCATCAGCCAGAAAATCCTCAATATCGATCACGTCCTTCACTTTGGACAGCAACTCTGGCGGCCATTCCCTTATCGGCATTCTGGTCAAATACTTTGACTCCTCAAAGGTCAGGTCAACATCATCCGGAAGCTTATCAGCAATCTCACTGGCCCACCTGGTCTCGTGCGGCGTCAATGGAGCCTGTAGCAGCTCATGCTTTTCTTTCATTATCATCCTCGTCTTGATTAAGCGCTTTATTATCTATGAGCCTACAATGAAAGTGGCCGGGAAACAACTTATATTTCCATCTCCGATACAAGGTATTGATCCCTTAATTTCCAATTTCAAATAGTTTGACTTTGACCGCATACATGTAATAGAAACGTCACATGACAATTAGTTATGCAGTCACATTTTCACAGAAAGGGAGCTTTAAATGAAAGATATCAAAGGGACCAAAACCGAGAAGAACCTCTGTGAAGCCTTTGCCGGAGAATCCCAGGCGCGTAACAAGTATACTTACTTCGCTTCAGTCGCAAAAAAAGAGGGTTACGAGAAGATCGCCGCCATTTTCCTGGAGACCGCTGAAAATGAAAAGGAGCACGCCAAGCTCCACTTCAAACTGCTTGGCGGAATCGGTTCTACCGCCGACAACCTGCGAGCGGCCGCCGCCGGTGAAACCGATGAATTCACCGATATGTATCCGCGCATGGCTCAGGAAGCGAAGGATGAGGGATTCCCTGAGGTTGCCGCACTCTTCACATCAATCGGCAAGATTGAAAAAGCACACCAGGAGCGCTACCAATTGCTGCTGGAGGAACTGGAAGCCGGAACATTTTTCAGCCGGAAGGAATCAGCTCGCTGGAGATGCCGAAACTGCGGGCATATCCATGAAGGTCTCGAAGCACTTAAAATTTGTCCGGTCTGCAAACATCCCCAGGCATATTTTGAACTGGTGGAAGGAAATTACTGATAATTTCCAGTTTCCCTGCCAACAATTCAGAAGTCATGTATTTATCACCCCCGGCCGGTGATTCCAATAAAAAAGGCGTCCATTCGGCGCCTTTTTTATTGGATGGGTTACGGTATGATCTGCTCAATATCAGTGTGTCATTGAACTTTTTGCAAGAGACATCGGAATAAAACTGGTGCAATCGTCAAGATGCCTGTCAAACTCTATTCCCAGGTAACAAAGACTGGTGTCTTCCTTCAGAACAACTTGCCGAACAGAGCCGTTAATCTCAAGCTCTTCGGACCAGAAAGGCTTGCTGAAACGAAGCTTGAGACTGTCTTCAGGTGCAACGGGAATATTGCTCCAGATCCCAATTCCTGTGTTGCTGAAATTGCTGGCCATGGCTGTCTCGGATATACCCAGACTGGCATGGTGGCATTCCAGCAACGCCTGGGTGGCATATCTCTTATGCGCTCTGCGTTCGTAGCTGCTGGGCGAAACTGCGTTGCGAAGACGCTTCGCATTGTAGAGTTCCCTGTCCGCCACCTCGATCAGTGATTTTACGTCGTTTATCTCTTCGGAAAAAAAGGAGATGCCGCTGCTGGCCGTCAGCCTTCTGCCGTTGAGAAGTTCCTGCCCCGGAAACTCGGTGGACTCAACCGCTTGGCGGATCCGGTTGGCAACTGCAAATGCGGCGTTCTTGGTCACTTTGGGGAGGTAAACAGCAAACTCGTCTCCTCCGTAGCGTGCCGCAACATCCTGCTCCCTGATCTGATCCCTGATAATGCCGGCCACTGTACGGAGCGCATCGTCGCCGGCCATATGCCCGCAACTGTCGTTGTAATGTTTGAAATGGTCCAGATCCAGAAGGATCAGCGCACTGGCGGCATCATCGATTCTTCGGCGCATCGGCACATTCTGGCTGAGTAAAGTTTTCAAGTAAGTCTGATTATAAAGTCCGGTCAGACCATCTGTAATGGAGCAGTGGCGGATGTTGTCCAGGTTTTTGGCTTCTATGAAAACAAGATTTTTGAACTCATTGGAGTTATTCTGAATCTGTTCCAGAAGTGCTGCCCGGATGCTGAGGCGATACTCCGTCTTTTCCCGTATTCCATCACGCAGTGCCAGAGCCTCACGCCAATAACGCCTGGATTTGCTTACACTAAGCGCTTTGCCGGTAAGCAGTTTCAGAACTTCCGGGTAGATGGCATCGCCATATAGATCAAAGTAGTTCGACAGGTCGCGCTCCAGAACATCATCACTGTTACGCGAAAGAGTTTTTCTTACGAGTTCCTGGATGTCATTTTCCATTTATAGCACCACCTGCCGTATTTTAATTTTTTGTATACCACAAATTAATTCATGAACAAAAGTCTTTTTATTTACATTTAATTAAAATACGCAACTTTTTCATGAATTGCCCAAATCGGAGGTATAGGCCAGTAAATACAACAGGGAAACCACGGCAGATAGTATTTGACAAACGGGAGGATAATATGTCACCAAAATCTTTAAATATCATCGAAGGAGAAACAAACATGAACAATTGTCCTTGCGGCAGCGGCAGCGCATATTCCGAGTGCTGCGAACCGGCCATAAGCGGTGCGCAACCGGCACAAACAGCCGAAAAACTTATGAGAGCGCGATATTCAGCTTATGTCAACGCTCAGATGGACTTCATTTTTGAGAGTACCCATGCCGACCATCGTGAAGGGTATGATCACAAAGGAACCAGGGAATGGGCAGAAAACGCCGAATGGCAAGGTCTCGAAATCATCGCCGCCAAAAAAGGCGGTCAGACCGATGCCAGCGGCGAGGTGGAGTTTGTCGCCCGCTTTTTGGAAAATGGCGAACCGCGTGAACACCACGAGAACGCCCAATTTATTCGTGAAAACGGAAATTGGTTTTTCACTGAAGGCAAAATGGTGAAATCCAAGCCGATCATTTCCAGCAAAATTGGCAGAAATGATCCATGCAGCTGCGGAAGCGGCCTGAAGTACAAAAAATGCTGCGGTAAATAATCTTATTGCAAGCAGGACGATGAAACTGAAGAAGGCGACCGTTTGGCCGCCTTCTTCAGTTTCAAACTTCATACCCGCACATCAGCACGAATTGTTGTAAGAGTAGCTATAGGGTATATTTACGGGCGAGTTTTTCAAACTCGGTGGAAGAAAGTGCCCTGCTGAAGAAGTGTCCCTGCATTTCCTTGCAGCGCCTTTGAGCCAGGAACATGAATTGATCTTCCGATTCCACACCTTCAGCAACCAGATTCTTACCAAGGCTATGCCCCATTGAGATGATGGCGGATACCACATTGGCGTCGTTTTCATCGCTGAAGATGCAGTTGACAAGCGATTTGTCGATCTGGATATCGTCTATCGGAAGGCGATTAAGATGGGTGAGCGATGAATAGCCGGTTCCGAAATTGTCTACAGAGATTGCCACTCCGGTCGATTTGAGTTTCTTCAGACGACTGATGCTCTCGGACACATTATTCATGATTATCTGTTCAGGCAGTTCAATCTCCAGAAAGCGGGGGGCAAGTCGTGAATTGAAGAGGGCCGCTGAAACCCTGTCAGCAAAATCATCCTGCTTGAACTGCCGTTCGGAAATATTGACCGCCACACGCAGCTGAGGCAGGCCGGCGTCATGCCAGGCACGGTTCTGTTCACAGATTTTTTCCAGAAGCCACTCTCCAACCGGAACTATCATGCCGCTCTCTTCAAGTATGGAAAAGAAATCAGCCGGATAGGCCAGCGGCTCATCTATCGGCTGCCAGCGCATAAGCGCTTCCATCCCGATGATCGTTCTGGTGGCAACATCAATCCGCGGCTGGTAGTGGGCAAGATACTCCTCCCTCTCCAGCGCGGCTTTGAGCTTGTTTTCCAGCAGAGCGCGCCTGTCCAGCTTGAGGCTCATGGATTCCGTGAAGAACCGGTAGGCATTGCCCCCCTCGGACTTGGCCTGGTACATTGCCGTGTCGGCCATTTTAAGGAGGCAATCGGTGCTGCTGCTTTGAAGAGGATAAATGGCAAGCCCTATGCTGGCAGTGGCGCAAACGGCCTTGCCAAGTATATCAAAGGGGCGCTGGAACATATCAGACACCTTGTCGGCAAATCGCACGATGTCATGAATGTCAGGCATGTCATTTACAATAATAACGAACTCATCGCCGCCAAACCTGGCAACGGTATCGTACTTCCTCAGACATGCCTGAAGACGGCCGCCAACTTCCTTCAGCAGAGCGTCGCCGGCGATATGCCCCAAGGTATCATTGATTGATTTAAAATTATCGAGATCAATCAGCATCAAGGCCAGCATGCTTCTATTGCGGTCCACATATGCTATTGCCTGACTCAAACGGTCAAACAGAAGCTGGCGATTGGGGAGCCCGGTCAAGGAATCGTGATTGGCCTGGTGCAGCAATACTTTTTCATAGTTCTCCCGCTCAAAAAGCTCACGCCTCAGCTCTGCATTCATTCTGATCAGTTCAGAATTGAAATCGTGATTTTCTTTGTCGGCCCCCTTGATTTCAGCAATGTCAAACATCGAAGCAAGGTACTGGCCGCTTCCGCCCAACTTCTTTACCTTCAGATAGACGGACTTGCTGCACTGATCTTTTCCGATAAAGAGAACCGGTTTATCAGCCCTGACTCCTCCTGTTGTTGCCGGACCGGAGGAATCAGGATCATCAACCACCGCAAAAAGGTCATCGAGGAAAAAGTCATTCCAGTTTTTTTGCCTCAGGAGCGAATCTCTGGTGTATCCGGACAAAACTTCAAACGCTTCATTGACCATGTCAACATTTCCGCTGCTATCCAGCACCATCATCGCACTGCCGCTAAATTCGAAAATATCGCGATAGCTGATCCCGCCGGCCACTGAGCACTTTTCCAGCCTGTGCCTGGCAAGAGCAATTTCAATGGCGAAGCAGAGCTGGATGGAGTTGAACGGTTTAAGCAGGAAAGCGGATGGATTGGCAACCAGAGAACGGTCAAAAATGTTTGCATCGGCCTGGCAAGACAGGTAAATCAACGGAATGTCGAGACTGAGACTGGCCTCTTCAACCGCTTCAATGCAGTCGAGCCATCCTGCACGAGAGATGCCGGCCAGAATCAGATCGGGCCTGATCGTGCACGCTTCTTCAAGCAGTTGCTCCCGGGAGCAAACGACAGTCGGAGCAGCGCAACCAAAAGCAGCCAGAGTATGTCTGACGTCTTCCGCAAAAGTCGCTTCATTCTCAAACAGCAGAATTTTTGCCTTATCTAACACCCTTGTTTGTCCTCAGAAAAATTTTGTCACGCAAGGGCACAGAAACAGAGCACCGATTTTCGCAGTATCCATTCATCCCCAAAACAGCCGGCACTAATTGTCGTGTTTTAATCTTTATGCAGATTTATTTCAGCAAATATGCAAATTATGGGCCTGTCGCTAACAGGCTGATATGATATCGGCTTTAGTGAAGTGACTGCGGAGAAGACATGTATCTGTAAATTATTTCGACAACTTTGAAATCATAGGTGCCATGCCATGCTGCGGGTCGTCATTGGCAAACGCGCTCATCAACGATCAGTTCAGCAGAAGGCAGGCCGACATGGTATCCCTGGGCATAGGTAAGCTCGACATCGCCGACCGCCTTGAGGATCTCATCATTCTCAACATACTCTCCAACCGTCTTTATGCCGAGGCCATGGGCAAGAGTGGCAATACTCTTGACAATCGCCATGTCCACGCCGCCCGGGTTGATCATGCCGCGGACAAAATCCCCCTCCACCTTCAGGAAGTCGACCGGGAAACGTTTCAGATACTGATATGATGAAAAACCGGCACCGAAATCGTCTATCGCGAATTTATAATTCTCCAGCTTGAGGTCAAGGACGAAACGTTCCAGTAGCGCCATGTTTTTGACCGTTTCACGCTCGGTAATTTCAAAGACGATATTGGAGGCGTCGATGCCGTACTCCCTTGTCAGCCGGCGCACGGTTGGTATGAATTCGTTCAGTATCAGCGCTTTGGGGGATATATTTATGAAAAGCAGTCCTCGGTATGCGCTTGCGGCAGCCTTCCTGAACGCCTTTTCCATCAGGATATAATCCATCTTACTGATTACGCCCATATTCTCGGCAATATCGACAAACTCTTCCGCACACATGACCTTTCCATCGGGCATCCTTATCCGCATCAGAACTTCATGGGCATCAACCAGGCCGGTAGCCACATTCAGAATCGGCTGGAAGTACGGTTCGATCACCTTTTCCTCAATGGCCTTCATAATCATGATGTTTTTCTCGCCGATCATCCGGTACACCTCGGCCAGATCATCGTCGGAAGGGATAATAACCTGATTTTTGCCGGAATATTTGGCTTTCTGCCGCATATTGTCGGCCATCATGAACAGCTCCTTGGAAGTCCTGGCATGGGTCGGGTACAGCGAAACACCGATCGAGACGGAAACTTTCAGTGCGCCACCTTCGGCAGGAGTGAAGGAGATCTCCTTCAGATCGTCAACTATTCGCTGCGCCACCAGATAGGCCTGTTGCACGTCGGACTCGGGCAGTATCACGCTGAATTCGTCACTACCGTAGCGGGCCGGAATATCGCCCTTCCTGAGAGCGGATTTGACGATCTCGCTGACCCCCTGCAGGATCTTGTCGCCAAAGGCGTGCCCGTAGGAATCGTTGATGATCTTGAAATTGTCCACATCAAGATGAAGCAGTGCAAAACTGTAGTTGTGCCGGGTCGCCCGCTCGATTTCAACATTGAGCATTTCCCACAGAACCCGCTGGTTACAGAGGTTGGTAAGCGGATCACGGGTTGCATAAAATTCCAGTTCCTTCGTATAGCGGTAGATGGCCTTTACGGAACCGACTACATTCAACAGCGTGGCAAGGATACTTTCGATTACCAGAGCGCGGGCCGGATACTGCCCCAGTTCGGAGATGACGCCGATGCCGACGATACCGCCGATGCGGGGAGCTTCCAAAAACAGCGACTTGGTCTGCAGCTCGATATCCTCTTCTTTGAGCGGCGGGAGAGACGCCAGCGGCAGGGCGACATTATGAATGATGTTGAAATTGACTACATGAGCGAAGCGGGGACTCTGGGATAGCCGGTCGCGGATGACCGTTTCAAAAAACTTCTTTGTCTGATCGCCGGGAGTGTTGCGCCAGAATACTTCCAGGTCGTAGGATTCTTCGTCCACCATGAACAGCGAGAAAAAGAAATAGGTATCAATTATCGAGTTTATCTCAATCAGGATATGGCATACATGGGCTTTCCAGTCCCTGACGATTTCGGAGGTGATAATGAAACGTTCCAGCAGCTTGACCTCGAATTCAAGCACATCCTTGTCGATCGCCACATCCCGCAGTTTTCCGATTATTTTTTTCATCTCGTCGAACATGCAGGTGAATTCCGAAAAACCGAGCTGCAGATCCTGCACTTCAAGCAGTTTCAAATCACTGATCCTGTTGACACTCTCAATCCGGCCATGAAGGTCGGACAGGGACCTGCTCATTCTGCTGCTGAAGCGTCTTGCAAGGAAAAAAGCAGCCAACAATGGTATCAGAGCAATCATTACCAGGAAAACCACAATTTTCCAGCGGGTTTCCTTCAGTTCCGCGGCGATGTTTATACGTGAATCGATCACTCCCAGCACTTCGCCGCTACGGGAGTTGGTGTGGCACCCCAGACATTCCGAAGAAGCGACCAGCGGATATATGTGCCTTATGAGAGTACCGGTCTCGAAGCTGGCCGGCATGCCGTTTTTAAACACATCCTTGATCTGCTGGTCCGGCAACACATCGTATGTTCGACCGAATCGCTCGGCTAGAGACTCGCTCTGATAAATAACGACATTAATATTGCTGCCGCTGAACAGTTTCCTGTTGCTGTCCAGAAATCCGGACAGCTCCTCATGCGACCACCCTTTTCTCATAACCTGATACAGGGAATTGTAAGTGATATCCGCCAGGTTTCTGGCATGCTTTTCCGAACGATGCACTACGACATTTTCATAACCGATCGAAACAATCGCATAAATCAGCAAGACCATGAATATGGTCAGGCCACAGGTACATACGACAATGAAATTGGAGAGTTTTTTCATGGATCACTTCCTCGGCACTCTTTACGTCCAGAGCTGTTGTGATTCAATAATTGTCAGGTTATTGCGTGCAACTGGCCACTACTTATGTACGGCATGGATTCCGAGGAGAGAAAACTGCCAAAAGACTGCAGAGTTTCTTGACATCAGCAGATCAGAGTTCCAACTCTGCCAACCCCGGTTAGGTTATACAGAATTTGAAACACAAGCACAAGTGCGATGCCTCTTACTTGGATAAAACTCAACAATCCACCCCCTGCAGGAGGTCCACGGCTGGTCTGGATAAAATACCCGGCCGGACCAGCTCGGCCAACGGCGAAAAGCTACTGAAGCATGAATGTTTCGTATTCCAGACGATCCAGATCATAATCCAGCAGTGCCATGCCGACTGCGATGCTGATCAGCAGTGCAACAGCAAAACCGTAGCCGTACAGGTAAGGGCCCAGTTGGATCGAAAGTATCGTCAGCAGCGTGTTGAGCACCGCAAACAGCGCTGTCAGGAAAAGGACCCTTCCCCGGCGGTCAAGGTAGAAAAAGACGTTCAGCAACCCCAAAAAAACAACCTGCAGGCCGGTGGCAACCACCTGGATCGATAACAGCGGAAAGTGTATCTGGGGGATGTGTGCCAGCGTCAGCAGGCGCGGTCCGATTACCAGTACAATGATGGTCGTGATACCCTGGATTTTGATGATGTCATAGATTCCTTCCCTGGAAATCCTGACCATCTCATCCTTCATATCGTAAATATAGTTCAGTGAACCACCCTCTCGCACAGCATCGTAGAAGCGGTCATAATACTCCACAAAGTCGGTTTCCATCCGCACCAGGAAAACCGCCATGCCGGGGATAATCGCCAGATAGGCCAGAAATACCGGCAGGTCGTAGACTTCCGATGCCTGCAGCGGCCCGATCACGTGCGAACCGGTCAGGGGGTGAAACCAGAAAACAAATTTGTCGGCCCAGATTCCCAGGTTGTAGAACAGGCCGGTCAGCATCAGGGATTTGTGCATTCTCCCCTGTTTCAGAAAGTCAAATTCAATAAAGGAGCGGGAGCGATAGCCCTGGAAAATCACGTACAACATTCCCATCAGCAGTACGAACTGCCCGGCCAGAAAAGCCAGCAGCAATCCTTCCAGATTGCCGTGACGCAGAAAAAAGGCCAGCAACAGGGCTGTGCCGTAACCCATGGCAAAATTAGACAGAATCGCCTTGTAGGCCTTCAGACCGGACAATAATATGGCCGCCACCCAGACGCAGCAAAGCACCACAAAAGTCGACGCGAAAAGCAGGCGAAAAATGAGGCTTTGTTCCGGAAAGCAGATTATTCCAAACGGGTAGGAAAGCAGCCCGCTGGTCAGTATCACCAGCATCAAAAGTCCGTTCAAATTCGGCAGCAGGCTGAAATGTTCTTTTTCAAAGATCCGGTCAGCAGAATAGCGGGTGAAGGCCAGCTGCACGATCCCGGTCAGAATCAGGCTGAAGGCGATCAGGTAGGTGACTACGGTCTGGAATACACCAACCAGCACCGGCGGAACCACGGCCGGGATCGATAAGATTCCGATCAGCAAAACCGCAATGATCGAGAGCACCCATGGGCCGGAACTGATCACGCCGGCATAGGTGTAAGCAATCAGCATCGAGCTGTAGCTTTCCCCCTTCATCAGCTTGCGCAGTTCAAAACCTATGCCTGCCATCCGGCTGCCCCCTCATGATAAAGTTTCCGGTATTCGTCCAGCATCTGCGGCTGGCTGTAGAAACGTTCAACCCGCGCCACAGCCGCGGCCTGGGCGCTATCCCAGGCAGAACGGTCACAGATCAGCTTCAGGCAGGCTTCAGCCAGAGCCTTGGGGTTGTTGATCGGGACCACACAACCGGCGGAGCCGAGTTCCAGGTCTTCCTGATTCAAGCCCCCCTCCACCAGTTGCCGGCAGGAACCGACATCGGTTGCCACCAGCGGCACTCCGGCCGCAAATCCCTCCAGCGCCACCAGCGGCAGCCCCTCGCTGATCGAGCTGAGCACCAGCAAACCCACCTGCGGAAACAGCTCGACCGGATTCATGAAGCCGGTAAATCGCACTTTGTTGCCGATCTCCAGGCTTTCGCAGAGAGCCCGGCATTCGGCGGCATACTCGGGATCCTCACCATCCGGGCCAACAATCCACCCTTCCAGTTCCGGTATGCTGCTTATTAAAATCCTGAGCGACCTGATAAAGGTCTTGATGTCCTTGATCGGCACAACCCGCCCCAGAAGAGCCACCACCAGCGGCGGTTCGAGCGGGCGCTGTTTTCGCAGCGGTGCGAAACGATCCAGATCGATGCCGTTGGGAACCACGCGGGTCTTTTCAGGCTGGGCTCCATCCAGAATCTCGCGCTGGCGGGCGCCTTCGTATAAAGACACGATCAAGCCGGATGCGTCATAGCAAAAACGTCCGATCGTTTCGAAGAAGCGGATCCAGAGATCGCGGAAATAGCTGATCTCGGTCTGTGAACGCTGCAATGCGTTACGGTTGTCACGTATCCAGTCATTGTTGAATATGTCGATCCGCCGTTCCTTGGTGTAAATACCATGCTCGGAGAGCAGCAGCGGCCGGCCGGTGTGATGATGCAGCAACCCCCCCATGAAACCGGCATAGCCGGTAGAAACCGTGTGATAGATACCGGCCGGAATCAGTTTTTCGGCAATATCCGCCAGCTGCCAGATCGGTGCATGCATGTTTCTGACTGTCCAGAAATAATCGACGAAGGAGGGATCGCTGCAGCGCTCCTGGTACATCTCCGTCAAAAACTGCCAGGAGCGTTCGGAATACAGAAACTGTTTGTAATCCACGCCACCACTGGAACGATTATAAAAGGAAACCTGCTTGAGTTCATCGGGAAGACCGTCGGGACAGGGATTGGCGAACCAGCCATGCAGGCGCCGCAGTATTTCAAAACCCTGCTTGTCGCCGACACCGGAAACTACCGGGGGGGTGATCTGCTCACCGTGCAGGTAATGAACCTCAAGGTGCTTCAGGTTGGGTGGCAGCTCGTATTTGAAACCGTCATAATCAGCCGGCGAACTGCCGATGAAGACGCCGCCGAAGGTCAGTTCCGGAATACCGCGTATGATCTGGTTGACCCAGCTGGATACGCCGCCGCTGACATAGGGAAACGTTCCTTCCAGAAGCAGCATCACATCAACCTTTTTTGCAGTCGGCAGCTTATCGGCCATCTGACAGCCTCCAGAACTGGGCTACCGGCCCGATGCCCGGCTTCAGCCGCAAGGTTGAGTCCTGGGCGAGAATGCTCTTCACCGAGGCGAAGTCACGCTTCAGAAAGGCCAGTTCCGCCAGATAGGGAGTCACCAGTGACGGCGATGCACCGTTTTTCAATGCGTCCCGGATGGCCTCACCGGCCTGAACATGTTCGTGTCGTATCAGGTATATTTTCCCCAGCAAAATCGATAGGGAGGGCTTGTCGCCACCCAGTTCCCGGGCTTGATGGACGTATTTGAGAGACTGGTCGATGAAAAAGTTGCGCAGTTCGTCCTGCGCCAGAGAATTGTAGACCAGCTCCCAATAGGAAAATGCCAGGGTTTGGCAGAAAGCGGCCCGTTCGGCTGGGGTGGCAGCCGCTTTCAGCCCCTCCAGCGCAGCCGTAATGGCCTGATTAATCTTTTGCTCATGCCGTTCGCACAGATTGAATGCCAGCAGGCGAATTTCATCATCGCTATCGCCGGTAGCCAGCTGCAGGAACCTGCTGCTGTTCATGCCGCCGCCGGCTCCGACAGCCATCAACGCTTTCAGGCGCTCACCACGGGGCAGGCCGGTCGTGCGCAGACGGGTCCAGGCGCCGCCTTCGCCCATACCTGAAGCCATGCCGCTTGCTTCCTGCATGAAGGGGGGCAGCGGAACACTGAAAAATTCATCCCGTTCGCCCAGATACTGAAACTTTTTGAAATAGATCATCGAGATCAGGATTGCCGCCGCTCCGAACAGTGGAACGAAGAAGGCAAAGCAGAAGAAAAGCGTCAGCAGCCCGGATTTATTCTGCTGGAAACGTTTCGGAAAGACACCTGTCAACAGCAACGAAAACAGGCCGGAAGCAAGGGCGTGCGCCACCAGAAAAATCAACGCCTGCCGCCAGACCGGCTGAGATCCGAAAAGGGCTGACAATGCGAATTGCTCGCTGATCAGACCATATATCAGCAACTTGGCGCTGCTCATTGCTCGTCCGCCAAAAGTTCGGACAGCTGCAGTATCGGTTCCTCAGCTGTCAGGAAAGCAAATCGGCACGAAACCCCGTCACCATCGAACCCAATATTGAACTGCTTGTGCAGCGCGGCTCCCAGTCGAGCCATATACCCCTCGGTTGCCGCTGGACCGGCGAACGGCATCAATATCGCGAACTGCACAGCCCATCCCAGGTCGCGGCGCCAACCATGATCAAGCCCCCGCAGTTGTCTTTCCAGCATCAGGCAGATTTCCTCCCGCCTGGGGTGCGGGCCGAGGCTGACAACCATCAGGGCGCTGCTGATTTCCAGGTCCCTCCGCAAGCGAACCATTTTGAAAAGCTCGGCGGCGAAAACGGAGGGACAGTCCGGATAGATCGTCAGTAACTGTCCGGCGGAACCGGCCGCCTCCACATGATCGGCGGCGTACGCCAGAAGTACACCCAGAATCTGAAGTGTCTCGCGGTGCAGGGCCATAAATGGCATATCCGTAACCAGTAGCACCCCCAGCAGTTTTCCGGAACTGGTGGTCATCGGAGCCGCAACGAGATAACGGCTATGCTGCTCCTCTCTCAGACGATCCGCCGATTGATAAGCGCTATGTCCGGATTCCATGGCCGAGTGCAGCAGCAGGTCATTCGGCAGACATGGCACCTCCAGACCGCATTTCGCCAGGGGTTCCGGAAGAAGCCTGCCTGATTGAACCGGATAGAGGGCCGCACTAATCAGAGAGCAGTAATTGACCAGGATTGACATCAGTTCAGCTGCCATAGCCGCGTTCAAGGCCGCGCCGGTATTTGCCATCAGTCTGCGCAGTTCGGTCATGGCCTGACGCAAGGTCACCGGACGGCTGATCAGGTTCTGCTCCAGCCGGTCATGGGAAAGACGCACCATGAAGTAGGCCCGCGACAGCTGTTCAAAACGCTCCGTGGCATGACGGCTGAGCTGGTCGGAGCGCCGCAGCCGATTTGACCAGACACTGCTGAACTGCCCCGCAATCAGCGACATCAGAACTCCTCCCAACATGGAGTTGAGTGGAAAGACATTTTCTATCAGGCCGTTCCACGACAGGCCCAGCCAAAGCAGCGCCAACATCGACACCGAGGTCAGCGCCTGGCTGATGCCATAGCGCAGGGCCACCAGCAAGGGTCCGAACCAGAGCCATGGAAAGGGGGCCCGCAGAAAAAATGGATCGCTGCTATCCAGCAGTGCACCGATCGCCGGTGCCATCAGGGTGATGCCGATGGTTTCGAGCCATGGTACGGCTTTCTGCAGGCGGCTCTGATCAGGGTTTGTCTGCTTCATCAGAGTGCTACCTCGATAATGTTCGTGTTGGTGTCTTCGTTGCCGGCAGCATCCACGGCGCGAATCACGAAGCGATAGGTTCTGCCGGTCGGCAGGCCGGTTATCGTCTGCTGGTACGGATAAACCCCGCTCAAGGCCTGGCTCGGGCTGGCGCTGTCCCAGACTTGATTGTAGCCGTCGCCGACTGACGGCGTGAGAACCTGTCTGACGGCTGTTGCAAAATTAAAAGGTGTGGCGCTGGTCTGGTAATACAGCAGATAACTGACCCGGTTCATGTCCAGGGCCACATCCCACGACAACGTTACGCTGCCGGGGGCCGCCGCCACCGCGCGCTGGACGCCGACGCGGGGCGTTGGCGGAAGGGGTGGATCAAAGTTGGCGTTGTAGGTGCTCGACCATTTTGGCGGTGTGGTGTCGATTAGCGATATGTTGTTTTTTACGAACGAATTCATGAAGTCGACCGAGGCCGAGGTGATGTAGGGGGTAAAGCCGGCTTCCTGCGCATACAGCACATCATTCATCAGGATATTGTAACCCAGGCCGGTCGGCCCGCTCAGCAGCGTCTGGATGTCGATACCGGCCTTGGGGGCATCAAAACCGTTGGCATAGCCCAGCGAGAGCACTTTGAATCCGCCCGGGCGGTTGGCTTCGGCCATGATTTTGGGGGCCACGTTATAGCGGTTGTCGTCGAAAAACGGAGAAGTTACCGTGCTGGAGTTGTTGCCCAGATAGTAGCTCTCAAAAAAACCGAGATCGATGATGCCCCGCTTGAAGACTTCGTACTGGGGTTGGCGCGGGTCGAAATAGAACAATCCGCGGTTCTGCAGAATGACCTTGTCCGGATAATCGTTTCTCAGATGCTCGATGAATTCGGTGAACCCCTGGGCGGTCCATTCCGAACTGGTGTGATTGGGGTTGCCAGGGTCGTTGCAGCTTGTGTAAAAATTTGGCGCGGCGGTATCAATCGTATCAAGAAATACGCCGTCACATCCCAATGCCTGCGGGTGATCGGCTTTCAGCATCTGTTTCAGCCCTGGGGGGGTGTGGCTGTTTTTGTCGAAGATCATGCTGTTCACGACGTCATACCAGGCCGGATCGCCGGCGTTGACGAAGCGGGTCTGGAAGTTGGGGTTTGCATCCGGCTTTCCAGCCGGATCGTTGCAGCGCACCGCATTGTCGTTCAGATAGTAGGAAGCATAGCCGCCGTTTGTCGGTTTGCCCTTGATTTTATCCGCAGAAAGCACCAGAGACCTGACGCCTGCCGCGCGGGGATCAACCGAAGGCCCGCTGCCATCGCCTTTGAATCTGGCGTCTGCCAGCATGCCGGCATCAGATAGCCCGTAGGTGCGGTCATCCTCACCAACCGAAATGTAACAAAGGACTACCGGATTGTCGCTGGGGTCATTCGGATTTACCCCCTGTTTGATCTGCATGATCTGGTCCCTGGTGAAATCCCCGGTATAAGTGTGGTGAACTATCACCAGCGGGTAGGTTTTCAGTGTTGCGATCGTGGCAGCGTCCAGCGCACCATAGGTGATGGCATAGGAGGTCGCATCGGCCGCCATCTTGCGCACGTTCAATCCGGCGTTAGGATCGGAAACTGCCGCCGGCGGTTGCGGACTCGGTGTTGGGGATGAGTCGGAACCGTTCAGGGTTTCCTTGCTGCAGCCGCCCGATAACGTGACCGATCCTGCCATGACAAGCAACAGAATGCTCTGCACAGACACTTCAAGCAGCGAACCGATCTGATACCCCCTGTGGCGCGGCTTCATTTTGACTGGCCCGCGGCGGTCTGTATCGGCATTTTATCCACCAGCGATTGAAGCAACTGCTGGGCTACCGAGCTGACTGCGTCGCGGCTCCAGCCGCTGCGGCCGGCGCTGCCGCTCCAGAGCACTTTTCCTTCCGGCAATTCCATCAACAGCAGGGTCATGCCGGCCACCGGTTCGCCGTCCAGGCCGACCTTGTAGCGCCACTCGGTCACCGTACCGGTGACGGCATAGCGGATGCCCTGCTTGCGGGCCCACTCCAACCCTTGACGGTAGCGTTTGGTGCCGCGATCCGGCAACAGCTCCTCATCGGCCGCCTCTACCTGCGCCATGGTCACCTTCTGAATCCCGCCGGCATACAGCAGGGCCTGGGTGATGGCCTCGGCCCGTTCTGCGGCATAGGGGGTTTCGGTGTTGTTGATAAAGGGGAGCAGGGCCCATTCCTTGTCGCCCGGTATGTTTTTGTCGCGCTCGGTCTGCTTGAGCGTGGTACAGCCGGGCAGGATCATGACAGCCAGCAACAGCAACAGCATCATTCGTTTCATGGTGGTCTCCTTGGCAATATTTTTAATTCAAATTATACAGATACCTGATATCAACCCTCGAGTTCACATCGCTGCTTCCGAAACGTCCGCTTTCCTGGGAAAAAGCCCCTTCCAGCTTGTCCAGACCAAAAACCGGGCCTGCCAGCCCCAGCTCATAGCGGAAACCGGCTCCGCTGGCACTGTTCCAGCTCAGATCGGCACCGCCGAAGGGGAGCCATTGCCGACCATAGCCGTTCCGGTAATACTGGCCGAAGTTTATGCTGCCGCCGACCTGGGCAAATGATTGCGGCACATAATAACCGGTTTTGTCCGCAACAGTCAGTGGAATCATCATCAACGTCCTGTCTGCCGGTGTGCCGCTTCGATCAAACTGGTGGTAACCGCTGAAAAAACGCAGATTGGTATCGGGCCAGTCAGCAAGCAGCCTGTGCGTGGCCTCTCCCTCGATCGAAAAACCATTCGCCAGGAGGCGCTGTTTCTGATCCCGCAGAGTCCGGAATGTCAAACGGGTCGCGAGGCTGTCCCGCGGAGTCAATGCCGTCGACAGGCCGATGGCGGCTTCATTCTTCAAGCCGCCGATCTTGAGCGGAACGCTTTCGCTGGCCTGCCAGCCATAGCGCAGCACCAGGTCCAGCACCAGCCGGTTGTACAGATGGCTGTCCGCCGCCAGTTCGAAGGATGCGTAGCGGTACAAGGCATCCGTCAGGCCGGCGGTCAGTTTGGCGTTGCCTTTTTCGTGCCGCAACTGCAGTCCCAGCAGTCCGCTCCGGATGCTGCTGGGGTATTCGCGCAATACGTCGCGCTTCTGGTGGCGAACCTCGGTATTGCTCAACTCCGCCGTCAGCGCCATGCGTTTTGTGACCGGGTAAGCAAACGAAACAACCTCGTCCATAAAACCGGCTCCGCCCTGCTCCTGCAGCGTCAGTCGCGAGCGAAAGTTGGCCGGATGCCCTTGAAACAGGTCCCTGACCTGTTTATCCAGCAGATGGTCACGATCGTTGACCTGGAACTGCTCAAAGGCCACGGTTTCTGCCAACAGCTGCCGGCCGGCCCGTTTGGCACCCTCAACCGCATCCCGGTAGGGCAATTTTTCCAGGCCGGACTCGATCAGGTCTGCAATGGCGGTTCGGTCGTTTTCCTCCAGTGCCAGTCCCAAGCTCGCCCAATCCAGCCTCTGCCCCGCCTTTGCCAGGGCGCGCCAGTTCCAGAGACGGGCCAGGTCGGTCTGGCCGGTCGCCATCGCCCAGCCCATGACCAGACCCCGGCTGAAATCGTCCTGCTTGCCGTCGGCCACGCGCCGGATGGCAGCTTTCAAGGCATCGCCGGGTGCCAGATGCATCAGCAGCTGCGCTTTGGTCAACAGATCCCGTCGCGTGTTTTGGGGTAAGTCACCGTTTGTCGGCAGGTTGCGCACCAGCAGCAGTTGGGCCTGGCGTCGGGCGGTCCAGGCGCTTTCCGGATATCCGGCCTGTTCCAGCACGTCGGCATAGGAAGCCAGCCAAGCCGGATCATTCTGGCGCTCAGGGGCCAGAACCCTGTAGAGCCGCAGGGCCCGTGGCGGATTGCCCAGCAGCATCAGCGCTGCCGCCAGCGGCTCACGCAGTTCCGGGAACCGGACCATGCGCCATTCCCAATCGTGCACCAGCCTGCGCAACTCGGCGGTTTGCTGCAGATCGACCAGCAGCCAGAGATATGTGGATACGATTTCACCGTTGTCCGGTTCCAGGCGCAGGGCGGCCTTTGCCTCCGCCAGGCTGGAAGATATATCGCCGGTCTGACGATAGAGCTGAGCCATCAGCATTCTGGCACGGGCGTCCTCGGCCAGCGCTTTCCTCTCCCCGTCTTTGAGACCTTCCAGGAAAGTTATCAGTTCCTGTTCGTGCCCGCTGCGCATTCCGGTCTCCGCCAGCGTGTACCAGTAGAGCGGCGTATGAAAGCGCTGCCATCCCGACAGCGCGACGGCATAGGCCTGTTCCGGGTCATTGGGCTGAAAGATCATGATCAGGCGTTGATAATCGATCTCAACGGCGCCCCCCTGTTCCAGCAGCAGCCGGGACACGCGGGTTACTTCGCTGATTTCCTGCCTGGCCCAGGCCAGGTCGGCATAGCTCCTCCAGAAGCCGAGCGCTGCCGGAGGCGCGGATTGGGCGCCTTTCTGCATTGTCTGCCAAACCTGTTCAGGATTGCCCTGGCCTTGCCAGAGCGAAGCCAGCTTCAGTGTTTCATCGGGCTGCAACGGACGGAGCAGCGATATTTTGATCCAAACCGGGATGGCAACGGCCGGCCGTCCCAGCATCTCCGCCAGGCGGGCCTGTTCAGCCAAAAGGTACAAATAATGGCCGCGAACCCGACCCGAGGCGGTCATCGCATATGCATCCTGAGGCAGGCCCATGCCTTCCGCTACCGCAAGGTATTCTTTCAGCAAAGCGATATCGTCTGTTTCATGATCCAGCATCTGCTCAAGCAGTTGCTTGCGCAGTGGCATTTCATTCAAGGCCCGCGAGAGTCGCAGCGCCGATTGGCGGGCTTCCAGGTTGCCTCCGCCGGCAAGCTGGAACCAGTGCTTTAATGCCAGTTCCGGCCGACCGCTCCACTCGGCGGCCTGGGCCGCCCGCATACGCCAGGCAACATCGCTCGGGCGTGCCTCCAGCGCTTTTTCGGCCACCGCCAGCGCTTCGGGCAGGCTGCTGTTTGCCATAAACACCGAAAAAGCAAGTTCGAACAGCTCCTGCTCATAGGTGGCCTGAATGTCGGGCGTCGTCCGGGGTGCTGTTTCGGACCAGGCCGTAGCCGACAGGCTCTGCAGCAGCAAAAGTACGGCCGCAATCTTCCTGACAAACGGCGGCATCATGGTGTGCCTCCGCCGCTGGACATGCCCAGGGCGTGCCGGATATAAAACTGGGAACGGTCGGGACGGTTTGCGGACAGGGCCAGCCGTGCCATGAAGAGCAGCGTTTCCCGGTCTTCAACCAGGCCGTTGATATGGCTGTCGCCGGCAGCCAGAGCTTCGGCGACCAGATTGCCGGACTGCAGAGCGCGCACGCCCGACAGGAATAACCGGCGGCGTTGACGGGGATCCCTGCTTCTCTGCATCTCCGAGAAATAGATCGCTGCCGCACCCCGGTAATCCCGGTTCGCAATTGCCGCGGCGACGCCTGATTCGGGAATCTGTACAGTTGAAACAGTTGCGAGAGTGTCGGCAGGTGGCTTCAAAAGAGCTTGCAGTTTCTGCGCTGTAGCGCTGTCGCCGGCGCGAACAGCGTCAGACCGGTAGATTTCCATTTCCGGCCCGCTTGCACCATCACGCAGCATGAGTTCGATCTGTTCGGCAAAAAGCGGTCGAAACCGGTTCCATTCACTGCTGCCCGCCTGTAGCGAGAGCAGCTGCTGGCGGAGAGCGTCGTAGCGCATCCGCCGGACTGTTCTTCTGACATCCGCAGTGAGCGGTTCCCGGAGATGATCGAGGGTTTTCAGCGCCTGGAGCGGGGAGCGGGATGCCAGGTAGCTGCGTGCCAGCACCAGGACCAGATCGCTGTCGCTGGCACGCATACCGATCAGGGCCTCCAGATAGCGGCGCTGTGCCGGAGAGGATACTTCATGGCTGCTGAGCAGTTTCAACAGGCTCTTTTCCGGGTACAAAACGACAAGCAGCAGCAGTCCCGCTGCAACCAGGCCGCTTATGACAAGAGGTCCGGCGAAACGTTCCCGCTTCGCCCTGTCCTTATTTACAAACCAGTTCCAGACCATGGCTCCCCGGTGGTATCGATATTGACAGTTCGGATCCTTCACTCTTTGACGGCAGTTGCCCGCTGCCGGAAACAACCCGGCAGCCGCCAGCATTGCCGAAGCGGAGAAAGCCGTCGGCTTCGGCGGTGGCGGTCAGGATTATGCCGCTGCCGGTTGCCCGGAAGCTGTTTATCCTAGCTGCTGCTGCCGCCAGAAAGGGGCGTCCGGGCACCGTGCCGGTCAGCTTCAAAAAGGAATCGCCGCCAGGCGCCAGGTGGATATAGCGTTGGTCGTTGAAATCGGAGAAACCGAGCAGCCCGCGACTGGCCTCCAGATCGGGATAACCGGCTTCCCGGGGCACCCGGACCTGACGCAGATCTCCCGCATTGCGTATCAGCCAGCCATCATCCTTGCGGGCAATCGATGTACGGAAAAAATCCCGGGCACGAGCCGCATAAGTCGACGTCCGCACCGGGAAAAGCTGCTGAGTCAAGGCCCAGTCATAAACCTCCTGCAATGCTTTCAGGGAGGCCGGCTTGCTGACCGCATAGATGTGATAATAAATATCAACCGGCTTGAGCCGCCTGGGTGCGTCGGTACGCTGAAATGTTTCGATGACACGGCGGTATCCGTAGAACGGGCCGCTCCAGTTGTTGGTGTAGACGTTCTCGTTCTGGTTGGGGGCAAATACCTGCAGCCAGCCGTCCTTGACAATCCCGATCGGGGCGACCGAAGTCAGAGATGGCCTGGAATTGGAAATGATCGTTTCACCGCCGTTGATGTTGCCGACACCGGCCCGGTAGCTCTCGGAAATTGCTTCGGAGGTCGGCACGCAGTTGCCGGTCCAGTGAAACATGCTTACCTTTTTTTGCGGCGGCAGCAGGCTGTTCAGGTAGTTGATCGATTCCTGGATTTCCCCCTTCAATGAAAAGCTGTATCCCGGAATGGACAGGTTGTAACCGAAGGCATCCTCGACCTGCAGGGCGCGGTACCAGTTGAAGGGGTGGGAAAATGAATGGCTGGCCGCTTCGACATGGGGCAGAGCGAACAGCTGTCTCGCTTCGTTTTCAAATTCGGCGCTGCGCTTGGGATATAATCCTTTGGGGCTGATAATGCCGGCTATCAGCGAAAGTGATGTCGGCAGCCGGTAGCGTTCCAGGATCTGCTCCCTCAGTTCGGTGGCCGCCAGACGTCCGCCGGGCCATTCCGCCATGCTGTCAAAACCGTCGCCATCCACGTGCGCCAACAACAGGCGGACCCCGTTTTCGGATGAAACATCCGCCATCGGCCTGTTGGGCGGCAGGCGCAGCGCCTGGCTGAAAAAACGAAACGGATCGATGATCCAGGCGGTCTGATTACCCAGTTCGTGGGCCTTGACCGCCGGCGCCAGCACATAGCCGCCCCAGGGCATTATCGCGGCCAGGCTGCTTTCGGAGCCTTTGCCCCCCCGCACCCGTAACAGTGCTTTTCCGTTCGCGGAGTCGATCAGCGGAATCCTTTCGGCAGCGTCGGGAAGCGGCTGTTCAAAGCCGATCATGGCATCCTTTTCGACGACCGAAATTCTGCCGTTCAGTGCAGGCCCGCTTTTCAAGCGCAGCCCCAGCATCTGCAACCACTCCCGGCCGGGCTCGACCCCGAAACCTTCCAGGAAAACCAGCGGCAGTTTCTCGCCCAGGACTTTTTCAATCCATTTACGGTAGCCTTTGTGGCTGGCCGAACCGCCCGAGGCCGGCCAGACAACAACCCCCGCATAACGTCCCGCCAGAATCCCCTCCGGCAGCGGTTTGGCGATATCATGGTATTCGATCCGGTATCCCAGATATTCCAGCGGCATGGCGGCATAACGGTGCAGGTTGTCATAAACCGGATCGGCCGGGGTTGCGGAATCGGTGTGCTCATAGATCCCCAGAATTGTTGCCGGCTGCACCTCGACCGCTCCAACCCCCAGCGAGGCCAGACCCTTGTCGGTTACCCAGGGGATAAAGCCCAGCCCCTTGATTTTATCGGCAGTTGCACGGGCCAGCTCCCGCTCTGCGGGTTTAACGTAGTCGATGGCGATCACCGGCAAGCCGCTTTTCCTGGCTTCATTCAGACGATCCAGCAGCCAGAGCCGATCCTGCTCCTTGACAACGCCGTAGGAGCCGCCGGCCGGGTCGAAGTTCTGAAAGAGCGACTCGGCCGCCACCGCGAAGGTCACATCCTTGACCTGCTCCAGAATTTCGAAACCGCGATTCATGATCAGTCGCGCTTCCGGATGGCGGGCCTTGATCCCGCGAATCACCGTAATCAGACCTTCGACAAGCCGGGGGATGCGTTCCTTGTCCTTCACCAGCTGGTACGAATCCAGCGTATCCAGGAAGAAACCGCGGTAACCGGCCACCCAGAGCGGTTCCACAACCTGATCCAGGAAATAATCACGCCAGGCCGGATTGGACAGATCCACCACGCGGGTGCCCCAGCCGCTGTTGTCGGCAATCAGCCAGGCCGGGTCGATTTTCTTGAAGGAGGAGCGATTCGGGTCGGCTTCACCTGCGCTGACGTAGGCGAAGAGTTGGCTGTGCGCGGTTTGATACTCCCTGGGAGAAATCCCGGAATGGTCCGGATCGACGACTACAATGTCAAAGGCTTTCAGTTCATCGAGCGGCGGGTTGGCGGCATAGAAAAAGGCGATCGAAAAGGGTGCCGGCACGGGGTTCGCACCCGCCGACTGTGAAAAAGCCAGCATTATCAGCAGGCACATCAGCAGAACCGGCCAGCCGGATATTTTTATTGTGAGCGTATTCATTAGGGGTGTTAAAGTACAGACTCAGCAGAGAATTGTCAAGCTAATCAACAGTTTACCAAATAGCAACCTGCAGCGGCCTTTTCAGACGGATCACAACTTGCGGCAGTCCTTATTTTTTGACTTTCTCCCCCCCCTGTGCTACAAATATCCACTTTTTTTCTTTGTATATGCTCGAAAATCAAATCTATATACAAATGGCATCCATGAATAAGCTTTCGGTACAAGGGCAGCGAACTCCACGCCGGGACGGCACTAAAAAATAGCAACTTTTCTTTAAAATTCAGATAAGGAGGAACACACCATGTTCAAAGGAAGCATAGTAGCAATAGTGACACCATTCAAAAACGGAGCGGTTGACGAGCAGAAACTGCGTGAACTGGTCGATTTTCAGATCGAGAACGGCACCGACGCGATTGTCGCCTGCGGCACGACCGGCGAGTCGTCCACCCTGGACAACGAAGAGCATCTGGATGTGATCCGGATCGTCTTCGAGCAGGCCAAGGGGCGCGTCCCGGTCATCGCCGGCACCGGCTCCAACTCCACCGCCGAAGCCATCAACCTTACCCGCGAAGCGAAAGAGCTGGGCGTGGCAGGCGTGCTGCTGGTGACCCCCTACTACAACAAGCCGACCCAGGAAGGTCTTTATCGCCATTACACAGCCATCGCCGATGCGGTTGACATCCCCCAGATCCTCTACAACGTGCCGGGCCGCACCGGCGTCAACCTGCTGCCCGAAACCGTGGCGCGTCTGGCCCCGCACAAGAATATCGTCGCGATCAAGGAGGCCACCGGCTCCCTGCAGCAGGCTTCCGAGGTCATGGCCCTCTGCGGCGGACAGATCGATGTCTTCTCCGGCGACGACTTCATCACCTTCCCGATGATGGCCTGCGGCGCGGTGGGGGTCATCTCGGTGCTGGCCAACATCATGCCCAAGACAGTGGGCGACCTGACCGATGCCTTCTTTGCCGGCGACCTGGCCAAAGCCCGTCAGTTGCACCTGGATACCCTGAAAATCGGCAACGCCATGTTTATCGAAAGCAACCCGATTCCGGTCAAAACCGCGTTGGGGCTGATGGGTAAATGCTCGGACGAAGTGCGCCTGCCGCTCTGCCCGATGGGCGAAGCCACCAAGGCCAGACTGACCGCGATCATGAAAGAGTACAAGCTGATTTAGGAAGCGCGCCTTTTCCGTCATCTCGGCGTTGTCTTCGTCATCGCTTGTGCGACGTAGCGCTGTTTATGCCCTTTGGGTACTACGCCTCCGCGCTCTTCCTTGACGCCTTGACCTGACGAAAAAATCGCACTTCCGGACGATATGAAATCCGGAGAAACTAATATGATAAAAATCGCCGTTTGTGGCGCTGCCGGCCGTATGGGGCAGCGCATCATCAATTCCATAATCGAAGCGGAAGGGGTTCAATTCTGCGGTGCACTGGAGCGCCCCGGCCACCCGGCCGTCGGCCAGGATGCGTCACTGCTGGCCGGCTGCGGTGCATCCGATGTGCGCATCAGCGACAACCTGAACGCGGTTGTGGCCGCCTGCGACGTGCTGATCGATTTCACCTCCCCCAAGGTGTCGCTCAAGAACCTGGAAGTCTGCGCACTGCACAAAAAGTCGATCGTAATCGGTTCGACCGGCTTCACCCCCGAAGAGCGCGCCTTTGCTGCAGAGCTGGCCAGAGAGATCCCGGCCGTGCTGGCCCCCAACATGTCGGTCGGCGTCAACGTCTGCTTCAAGGTCCTCAAGGATGTGGCCAAGACCCTGGGCGATGACTTTGATGTCGAAATCGTCGAGCTGCACCACAACAAGAAGAAGGACTCCCCGTCCGGCACCGCCGTCCGCATGGGCGAAGTCGTGGCCGAAGCACTGGGGCGCGACTACAACAAGGTCGCCAACTTTCACCGCGAGGGGATCTGCGGCGAGCGCACCAAGGAAGAGATCGGCATGCAGACCGTGCGCGGCGGCGACATCATTGGCGAGCACACCGTCTACTTCATAGGCCAGGGCGAGCGGATCGAGATCTCGCACCGCGCCATGACCCGCGACATGTTCTCGCGTGGCTCCGTGCGGGCCGCCAAATGGGTGGTCGGCCAGCAGCCGGGCATCTACGACATGCAGGATGTGCTGGGTTTGAAATAAACAGTAGGGGCGAACCCATCTGTTCGCCCTTTTTATAAATTGCGTGAACGAGGGCAGACATACCGGTCTGCCCCTACATTTTATATCTGGAGGATTCACCGAAGATGGCAAAAATCAACGACAACTACCTTAAACTGAAAGCAGGCTACCTGTTCCCCGAAATCGGCCGCCGCGTGCGCGAGTTCAGCGCCGCCAACCCCGATGCCAAGGTTATCCGCCTGGGCATCGGCGACGTGACCCGCCCGCTGGCGCCGGCTGTCCTGAAGGCCTTCCACGACGCCGTGGACGATCTGGGCACCACCGACCAGTTCGCCGGCTACGGCCCGGAGCAGGGCTACGACTGGCTGATCAACGCCATCATCGAGAAATCCTACAAGCCGCTGGGAGTGTCGCTGAAGACCGAGGAGATGTTCATCTCGGACGGTTCCAAGTGCGACTGCGCCAACATCCTGGACATCTTCGCCCTGGACAACGTGGTTGCGATCGGCGACCCGGTCTACCCGGTCTACAACGACACCAACGTCATGATCGGCCGCACCGGCGAGGCCGACGAGAAGGGCTACTACCAGAACATCGTCTACATGCCCTGCAACGAGGCCAACGGTTTCATCCCGTCGCTCCCCACCCAGAAGGTCGATATCATTTATCTCTGTTTCCCCAACAACCCGACCGGCACAGTGGCCAGCAAGGCCGAGCTGAAGAAGTGGGTCGATTACGCCAACGCCAACGACGCCGTGATTTTCTTCGACGCTGCCTACGAGGCCTTCATCACGGACCCGGAGATCCCCCACTCCATCTACGAGATCGAAGGGGCCAAGAAGTGCGCCATCGAGTTCCGCTCCTTCTCCAAGACCGCCGGCTTCACCGGCGTCCGCTGCGGCCTGGTGGTCGTACCGGAAGAGGTGATGGGCACCACCAGCACGGGGGAGCGCTACAGCTTCAACAAGCTCTGGCTGCGCCGCACCACCACCAAGTTCAACGGCGCCTCCTACCCGGTCCAGCGCGCCGCCGCCGCGGTCTACTCCGACGAGGGGTGGAAGCAGACCAGGGAGATCATCGATTATTACATGGAGAACGCCCGCATCATCCGTGAAGGGCTGAAAGAGGCCGGCGTGACCTGCTTCGGCGGCGTGGATGCCCCCTACATCTGGCTCAAGACCCCCGGCAACCTGACCAGCTGGGAGTTCTTTGACAAGCTGCTGAACGAATGCAATGTGGTCGGGACGCCCGGCTCCGGATTCGGCCCCAGCGGCGAAGGGTATTTCCGCTTGTCGGCCTTCGGCCATCGCGAGAATGTGATTGAGGCGGTGGAGAGGATAAAGAAGAATTTGAAGTAGGATAGAGTTGAAAGGCGGCTGACAAGGCCGCCTTTTTTCATTCCATGCATTGACAATCCTGTATTCGCTCTGTAAAATGTCTATACTGATATAGACATTTATTGGAGGCCGAAATGAACGCTTCAATTCTCGATCTGCGTTACAAAACTAGTGATATTCTGACCGCGCTGGACAAGCGTGAGTCGGTCACCATTCTCTACCACGGCAAGCCGAAAGGCACCATTATCCCGTTGGAAGATTCCACTTCCGGCAAGGTGTGCGAACACGAGTTTTTCAATATGTATGCCGCTGAAACCGAAGCGGTCGATGAGGTCATGGAGCGTCTGCGGGGCGGGCGTCATGATCTTTGATACTGACATCTTTATCTGGGTACAGCGGGGGAACACCAAGGCCGCCGCGTTGATCGACGGAACAAAGGATCGCTTCCTGTCCGTTCAGACCTACATGGAACTGCTCCAGTGCGCCAAAGACAAGCAGCAACTTCGTCTGGTAAAGCGTTTTATCTCGGATTTCCGCTTTTCGGCACTGCCGCTGACGGAGAACATTGGTCATCGGGCGTTGGTCTATGTCGAGGAGTACGGTCTGTCGTCAGGAATGCGGGCAGGTGATGCCATCATTGCCGCAACCGCATCTGAGAACAACATGCCGCTGGCGACCGGTAATGCAAAACATTTCAAGGTAGTCAAAGAGTTGGAGTTGAAGGTTTTTAAGCCGTAGATACCGTGGATGCTGAAGAAGGACGACCGACGGGCTGTCCTTCTTGCTTTTCGGAAATTCAAAGGACATCATACTTAATTCAAAAGCCGCCCGATTGGCGGGTTTCCTGCCTAATAGACTCCACTACCGGTTATCGGGTGTATAATAACAGCCATGAAGGAGGTGCTTCGTCATGGCACACAACCCGGTTGTTTGGTTCGAGATTTACGTGCAGGAAATGGCACTCGCGAAAAAGTTCTACGAAGCGGTGTTCGGCCTCACCCTGACCCAGTTGGAGAGCCCGATCCCCGGCATGGAGCTCTGGTCTTTCCCGATGCTGCAGGACGCGACCGGCGCGACCGGCGCCCTCGTCAGGATGGAGGGGAAGTCGTCCGGCGGTAACGGCACACTCATCTATTTCAGCTGCGTCGATTGCAGCGTTGAGGCAGAAAAGGCCGCAGCTAACGGCGGCCAGATCTTCAAGGAGAAGTTCCCCATCGGGCAGTACGGTTTCATCGCCCTGGTCTTCGATACGGAAGGGAACATGATCGGTCTGCATTCGATGCAGTGAGAGCGGTTGATTATCCGAGGGGAATACCGAGCACACCCTACTTAATTCAAAAGGCGGTCAATTGGCCGCCTTTGCTATTTATTGAAACCACGAGTTTCATGCCGCCCGCTTCAACAGTGACTTGACCAGTTCGAATTCCTCTGCCATGCCTTCATGGCGTGACCAGCGTTCCACCTCTGCCAGATCCACCTCGGCATCCGTCACAACCATAATCGCCTGCTCCAGACACTGCCGGTCTTTCCAGTGATAGTAGTTGGCCAGCCGGTCCTTGACGCAATCAGTGGCGGAGAGCAGGCGTAATGAGCCGGTGGCAAACTCCAGCTGGGTTATGCTGCTGACTGGTTCGTCGCCGATGGCCAGCGGCCCGGACGGAAATTCCACTAAAAAACGGGTGTCGGTATGGGTGAAGTAGCGGTCCTTTTCCTGAAAGCCGATTTCCCGCAGACAGGCGGCAATCTTCTTCCGTGTTGATCGTCCCTCTTCGATGAAATCCAGGTCGTAGGACAGGTAACGGTTGTCGGTGTAGATCGAAACACAACTGCCACCGGTCAGTACCACGTTTATGCCGCCTTGCCGCAAATGCCCGGCTACATAGGCGGCGATTTCACCGACAGACATTTCGCTGAGGGATTTCATATAGGTTTCCCTTTCCGCCGGGGCCTGCGCCTGCTTTCCAGGAGCCGGGTCCGGGTATCATCGGGGTAAAAGGTCAGGGCCTTGTCAAGCAACGCCTTCAGCTCCTTCAGGAACGGATAGCGGGGATTGAAGCCGTAGAGACGGGTTCGACCGGCGAGGCGGCTGAAGAGGACCCCGCCGTTTTCCAGCTTCTCCAGCTGTTTCAGGACCGGGGCCGGAGCAGAATGAAAAAAGTCCGAAATTTCCCGCAGATACCCTTCTTCGCGGGCCGCAAGGAATATCAACACCCGTTCGCAATTGATGGAGCCCAGCAAAGATTCAAGCATGACATGCACCTTTATGGTCTTGAATATAGATCACATGATCTTTATATGAGATCAAAATATCTTACATATATTTCCATTGCAAGTAGTTTCACGTTCAAGAAAAAGTTTTCAATAAGTCTGTCTATCCACAAAAAGACCGGTAAATACCCAAACAATCAAAACACCCTATATCCCAGCCAAGAAGCTCAAAGCGTCTCTATAGCTTCTTTCCATCTGCTCCATTGCCCCTCGCGTTTTGCATGCGACAGTACTACAATTAATTATGACTCAATTGCACTGGAGGTGTTTGAGATGGTAGACATTCTTCATCGAATCGGGATCAAATCCCCTGTGGCTCAAGTCTATAAAGCCATAACAACCTTGGACGGTCTGGCCGGATGGTGGACCGAGGAGGTTCAGGGCGATACACAGGTCGGGGGGAAGATAGAATTCCGCTTTCTCACGAAATCAGGCGAACTCCTGGGCGGAATGGTTATGGAAGTGCAAGAGCTGGGCGATGATAAAGACGTTCGCTGGCGCTGTGTAGAGGGACCGGAGGAGTGGGTTGGAACTGAGATCACCTTCCAGTTGTCGGAGCAGGATGGTCAGACGATTGTCCTGTTCGGACATAGAAACTGGCGCGAGGCGGTTGAGGCGACCTATCACTGCAGCATGAAGTGGGCCACTTTTCTGTTAAGCCTGCGTGAGTATGTGGAAACGGGCAAAGGGAAACCCTCACCCCATGATCTGAAAATAGATAACTGGAATTAGAGTTCATATTCCTGTTACCAGCCAGTCTGATATAAAAAGAGGCCAATGGAGCGTATCCCTTGGCCTCTTACTTTCCGCTATTGATTGGTCGATTACAGCTTCACATCCAGCTCATTCAGGACAAGCTGCTCACGAACCTGCTTCTTCCTGATCAGAACCAGTTCGGAATTGCGTTTTCTCATGACGGCTGGCGGCTTGCGGTGCGAATTGTAGTTTTCCGGCGACATGCTCTCGGAATAGGCTCCGGTGCCGCCGATGACGACATAGTCACCGATTTCCGGTTCGGCAATCAGCACCGGCACAATGTTGCCGTCGCCGTCCAGACGCACTGAATCACCACTTTCGCAGCAGCGCCCCACAATCCCGAACGATTTCAACCCGGTCGCCGGAATGCCGTCATACTCGCTGGAGAGCAGCGTACCATCCTGACGTATGATGGTGACGGGGTGCTCGGAGCCGTACAGCAGCGGGCGCGTCAACAGTTCCATGCCGCCGTCAACGATCAGGAAGTTCAGCTCGTTGGTCAGCTTCTTGTCGATAATCCGTGTAACTATATGGCCCGAGTTGGCCACCACATAGGTGCCGGGCTCGATCTCCATCTGCAGTTCGCGGCCGGTGGCCTCCTTGAACTCCTTTATCCGCTGCGTCGCATAAGCACCCAGCGAAGCGATGTCGGCCTGTTTTTCTCCCGGCATCCTGGCAACCTTGAGCCCGCCGCCGAAGCTGACCGTGGTGGCATCCGGGAAATAGGCTTTCACAAAGCCCAGTTCACGATCGATATTCTCGCGCCATTTTTCCGGGTCGCCCCCTGAACCGATATGAACATGCACCTGGGTAAAGCGCAGACCCAGCTTGTCAGCCATGGCTTTTACCGTGGGGACATCGTTTAAGTGTACGCCGAAGCAGGAGTATTCACTGCCGGTATCGCGGGTCTGGCTTTCACCGCCGCCGGCGGCTCCCGGATGGACCCTGATGGACAGGTCGATTTTGTTGGCTTTGGCAAAGTCGGCAATCAGTTGAAACTGCGTCATGGAGCAGACGTTGTACTTAAGTCCGGCCCGGATCATTTCCTCCAGCTCGGCACGCTCCTCACCGGACGCAACCTCCTGGGTCGTCAGCATCATCCGGGCATAGGGCACCCCGGCGGCATGGGCGCGGGCCGCTTCATCAAGTGACGAGCAATCCAGATCCAGTCCTTTATTGGTGACGACCCGCAGTACGGTACGATCCGAGTTTGCCTTCATGGCGTAGCGTACATGCAGGCCGTAGGCATTGGGCATGCTCAGCAACTGCTGGCAGCTGTTTTCTATGTATTCCTGATCATGCAGATATACCGGTGTTCCCCACTGCTGGGCTATTTTCGGGATCAGCGTTGCGTCCAGCTTGGTCGGGCCAAAGTGTTTCGTCGTCATTCTTTCAACCTCACTAATTTGATATGAGCCCGCATTCCCCGATCCCTTTAGTAAGTTGGAAATTATTTTCTGCTCTTTTTAGCAAGGCAGAAATGATTTCGTTAATGCACTTATCCTGTTTATCAGGGCCAGGGCAACGTGAAGAGGGTCGCGCAATATAGCATTTTCAAGCGGCGCGGCGCAACATCTCTGTGGAGGTTTGTTGCATACTGTTCATTTATGCGCTGTTAGGCAACGCTGCCAACCGTCAAATGGCCGCCCCGCCCCTGCTCACCCACAGTTGCATGAGGTGCAGCCGGCATCGGCATCACACTTCTTAGGGACCAGGCTCTCCTTCGCCCATTCCGTGATATCCGCCGCAAAATGCAGGTACAGATCACTGCTGCCGGCCAGGGGGATCCAGTACGAGTCCAGAACGGCGCCGGCATAGTCGAAATAGCCGACAACCCGTTTCGCGGTCTGCTCGGCCAGCGCCTGGTTGGCCAGGCAGCCCTTGTGGTGCTCTTTCTGCCCCATGTCGACGCAGCGGATGCCAGTCGGGTAGCCGGCCACCTCCCCCGCCTTGTTTACGGCCAGGATCGTCCGGTCCTTGTGGACCAGCATGACGGGAAAAGGAAAGTTGTCGCAGAAGAGATGGAAGTTGCTGCGGGTTTCAGCGTTGATTTCGTGTGCTGCCATTGTGTACGTGCTCCTTGATGTTTTTTTGTACGCAGCGGAGTCGTTCTGCCACGGAAGGAAGTATCACTGACGTTTCAGGACAGTGGAGAAAATGGTGTCGATGAAGTCCTGGACCGGCTGGGGCGACTTCATCACCTTTGCGCTCAGGACGGCCCCCTCCCAGCCGGAAAGGATAAAGCCGGCGATGACGTGGGGATCATAGGAGGGGGGGAGTTCTCCCGCCTGCTGTGCCTCACTGATGCAGACGGCGAATCGCTCCCGCCAGGAGAGGAGGATTTCGTCCAGGCGGCCCCGAAGGCGTTCGTTCTGCGCCGCCAGCTCCTGCCCCAGATCCCCGATGAGACAGCCGACGGTACACTGGTGCTCGGTCAGCCGTTCCAGTCCCCGTTGCAGAAAGATCCGCAACCGGTCAAGGGGCGTAGCCGACGGATCGGCCAGGAAAACATCCAGCCGTGACAGGAAGCGGCCGGCAAATTCCTCGATAACCGCCAGGCCGAATTCTTCTTTGCTGCCGAAGAAGTGGTAGAAGGATCCCTTCGGCACCCCTGCCCGCTTAATCACCGCCTCGATGCCGGTCGCATTGTATCCCTGGGTGGCAAGCAGCGCCATTCCTGCCATGACCAGCTCTGTTCGTGTATCTCGTTTTGCCATGTAGGAATATTAGACCGGTCGGTCTAGTTTGGTCAAGCTGTTTTTTCGGCTCCGGAGTCAGGCATCGAAATTAATAGGGGACGGGCTGCTTCTGGCAAAGGTAGCCCGTCCGCGCTTCAGATCGTGAAGACTCCATACAGCAGCGTTATAAACTGTACGGATCTGCAGTAATGGTCTACAGTTGGAAACACGACTCGTCGTCAATTGAACCAGCACTACGTTAAGGATGCCTTTATCCGGCACTACAACTCCTTATCCCAAGGAGATATCACGTGCCATCTACACCATTCCCCCGCCTGCCGTTATCTACCATTGAAAGCAATCAACTACGGCTGATCGAATCCAATCGTCGTGAGTATGGCCTCCAGTACGACCTTTTGAACTTTGCCGACAGTGAACGGCTGGCTGCGGCGAACGCAGAGCGCCGGGAACTGCTGCAGTGGCTGGAGCAGCACGCCGCTTTCGGTTATGCCGGGACCAAGGTGGATTGCAACAGCCTCTCTCCCGGTTGCCGGCACTGCGGCGATGGTGGCTGGTCCTGCCTGTTTGTCAACGGTCGCTGTAATGGGCAATGTTTTTACTGCCCCACGGCACAGGACGATAACGGACCTCCGGTTACCAATGGCCTGGCTTTTAACGATCCGGACGAGTATGCCGATTATGTGGCCACCTTCGGTTTCAGTGGTGTCAGCATCAGCGGCGGCGAACCGCTCCTGACGCCGGATCTTGCTCTCTCCTATCTGAGAGCTGTCCGGAAGCGGTGCGGAGACAAAGTTCATCTCTGGCTTTACACCAACGGCACGATGCTGACAGCCGATCTCTGTAACAAACTGAAAGATGCCGGTCTGGACGAGATCCGCTTCGACCTGGGGGCGGTCCGCTACCATCTAAAAAAGCTGCGGCTGGCGATCGGCTGCATCCCGACGGTGACAGTGGAGATCCCGGCGGTGCCGGAGGATGAGGAACTGCTGAAGCTGAAGATGGTTGAAATGGCCGAGGCCGGGGTGAAGCACCTCAACCTGCACCAGATGCGGCTGACGCCATACAACTTAGGCCCCTTGACGGCGCGAGGCTACATCTTTCTCCATGGCGAGAAGGTGACGCTATTGGAGTCGGAGCTTTGCGCCTTGCGGATGGTCCGTTTCGGCCTGGAACAGGGCATTCCCCTGCCGGTGAACTACTGCTCGTTCACCTACAAACGGCGCTTTCAGCTTGCCGCCTCCCGGCGCCGGGCAGCCCTGTCGATCTGCGGTTCCGGGGAGACCGTGACCGAGCCCGGCTTCCTGCGGACCCTTACGGCGACCGGAGTCCGTTACTGCGAAACAGCTCTGATGCAAAGCCCCAGCTATCGTGCCCCGTTTGACAAAATCGTACTGGCAAGCGGACGTCCCCTCTATCTGGAGCGACGGCCGCTGACACTGGAACCGGAGCTGACAACAGCGGAACTAACCGCCCTGCAGGCAGGCGATCCGCCGGACAGGCTGGCTGGTTTTGAACGGATTGAGGGTGGTTTGGCCGACTATTTTTAACAGCGCAGAGAAGAATTCCGAGAACTATACTTAATTCCTCGGAAGGAAAAATACGCCAGGTACGACAATGCAGATCGTCCTTGCCGCGGCATGCTCAATCGAAGGGTTAAGGAATTGAGGAAGTCGGGAATTCCGGTGATATTTGATGAACAAAAGGCGGCCAGCGGGCCGCCTTTGCTGCTTCTTACTTGAAAACCTACCCCCTCTAATCAACAGCCATCTGCCGCAAATTCGTGATGTCCCGTAACGGCGGGGCTCCAAACAGGCGGTTGTACTCTCGGCTGAACTGGGAAGGGCTCTCGTAACCGACCTGGAAGGCAGCGGTGGCGGCATCCAGTCGTTCCGCCAGCATCAGGCGCCTGGCTTCCTGCAGGCGCAGCTGCTTCTGGAACTGCAACGGGCTGAGTGCTGTCATCGACCGGAAGTGATGATGAAAGGTGGAACTGCTCATGCGAACCTGGGCGGCCAGGTCATCGATATGCAACGGCTGTGAGTAGTTGCCCTTCAACCAGTCGATTGCCCGCGCTATCTGGTGACTCTGGCTTCCGGCCGACGCAATCTGGCGCAGACGCTCGCCCTGATCGCCCACCAGCAGGCGGTAGATGATTTCCCGCTGGATGATCGGAGCCAGGATCGGTATGTCCTGCTGTTCGGCCAGCAGGTCGATCAGCCGCTGGATGGCGGTCAGCAGCGGCAGCGTTACCTCGCCGGTCGCCATGCCGCGGCTTGATTTCTGAATACGCGGCGGCGGAAGGTTGCTGTCCACCATCAGTTGCGAAATCTCGCGCTGATCCAGCATCAGCCGGAGCCCCAGGTAAGGCTTCGAACGACTCGCTTCGACTATCTGCACGACCGTGGGGAGATGCACCGACGTGATCAGGTAATGGTGTGCGTCATAGACATAGGTGTCATCGCCGAGCAGCACCCGCTTGGCCCCTTGAGCGACCAGGCAGACGCTCGGTTCGTACATTCCGGTGATCGGCTCGGTCGGTTCCTCCCGCCTAAAAAGCGACAAGCCCGGGACTGCGGTTGTGTGCAGCTCACCTTGTTCGGTCAATCGGGCAATGCTGGTTCCCAGCGCTTCGATCGCAACATCCAAACTATTATTCTCAGCTGCTTTCATAACATCCTCATTTCTAATCTTTTTATCCTGTTCAAATACTACATAACTCGACTTTGCGTTACAACGATTATCCATGACTTCGTACAATCAGGCAATAATTGAGCAGGATCGGTCTACCGGCTTTTGTTTGTTCAGGAGTAGGATACAATCATCAAGACGGTAGAACTCAGCAAGTAAAAGGAGAAAACAATGCAAAAACGTATATTGGGAAAAAGTGGTCTGGAAGTTTCGGCACTCGGGCTCGGCTGCATGGGCATGAGTTTTTCGTATGGTCCGCCTAAAGACAAGCAGGAGATGATTTCACTGATCCGGACAGCGGTGGAACGAGGCGTCACCTTCTTCGATACGGCCGAGGTCTACGGCCCGTTCACCAACGAAGAACTGGTCGGTGAGGCGCTAGCTCCGCTGCGCGATCAGGTGACCATCGCCAACAAGTTCGGCTTCGATACCAGCGTCGATCCCCGGGCGATGAAAGGCAGCGGGCCGGTTCTGAACAGCCGTCCGGAACACATCAAAGAAGTGGCTGAAGCCTCGCTCAAACGGCTCAGAACCGATGTCATCGACCTGTTCTATCAGCACCGGGTCGATCCGAACGTGCCGATCGAGGACGTGGCCGGAGCGGTCAAGGAGCTGATCCAGGCGGGTAAGGTCAAACACTTCGGCCTGTCCGAGGCCGGAGCGCAGACGATCCGCCGCGCCCATGCCGTCCAGCCGGTAACGGCGCTGCAGAGCGAATACTCACTCTGGTGGCGGCGTCCCGAGTCGGAAATTCTGCCGACCCTGGAAGAACTGGGGATCGGCTTTGTGCCCTACAGCCCGCTGGGCAAGGGCTTTCTGACCGGTAAGATTGACGAAAGCACGGCCTTCGACAGCAGCGACTTCCGCACCACCCTGCCCCGCTTTACCCAAGAGGCCCGGAAAGCCAATCAGGCCATGGTCGATCTGTTAGGCAAGATCGCAACAGAGAAAAAGGCGACACCAGCCCAGGTCGCACTGGCCTGGCTGCTGGCCCAGAAGCCGTGGATCGCGCCGATCCCGGGCACCACGAAACTGGAGCGTCTGGATGAGAACATCGGCGCGGTTGCACTCCAACTGACCGCCGGCGATCTGTGCGAGATCGACAGCGCCGCCGCCCGGATCACGGTGGAAGGGGCGCGCTACCCCGAAAAGCTGGAGCAGCTGACAGGCCGTTGAGCGTGCTGATTCAGCATCGAATCGTAACTCCCCCTGTCCCCCTCTTATTTCAAGAGGGTGGAACCTTTCAGTGCCTCTAAAGCTGGAAATTTTACCACTGTTCACTTCGCAACGTCCCTCCCCTTAAGCTAAGGGGAGGACAGGTGGGGTTATGGAGCAATGCACCAAAATAGTTACGCCAAAACAAAATCAAACAGGAGAATATCCCCATGTACAAAGCAAAAGCATATTCCGCTGCCAGCGCCACATCGCAGCTGGCCTCCAACACCATCCCGCGCCGCGATGCCACTGAACGCGACGTGCAGATCGAGATCCTATTCTGCGGCATCTGCCATTCCGACCTCCACACGGTACGGGACGAGTGGCACAGCGTCATGCCCACGGTCTACCCCTGCGTTCCCGGCCATGAGATCGTCGGCCGGGTCACCAAGGTCGGTTCCGCTGTCAAGAAGTTCAAGCAGGGCGACCTGGTGGGCGTCGGCTGCCTGGTCGATTCGGACCACACCTGCCCCAACTGCCAGGATGATCTGGAACAACTGTGCCCGAACCAGACCCTCACCTTCAACTCCCCGGACAAGCACCTGGGCGGCGTCACCTACGGCGGCTACTCCGAAAGTATCGTAGTCGATGAGCACTTCGTGCTGCGTGTCCCAACTAACCTTGAGCTTGCCGGAGTTGCGCCGCTGCTCTGCGCCGGGATCACGACCTACTCGCCCATGCGCCGCTGGGGCGATATCACCGGGAAGAAGGTCGGCGTGGTCGGCCTGGGTGGCCTGGGTCACATGGGGGTCAAGTTTGCCCGGGCCTTCGGAGCCCACGTCGTTGTATTCACCACCTCACCAGGCAAGAAAGAAGATGCGCTGCGTCTGGGCGCCCATCAGGTCGTCATCTCCACCAGCGCCGAAGAGATGCAGGCGCACGCCGGCAGCTTCGAATTCATACTCGACACCATCGCTGCCGATCATGACATCAACGCCTACATCAACCTGCTCGGCCGTGACGGCAACATCACACTGGTCGGCGCTCCGGAGAAACCGCTGGCTGTTTCTGCCTTCAGCCTGCTGGTCGGACGCCGCAGCCTATCCGGCTCGGTCATCGGCGGCATTGCCGAGACTCAGGAGATGCTCGACTTTTGCGGCAAGCACAACATCACCGCCGATGTGGAAGTCATTCCGATCCAGAAGGTCAACGAAGCTTACGAAAGACTGGTCAGGTCGGATGTGAAGTACCGCTTTTCCATCGACATGGCTTCACTAAAATCGGAGTAAACCAATGGTCTAGGAGAAACCATGAAATTGACAACATTGCTATTATCAATATCTCTACTCGTTTCAGCGGGTGCTTCTGCTGGTCAGGCGTTGGCCGCGGAAGAAAACAAACCATCCCAAACAATAACCAGGGCCGGTACTCAGGCTTCCATCAAAGGACCTGCCGAATACTTTACCGGCAATGTTCGTGTCGATCCTCTGTTTGCGGCCAATGATGCGGCACCATTCTCAGGTGCCTATGTCACCTTCGAGCCGGGGGCCAGATCGGCCTGGCATATTCACCCGACCGGGCAGCGCCTGCTGGTTACCGCTGGTGTCGGTCGAACGGGTGAATGGGGCGGTCCGGTCGAAGAGATCAAGGCTGGTGACGTGATCTGGTGTCCGCCGAAGATAAAGCATTGGCACGGAGCCTCACCAACCACTGCAATGACGCATATCGCCATCACCGGGACATCCAACGGCAAGAACGTCGAATGGCTGGAAAAGGTCAGCGACGAGCAGTACCACGGCAAACAAGGAGGCAAGCATGAATAAACTGATTAGCGAGTTCCTGGCAATCATTCTTGCCATGATGTTTATCATAGCGGCCATTTCGGAGGCACAACCCATGGATAAAAATCAGGCGTTGAGTTCAAAACAACAAGCCATTATCCCCATTGCCGCCTTTACCGCCAGGGGCGATCTGGAAAAGCTGAAAATCTCCCTGAATGACGGGCTGGATGCCGGCCTGACCGTCAACGAGATCAAGGAAATCCTGGTGCAGCTGTATGCCTATACCGGATTTCCGCGCAGCCTGAACGGTATCGGCACTTTCATGGGGGTCATGGAAGAGCGGCAGAAGAAGGGCATCAAGGACGAGATTGGCAGGGAGGCAAGCCCCTATCCTGCCAATAAAAGCAGTGTTGAGCTTGGAACGGATATTCAGACGCGCCTGGTAGGAAAGCCGGTCAGCGGTGCGATCTATAGCTTCGCTCCCGCCATCGATCAGTTTTTGAAAGCTCATCTGTTCGGCGATATCTTCGGGCGCGACAATCTGGACTTCCAGAGCAGGGAGATTGCCACCATTTCTGCTCTGGCAAGCATGGATGGCGTCAATCCCCAACTGCAGGCCCATTTCAACGTCGGGCTTAATACCGGCCTGACCGAGGCGCAGCTGAAGAGCCTGATTTCTGTTCTCGGTGCCAAGGTTGGCAAGAAAGAAGCCGATAATGCTGCTGAAATATTAGGTAAGGTTTTGAGCGGCAGAAAGTCTCCGTAAATTGAAAGGATATGTTTATGGCAAAGAAGATAGTTGTATTGTCCAGCAGCCCCAGAAAAGGGGGCAACTCTGAACTATTATGTGATCAGTTCATTCGTGGGGCTACAGAAGCAGAAAATCAGGTGGAAAAGATATTCATATGTGACAAGACAATCAATTACTGTACCGCCTGTGACACCTGTCAAGCTAATGGCGGCAGGTGCGTCCAGAAGGATGATATGGCGGAAATCCTCCATAAGATGATCAGCGCTGACGTGATCGTCATGGCCACGCCGGTCTACTTCTATACGATGAATGCCCAGATGAAGACCTTGATCGACCGGACTTATGCACGCTATACCACGATCAGCAACAAGGAGATGTACTTCATCATGACCGCCGCGGTCGGCAACAAAGAGTTGCTGGAAAGGACACTTGAGTCATTCAGGGGGTTCACTGCCTGTCTGACTGGAGCCAAGGAGAAGGGTGTCATCTACGGGACCGGGGCCTGGAACAAAGGGGACATCAAAAAAAGTCCGGCGATGGGGCAGGCGTATGAGATGGGAAAAAATGCGTAGGTTAACTATGAATAAAATCATATTCTATATCCTGATGGTTGGAGTAGTTGCCAGTAAGGTTTCTCAAATGTTTAATAGTAAAACAGCTCAGCTCAGACTCGATCCCCTCTGTCTCTTGAAAGTGATCAGCACTCTCCCGTATCGGTTACCAAAGGAGGGTCACTACCTATGCCAGTATAATCCTGCAAAATAATGCTCCGGCGCTACCTTGAAATTCCACCTTGACATGGAGGATTTTCAAGGTAATATACACTCATGATTCTTCGTAACTGTACTTACACCAATATTGTCACGGCACTTGAGCGCAGCCGTGTTGTGGCTCTGCTCGGCCCCCGTCAATGTGGCAAGACCACCCTTGCCCGGCAATTCGTGCCGACTGATTCCGCCGCCTACTTTGATCTTGAAGCCCCTTTGAGCCTTGCTCGTCTTGATGAACCGATGACGGCGCTCCGCGACCTCTCGGGACTTGTCGTTATCGACGAAGTGCAGCGGCGGCCGGAGCTGTTCCCCATCCTGCGTGTCCTTGCCGACAGAACCCCATTGCCGGCCCATTTTCTCATTCTGGGCAGCGCCGCGCCCGACCTCCTTCGCCAGTCATCGGAGTCCCTGGCCGGCCGGATGGAAACTGTTCCGCTGAGCGGTTTTACCATCACGGACGTGGGAATGCCAGCTCATCAGGTCCATTGGCTCCGGGGCGGCTTCCCGCTTTCATTCCTGGCAACGAGTGACATCAATAGCGTAGCCTGGCGAAAAAGCTTCATCCAGACACTACTGGAAAGGGATATTCCTTCATTTGGCCTCGGCACCCCGGCGCCCACCCTGTTTCGTTTCTGGACCATGCTTGCCCATTACCACGGCCAGGTCTGGAATGCCGCGGAACCGGCCCGCTCCCTGGGGATCGGCGAAACATCGGTACGGCGCTATCTTGATCTTCTTGAAGGGGTGTACATGGTCAGGCAGCTTCAACCATGGCACGAGAACCTGAAAAAGCGCCAGGTAAAGTCACCCAAGGTCTATATCCGCGACAGTGGGCTCCTTCATCAACTGCTGGGAATACGGACACTGCCGGAGCTTCTTTCTCACCCGAAATGCGGCGCATCATGGGAAGGGTATGTCATCGAGGAGATCATCAGCTCGGTCCAGCCCGATGAAGTCTATTTCTGGGCAACTCACGCCGGGGCGGAGCTGGATCTGCTGGTCTTCAAGGATGGCCGGCGTTTCGGGGTTGAGATCAAGCGGGCCGACGCACCGCGGCTGACCCCTTCCATGCGGACAGCGCTGGAGGATCTGAAGCTCGACCGGCTGGTGGTGATCTATCCGGGAACGAAATGCTACTCTCTTGCGGAAAAGGTAGATGTGGTGCCGCTACTGGAAGTGTGCGCCAAAGGCGGAAGGCTGTTTGAAGTACCGTGAATATGTGTCTTAAAATGTCACATGACTCTGCCCAAGAGGGAAATAATCTTGTCATCGAAGCCGACGAACCGGGTTTGCCCCTTGGGAACGATGATCGGCTCAAAACTACTGTCTCGGTCACGCGGGATCTCAATCGGCATGGTGCCGAATTCGCCTTTGATGGTCTTTGCCGACTTACCATTGCGCGTATTACCGCTCTTGTTGGCGACGGCAGCATGTTTCTCGTGCCCCAGGTGCTCGGTCATTTCCGCCTGGAGCGCACGCTGTAAAACTGCTTTGGTGAGCTGCTTTAACAGCCCCTTTTCTCCGATGATGTCTTCGGGCTTCTTGTAATCGGCAAGCAGGCGGTCGATCAGTTCGTTGTCTATGGTCACGTAAACTCCTTTTGGGGATTTGGTGTACCCCTTAATGACCATTTACACAAACCAAATTACACCCTCCTTTTTGGTCCATCAGGCAATGCTGCTGCCGGATGCCTGCCGGGCAGCGTCCCTGCTGCCTTCCCCAATCCCCTACATAGCACCATATTTCGCGGCACCATTTCCTCCAGCGTACTAATCGATCCTTCCGTACATCACAACCGCTTTCCAGTCAATTGCACGATCAGGCAATAATTCAACAGGATCGGTCTACCTCTCCGTGCTCTTTCCGAAGTACGATGAAATCATCAAAAGGTCCCATAAAGGAGGATATATCCATGTACAAAGCAAAAGCCTATTCCGCTGCCAGTGCAACATCGCCACTGACCTCCGACACGATCCCGCGACGCGATACTACTGAACACGAGGCTACGATGGATAGGGAAAAGAAAACAACTGACATCTCAAACGAACGAACAAACCTCACCCGCAGGGAATTCATCAAGGGGATCGGCATCGGGGGAGGCGCAGTCGTTCTGTTAGGCCAGTTTGGCGTCCATGGGTTGGCGTGGGCTCTTTCGGGAGAACCTGAACTTAAAATGGTTCTGGTGGATTACACCAAATGCACCGGCTGCCGGACCTGTGAATCGGCCTGTTCGTCTCGAAACAGACCGGTGTCAATCTCCGGCCGGGAACTGCCCGGACTTGGCAATCCCCGCTATGCCAACATCCGGGTGCATAGCTTCAACCCCGACGTGGATGTAGCCATCGTCTGCGCCATGTGCGCCGATACCCCCTGCGTGAAGGCCTGCCCGGTTGACCCGGACCCCAAGAGCGGCAGGCGCGCCCTCTATCGGGATCAAGCGAACCGAACGATCCACAACGATCCGGGCCGGTGCATCGGCTGCCGGAGTTGCGCCAAGGCCTGTGGGTCGCAAAGGACCGGGGTCATCAGCCCCAACCCCGCAACGGGTAAACCTGAACGGATGTGCACCCTGTGCGGCGGCGACCCGCAATGCGTCAAGCGCTGCCCCTTCGGGGCGCTCTCCTATGTTGAAGTCCGGCGTGACCGGAAGTTTTACGGTCTCGGACCTGAAAAAATAGCGGCTGAACTGGGCAAGGGCTGGTATGGGACGGCTGATTTCGGAGGTATAAAATGAGCGGAAAACCGGGATATCACGGAGTAATACTGAATATAAACCTTTCCACCGGGAAGAGTGAAAAGGTGGCCATTCCCGCCGAAGACCTGGACAAATTCGTCGGCGGGCAGGGGCTCGGCATGAAAATCCTCTGGGACCGGCTGAAGAAGCCGGGGGTCAACCCACTTTCTCCCGAAAACCCGCTGATTTTCATGCCCGGGCCGTTTTCGGGGCTCCCGGTCCCATCCTCGTCCAGGACCTGCGTGGTGACGAAATCTCCGATAACGTCTCCGATGAAGTCCGATTACCCACATGCCTCGACCGTTTCCTACTCGAACATGGGCGGGTTTTTCGGTCCCGAAATCCGCTTTGCGGGCTATGACGGGATCGTGATTACCGGAAAAGCGACGGAGCTCTGCTATGTCGTGATCGAAGACGACAAGGTGGAAATCCGCGACGCCAAAAAGTTCAAGGGGATGCGTACGGATGCCTTTGACAAGGCATTCCTGGGCGAACTTGGCGACCGGAGATTCAAGACCGTCTACATCGGTCCGGCCGGGGAGAATCTCGTTCCATATTCCAGCATCCTGCATACTGCGGGGCGGGCAGCGGGTCGGGGCGGCATGGGCTGCGTCATGGGTTCCAAAAACCTGAAGGCTATCGCGGTCAAGGGCTCGGGGCAGCCGGCCGTCGCCGACCACAAGCGGTTCCTTGCCGCCCTGGAAAAAGCCAGGCTGGCTCTCTACGGCACCGCTTATGCCAAGTCCTGGGCGGAGCAGGGCACGGCACGGGCCATTGTCGCAAACAGCAATGCCGGGACCGAGGCGGTCCGCAATTATCGTGAAGGCACATTCCCGGAGGCCGATAAAATCGGCGGAGACGCCGCCCGGCGCGATGTCTGGGTGCGCGATATTGCCTGTTACTGCTGTCCGCTGGCCTGTAAGAAAAGCGGCATGACGAAGGGCAAATACGGCGGTATCGTCCATGACGGCCCCGAGTACGAAACCGGCGTCATGCTCGGCTCGAACCTGCTGATCTCCGACATGCCAGGCTTGCTGAAGGCAATCTCCACCCTCGACGATCTCGGCCTGGACCAGATTTCGACCGGTAACGTGATCGGCTTTCTGATGGAGGCCTATGAGAAAGGCCTTATCAATCGGAGCTTTCTGGACGGCATCGATCTCAAATGGGGCAGCGTCGATGCCACGCTGGCGATGATCGAGAAGATCGCCGCCCGGGAAGGCGTGGGAGCCCTGGCTGCTGAAGGTGTGAGGGCACTTTCCTGGCAGATCGGCAAAGGGAGTGAGAAGTTTGCCATCCAGGTGAAGGGACTTGAGCTGGCGGCGCACAACATCCAGGCAAATCAGCCCAGGGGGCTCTCGTATGTCACGGCCTCCAGGGGAGCCTGCCACATGAGCGGCGACAACATTGCCATGCAGAACCGGCGGGCCATTCTTGATTCGACCGGCATGTGCTTTTTCCCCACCTTCGAACCGAAGTTGGAAGAGCCCATGCTTGCTCTGCTCAGCGCCATAACCGGCCATGAATACGACAAAGCCGAGTTCGAGAAAGCCGGCGAACGGATTTTCAATCTGGAGAAGATGTTCAATTACCGCGAGGGATTTCGTCGTGAAGATGACCGGCTTCCCGACCGCTTTTTCGAGGACGCCTTCACCATCGGCTCCAAAAAGGGCTCGGTGCTGGACCGGAACCGGTTCGACGTCATGCTCACCCAGTATTACAAAGATCGAGGATGGGACCCGGAGACCACCAAGCCGGGGAAATCAAAGTTGAAAGAACTTGGACTGGATTCTATCTGATTTCGGTGGAGATAATACCAATTTCCAAGGCAGCCAATCGGTCACCAATTTTGTTTGCAAGCTAGGCGGGTGGACAGGCATGGGCTTGCAGTCTTACCTGTGGGATCAATCTTTCAATCTTTCTCGGGCCACACGATATACAGCGAGGTTTTCCCGTTTGCCAACGGCCACAACAATGACGACGATGCGGCTGTCGTCAACCTCGTAAACAAGGCGGTAACCGGCATTTTTCAACTTTATCTTGTAACAGTTAGCCATGCCCGTAAGCCTGGCTGACGCTACACGTGGGCAAACAAGCCTTTCGGCCAGCTTTTTCTTGAATTGTTCGCGAATCGTTCCGTCAAGCTTCCGCCACTCTTTGAGAGCCGACTCTTTGAATTCGAGGTTATAGCTCATCGAGGGAAACCTTGACGGTCGGCTCGTTCTCCCTCTCCTTGACGAGGCGGGTAAGTTCGTAATCCTCGAACTTCTCCATCAGTGCTTCGAACGCCTCTGCAGGTATGAGGTAGGCACTGGGCTTGTTATGATTCAGAATTGCGACCGGAGAACCTTCTGCTTCATTGATGATGCGGGTAGGGTTCTTCTTCAGGTCGCTTATGCTTACGGAAGCACGTGCGAAAATTTTGTCCATATACAACCTCTTTAAAGACCTTGTTTATGGATCAAATATAGGTCATATTATGTGCAGCGGCAAGTATAAACTTACAATTTCTGGTGGCGCTATGGATTCGGCTCATCCTGCGCTGCCGCAGCTTCGTTGCAGCGCTCCACAACCTCCCGCAGCCAGGCGATCTCATCGGGCAGAAACTGCTTCGAGTATTCGGTGCCGACGTTCAGCGCCAAGTGGAGCGGCGGCATGGTAGTGGCGGCAAGTACGTATCCCGGAACCTCGACCCATTTGACATCGTCTGCCGCCCAGACCTTCAAGCGCTCTTCGGTGTCGAAAATCATCAGGTAATCGTTCCCTTCCGATTCGATGACAAGCGGGAGAACCTGCCCTTCCTCAAGCGCTGATTCTCCGTCTAGCTGCTGCTGATCAAGAGTCGGAACGCAAAAGGTCGTATTGAGAAAGATATCGTAAAACTTCGACTGGCTGGAGGCATCGTTCATATCCAGGCGCAGTGTCTGCAGCGCCTGATCGAGTCCGGTCGTCTCCTGGGGTCTTTCCGTTGACGCTACCATCGGCTGGTCACCTCGATCAGGTGATAGCCGAACTGGGTCTTGACCGGGCCGAGTAACTTGTTTAACTCACCGGAGAAGGCGACTTCATCGAACTCCTTTACCATCTGCCCGGGGCGGAAAGCGCCCAGATCGCCTCCCCGCGAGCGCGAAGGGCAGGAGGATTTGTGTTTGGCAACTTCGGCGAAATCGGCGCCGGCTTCAATCTCGGTCTTGAGTTGCAGGCATTGGGTTTCCGTATCCACAAGGATGTGACGGGCGCTGGCAGGCATGGGGGCTCCTTGGAGTGAGTGAAAAAAGCTTTTGCATAGTAGCTGAAATGGCAGGGTACGGCAATCAGCTTCTCATGACGAACCTCTTCAATGCCATGTTACCGGAAAATATTGAATAGGTTCCTGAAAAACCGCTGCGCTTTGCCCGAGAAACTTTGATCCACCTTCTTCTGCATGCCGCTTATGTCCGGCACCTCTGCCATGGCCTGGCGGTACTCCCCCTGGGTCAGCACACCTTTATCCCTCAACAGCCGCAGCACCATGTCTGAACGTTTCATCACCCGGTCCAGGTGTTTGTAAGGATTATAGACCTTTTTAGGGCCGGGCAGCATGGCAGCGAGGAAGGCGCATTCCCTTGGAGTCAGGGCGTCTGCCGGCTTGCCGAAATAGTAGCGGGCGCCATGGCCGATCCCGTACACCATCGGCCCCAGTTCGACGATATTCAGGTAAAGTTCAAGTATCCGTCCCTTGGTCAACTCCTGCTCCATCCGCTTGGCAAGATAGAGCTCCTCTATTTTGCGTGTGAAGGTTTTTTCCCGCGAAAGGAACAGATTCTTTGCCGTCTGCTGGGTGATGGTCGAAGCGCCGCGGGCGAGACGCTTCTTTTCAAGATCATACTTAATGGCGTTTTTGATCGCTTTTACATCGATCCCTTCATGGCGGTAGAAGTTGGCGTCTTCGGCGACGATGACCGCCCACTCCATCTCCGATGGGATGCTTTTCGACGGGGTCCACCAGGCGTTCCGCGGCCCGACCACAAAGGGGTGGAGCGTCCCTTGCCAATCTTTCACCTGAATAGTAAGGTTCATCTGAGCGTCGGCGAGCCCCGCCACCGATGGGAGGCGGTACAGTGCCACGCCGATGAAGGCGCCATAGAGAATGACTCCGCCAAGGATTATTGCCGCAATCCATTTTACTGCTTTCACGCACACCTCGCCTGGACTGAACTGATCATAAACACGGTAGCAGAAAAGGAGCGAGGGTTGCAAAAATAAGCCATTCGAGACGAAACTTTGCGGCAAACGACCCAAGCATTGACAAAAACAGTGCAGCCGTGCATAAAATAGGCTGCGCAAGGGGAAGCCGCTTCTGTCTGATGAAGCGGTTTTTGCATTTATCAGAACTGAGCACAGAAAATATATTCGGAGAACATGTGTGGATAACAGAAAACGATTACTGATCAGAAACAAGAGAATAGCCACGGGATTGATGTTCGGTGCGGCGGTACTGTTTGTGGTTGCCCGCTCCCAGAAGGGGCATGGCGCCTGGGAATGGCTGGCCGCTTTTGCGGAGGCGGCCATGGTTGGCGCTCTGGCGGACTGGTTTGCAGTTGTGGCGCTGTTCCGCCACCCGCTGGGTGTGCCGATTCCGCATACGGCCATCATCAAAAACAAGAAAGACGTGATCGCCGGAAATCTGGCCGACTTTATTCGGGACAAGTTTCTTGCCAGCGATACCTTGATCGCCAAGTTGCGGGAGTACAATCCGGCCGAACATCTGGCTTCCTATCTGATGTCGATGGAGAATGCCGCCGGCCTGTCAAGAGGGTTGACCCGTGTACTGGCCGACTCCCTGGATTTCATCGATGACGAGCGTGTGCAGCAGCTTTTGAGATCCGCCCTGAGCAACCGGATTGAAAGTTTCGACCTCTCCACCTCTGCCGGGGCGATTCTCGATACGCTCAGGAAGGACAATCGCCATCAGATCGTTCTTGATGATCTGCTGAGCCGCTTTGCCGGGTGGCTGGCGACCGCGGAAGCGCAGTCCAGGCTGGCCAAATCCATCGACAGCATGTGTACGAAAGAATACCCGATCCTGAGCGCCTTCATCCCCAATCGAGAGCAGTTTTCCAAGGGGGCCGGCGAAAAGGTCGCCAGCAGGATTAATGATTTTATTCAGGAAGTTAATGCCGATCCAGCCCATGAGGTCAGATACAAGTTTGACACTGCCGTGACGAATTTCATTGCCAGGCTGAAATCCGACCCGGAACTGCGCAGCAAGGTCGAGGCGATCAAGCTTGAGGTCGTGCACAATCAGTCAATCGCCGATTATGCCAAGAATCTCGGCAATGACCTGAAGCGCTGGCTGAGCGATGACCTGCAACAGCCCGCTTCAAAGGTACAGCAGAAAATTTCGGCAGCGGTTGCCGGTTTTGGCCATAGCTTGTCGCAAAACCGGGGCTTGAAAGAGTCTTTCAATGAGCACCTTGAAACAATGGTGTTACACTACGGGGATACGGTGCGAGCTGCAATTGCCGGTCATATTTCCGGCACGGTGCAACAGTGGGAAAGCGACGACTACACCAAGGAGATCGAACTGAGCATCGGTTCCGACCTGCAGTTTATCAGGATGAACGGCACCCTCGTCGGCGGCGTTATCGGCCTGCTGCTGCACGCTGTTGGGCTGCTGCTTGCGTAGCTGCCCGCCATTCAAGATCTGAAAAAGCGCTTCCTTCCCGGGAATCCATCGGTAACGCGATGTATCTCCGGGAGGGCTGACTGCTAACGTCTGCCGCCGCGGAATCCGTGCCCACCGTGGAAACCATGCCCGCCATAGAAGCCCGGAACGAAAATACTCACCTCAGGCCCCGAATAATAGTAATGGTACGGGCCATTGTACGGATAATAACCGCCGTCATAAACCGGAACGGCCACACATCCCGTCAGTATCAGAAAGACAATTATCGGAAACAGAAGTTTTTTCATTTGGCACCCCCTTCGATGCCTTTTTTCCCTTCTCTATTATAACGATTTCAACGCCACTCCGGTTACAAGAAATTTGTTCGGAATTTCGAAAGAAAGTGGCAGGCGTGATTTCTGATTTGATTTACCGGTTCGGCCGGAAGTGGGGGACATCATTGACGCCCGATGCCGGCCTGAATGAAAATCTCTTTGCTGTACGCTCCGGACTTGCCGCAACAGCAGAAAGTTATCACATACACCGCTTGACAAAAGGACACTAAATGTTGTTTATACACGGGGGTTCAACAGCTGAAACGACTGTATTTGATGAGCGAAAAACCTGTGATTTTAAGGACCGGTCCAGCATATGACAGACAAAGATTTCTTTCATCTGGTAACGCTTGAAGATGGGCAGAAGGACAGCAATGCGATTATCAAGATTTTTCAGGACATTCACGCGGGAGCAATTCCGTGTGACGTGAAGCTGTTGAATTATTATCGTGAAATGCCGGTCAGTTTCAGTGCCACCATAACCAATGTAATGGATGACCGGGTCGACGTGAATGTTCACCAGAACCAAGCCGTCGTCATGAAACATGTGAAACAGACCCTGATCAAGTGTGAATATTTCCCGAACAATCTGGGTGTGCACTCCTATGTGGCAATGACCAATGTCAACAGTGGTCGCGCGATACTGACCCGTTTTGCCTATGCCCAGATCGCTGCCGAACGGCGCGGTGCGGTCCGTGTCGAGATTGACTTTCCGCTGGTGGGGACCTTTGTTGCGCCAGGAGCGGAGTTGGTCGGCAAAATGGCCGATATTTCGGTTACCGGAGCTTCGCTGAATCTGTCGGCCAAACCCGCCATGGAAGCGAACATTGAAGGCAAACTGGTCTGCCAGCTCCCGAGCGGCAGGATTGAAGTCCCGGCCCAGCTGTTGAAGTACTTTGAAACCGAAAACGGCTACCGGGCCGTGGTGACCTTCTCCCCGGACAACAAGCTGGAATTGCTGATTTCCCAGTTCATCTTCAGCCTGCAGGTGGATATCATCCGCGACCTTAAGGATCAGTACCTCTAGCAAGGCTGCTGGAAAGTATTGCCGCCGGTCCACTCTACTCGTAATCCCCTTCGGAAATTTGTGGGCACCATATATGATCAAGGCGACCATTGGCCGCCTTTGCTTTTCTTGCCCGCCTACCCATTTCCGCGGCTCCCTTCTCCAGTACGTACCACTTCCCTTATTCACTAAACCGGCCTAAAATCATATCAGTAACGAAAGCTATCGGAACAATCAGAGGAGGATACCATGAGCGAACTTACTATTCGCGACCGGGCGACTGGCGCCATCATGGGCGCCTTTATCGGCGATGCCATGGGGCTCGGCCCACACTGGTACTACGATCTGAATGAACTGCGACGCGATTACGGACCGTGGATCACCGAATACACCGACCCGAAACCGGGGCGTTACCATGCCGGGCTCAAGGCAGGCCAGCTTTCCCAGGCCGGTTTCATTTTCAAACTACTGCTGTCGTCGCTGGTCGAGCGGGGAGAGTACGATGAGGCGGATTTCTGCCGCCGCATGGATGAAGATCTGCTGCCGGTGTTGGACGGCACACCGGTCAGCGGGCCGGGCGGGTACACCAGCCAGTCGATCCGCGAGCTATGGCGCCAGCGGGTACAGCAGAAGCTCCCTTGGGGAAAGACCGGCGGCCATGCCGACGATACGGAGGCCATCGAACGCACCCTGGCCCTGGCGGTGCGCTACGCCACACAGCCGGCCCGTTTGGCCGGCGCAATTGCCGCCAATACGGTGCTGACCCAGACCGACCCGGCCATTGTGGCTATGACCGTGGCCTACGGAGCCGTGCTGGGACTGCTGGTGCAGGGGCACAAACTTAATGCGCATATCTCGGGCAAGCTGATGCGGCTGGTCAACAATGGAGAGCTGCCTTTCCACCATATCACCAGCGAGAATCTGCAACCGCCCCGTCCCGGCGACCCCGACCCGCCAAGGGCCGGGAAGTTCGCGTCGCCCGATGCCCTGCTGACTCCGTCCTACATGGCGGCTGCGGCGGCCGACCCGGACATCCGCATCGAACCGGCCTGGAAGGTCTCGTTGGTCTACGGCATGCCCTGCGCCATCTATCACCAGCTACCGGCAGTCTACTACCTGGCGGCCCGTTTTCATGACGACTTCGAATCGGCCCTGCTGCATGCAGTCAACGGAGGGGGGCAGAACCAGGCCCGCGCCATGTTGGCGGCTGCCTTGGTTGGCTCACAGGTGGGACTGGCCGGCATACCCGGACGTTTCATCGATGGCCTGGCGGAACGTGACCGACTGCTCGGCCTGGCCGAAGCGCTGGCGGAAGATGCCGGGCAATGAAAACGCCCGGCCCGGCTCTAAACCGGCGGGAGCACAGCAGGCCTGGGCGCAAATCTTGACATATGTTTACGGCCGGCCGTCAGCGCCCTCAGCCTTGCTTTCTGCACTTTTCTGAATTCCCATGCCGGAACATGACGATCTCAGAACTTCGCGGCTTTGAGGCGATTCAGAATTTCGCCGAGAACGGCCTCCCGTTCCTTCAGTTCCGCATGCCATTCCCGATTGTCTGTGCCGACCCTCTCCGTGGCCAGGTCGGGCAGGTATGATTCAAGAGCAGTGACAAGCGTTTCCGCTTCTTTTGCGTTCAATTCTATAGCTGACATGGTAAATCTCCCTTCCCCCTTACGACCGGCCATCATTTTCCCGTGACGAGTAATGATGTGAACATTGTAAACACCTCAATCTACAATTCATTATACTCCACCTTCATGATGACCAGTGAGACATCATCGGCTAAAACCTGACTTCCGGCAAAGGAACGGACCTGACATAGCAGATTGTCGATAATCTGCTGCGGGGGAAGGGCATGATATTCGTCAAGCAGAAGCTGCAGCCGTTCTTCCCCGAAAAAAGCTCCGCTGGAATTTGCTGCCTCGATAATGCCGTCGGTGTAAAGCACCAAAATGTCTCCAGTCTGCAGTAGCATGTTTCTCTCCTCGAAGATAACTCCCCTCTTCACCCCGAGAATAAGACCTTCCGTGTCAAGCCACTCGCATGTTTGTAGATCAGGTCTCCAGAGCATCGGCAGATTGTGTCCGGCGTTGGCAAAGCGAAGTTTGCGCGTGCCGGCATCATAGCTCAGATAAAACATGGTGATGAAGAGTTCGGCGCGGGAGAGATCTTCATAAAGAAAATCGTTGAGGGAGCTCAGCATCTCGCCGGGACTGCGGATATTCCTGGCCTCGGCCTGAATGAAAGTACGAACCTCCGCCATGAGCAAGGCCGCGCCGACATTATGCCCGGAAACGTCGGCAATGATAATATCCAGAGTTTCACTGCCGCGCGGCAAAAAATCGTAATAATCGCCGCCAACTTCGCGCGCCGGGACGCATGTGCCTGCCAGGGATATGCGTGTAATCAGCGGCGGCCTGGTCGGCAGGAGCCCCATCTGGATGGTTCTGGCGATCTGCAGTTCCTTTTCATGTTCTTTTGCCTGAATAAGCTTTTCCGCCTGGAGGGCGTTGCGCCGGGCAATCCCTATCTGGCCGGCAAGGTTTGTGAACAGCTCGACGAACTCGTCGGTAAAAATACCCTTCATGGATTTCGAGAAGGCGGACAGGACGCCGATCGGACTCCCCTCTATCGTAATGGGGACATGGGCGAAAGACTTGATCCCTTCCTGGCGGATAACCTGGGCGGACAGGGGCTTTTCCATGATATCCGTGTCGTTGACCACCACCACGGAGTTTGTCAAAAAGGCGGCACCGGCATATGTTTCCAAATTCAGTTCCAGCATCGATTCGTCCAGGTGTCTGGAACTCATCCCTTTCTGGCTCCGCACGGTCAGGCACATCTTTTCCTCATCGAGGAGGCGGACCAGGCAAATATCGAACTTGAACTGCTGCTTGAGATGCTCAAGGATTTTGTCAAGTATCGCCTGCAGGTCCGCTTTGCCGGCGACTACCCGCGCCGCCTCGTACAGAACGCTGAGTTGCTCCCGGCTGGCGGTGCGGCTGAGGGTGACAGTGCCGAAAATATTGAAAACGTCCTCCAACGCGCTCCCACGGGAACTCATATAGCTGTCTACAATGATGCCGGCCGAGGCAGCGCCGACCGAGCCCGCCAGAACCTTTTCGGTAAAACGTTTCAGGATCGGCAGTTCATATTCCGACAGGCTTCCCCGCTCATCAATCTGCTTGTCTGCCAGGTAATCGGCAATGGCGGCGTGGGCTTTTTTTTCGCCGATAAACTTGGACATGAGTTCCACGAATTCCACAATGGCCGGCGCCTTGCTCATCCTTGTCCGTTTGAGCGGTTCCCGGCGCTGTTCGAATACGTCCACAAACTTATCGGCCTGTTCTGCTTCGCGTTTATCCGGCTCGGTCAGGATGGAAAAAGCAAAAAAAGCGCCCAGGTTGAATAAAAGGGTCCAGAACAATGCGTGGGTCAACATGTCGAGGCCGCTCAGGCCAAAAAGTTCCAGCGGGCGCAGGAAGCCGATACCAAACGGACCGCTATCCAGGATGTCCTTATCCAGCCATCCCGACCGAACGAACAGGGGTATCAACAGGGTATAGAACCAGACAACAAATCCCAGGATGAGCCCTGCCATTGCTCCGCGACGTGTGGCATGTTTCCAGTAGAGTCCGCCGATTACAGCCGGAGCAAATTGCGGCGCGGCGATCAATGAAATGATCCCTATGTTGATCAGGGTGTATGACTCGCCGATGGTCTGATAATAGAGGTAACCCAGAAAAATGACTGTAAAAATGCCGATTCTTTTTATATTGATGAGAACCCCGGATATGTCGGTGGAGACGATATTGAGTTTCACGATAACTGGTACCACCAGATGGTTGAGAATCATGGTGGAAAGAACCACCGCTTCAATTATGACCATGCCGGCCGAGGCCGAGAATCCACCGATGAAGACCAGCACGGCCAGCCAGGAATGACCTGTTTGCAAGGGGAGATTAAGGGCAAAGAAGTCGGCGGCATCGGTGTTGCCGCCATTCATAAGGAGTCCTCCCAAGGCTATGGGCATCACAAACAACGTAATCAGAAACGTGTAGGTGGGGAAAATCCACATGGCATCCTTGATGTGCTCCTCGTTGGAGTTCTCGATAACCATCAGATGGAACTGGCGCGGTTGAAACATTACCCACATCATGGTGGAGAAAAACAGGGTGAACCACAAGTTATGGGGGGCTTGAGGAGTCCCCAGCAGAAACAGGCGTGTCCGGTCGGGAAATTCAGCGGCGAAACGGGTAAATATGTCGGTAAAGCCATCGAACAGGCCATAGGTAACAAATATCCCGATCGCGAGGAAAGCGATCAGTTTGACCACGGATTGCAGGGCTATGGCGGCCACCAGTCCTTCATGGCGTTCCGAGGTGTCCAGATGGCGTGCCCCGAAGAGGATACCGAAAAAACCCAGCAGCAGAGCAACGATAAAAGCGGTATCAATTGATGGTGGTAGCGCAGGGATGAGATTCTTGAATCCGGCGGCGGTCCCAACCGGGGTTGACAGGAGGTCGAAGGTGTAGGCCACAGCCTTGAGTTGAAGGGCGATGAACGGAATGATGATCATGATGCTGAAAATGGTGACGATTCCGCCCAGCAGCGGCGACTTGCCGTAACGGCTGGAGATAAAGTCGGCTATGCTGGTGATGTTCTGCTCCTTGCTGACCCGCACCATCTTGCGCAGCAGAAACCACCAGCTGAAGGCCATCAGTGTGCCGCTGAGATAAAGGGCGAGGAACGAGATCCCGGTCGTAGCGGCCATCCCAACTACTCCGTAAAAGGTCCAGGAGGTGTAATGAACCGCCAGGGAAAGGGAATAGATATAGGGGTTGGAAATAAAGCTCCGGCCCCCTTCCCTCTTTTTGTCGGTAAAGTAAGCCACCGCAAACAGCAGGCCGATATAGAGGAGGGTTATCGTAGAAACGACCTTGAATGGAACCATTCGTCGAAGTGCCTCGCTGATTACTCATCAGTTTTCCGGATCATTTTCCAGGACATTTGGCAGTATATAAAACTACAGCCATGGCCGGCATGAAAGTCATAGCGGCCGGAGTGCAAGTATAGCATATTGTGTCTGATATGAAACACCCCCGCCCGATTCGAAAGACGGCCATCAGCAGCCTTTACCGTTTCCCTGATTTTCCTCAGACATAGTCGTTCACATCCAGTACCGCCCCCTTCATGGTGCCGGTGACGCTGGCCACATAGGCCCGTGACACCAGGGCGGCGGGCATCCCTTCCGGAGTTTTATGCCCCATTGCCAGCATGGTTTCCTGCACCCAGACCGGGCTGACCACATTCACCCGCACCCCACGCTCCAGTTCCAGCTGTGCTGCGCGGACAAAGCCCTCAAGACCTGCGTTTACCATGCTGACCGCACTGCAGCCCGGCATCGGCTCCCTTGCCAGCACGCCGCTGGTGAGGGTGAATGAACCGTTGTCGTTTATATAATTCCGGCCAATCTTGACCAGATTGATCTGCCCCATCAGTTTATTCCTGAAGCTGAACAGGAAGTCCTCGTACTCCAGATCATCCAGGGGGCCAAACCGGGCGCTCCCGGCGGCACACACCACGGCATCGAAGGCTCCCGCACCGCGAAACATCTCGTCCACGCTCTCCGGCTCCGCGATATCAACCCGCAAAACCCCGCCGCTCCGGCTCGCGGTCACCACCTCGTGGTTGACACCCAGCGCCTTGGCCACCTCCCGGCCGATCGTTCCGCTTCCACCGATCACTATGATTCGCATGACAGTACTCCTTTCATTCGAGTCTACCGGCCGGTATCATCAGGCCGGTCACCATGCTACAGAACCGCTATCGTTCCGAAGCATTGCCGCCGCCGCTGCCAACCAGGGAGTCAACGCTCCAGATGCCGCCTCCACGCGACGCGATGAACAGGAACACGAAACAGTACAGCACTGCCAGTTCGCCATTGTTCTGAAGCGGCAGCAACGCCTTGGTGCCGTGCCCGATCCAGTATGCGAACGCCATCTGACCGCTGCATATGAAAGCTGCCCAGTGCGTGAGCAGGCCGATCATTATCAGGATACCGCCGACCAGCTCGATCGGTCCGGCAACATAGGTAATGAAGGCGGGAACTCCGGCCGGCATGCCGGCCGGGAAACCGAACAGCTTCTGGCAGCCGTGCCACATAAACAGAAAACCGACCACGATCCGCATCAGCGCATAACAGCCGGAACTGTATTTAGATATGAATGAAGTCATCGTAACACCTCCCGATTGATAGTGGTGCGTCCAGGAGAAACTCCTGCGTTACAAGATTATTTTAATCCTTTACATGCTTATCGCAAACCACATATTTTCGGGCACAGCCTTCCGGATACAGGCAGGGTGCTGAAGAATTTTGAGATATGACCGGCTATACTGCCCACTGCCCACTGCCGGCTGATTGGTGGTGGAAATTTCAAGCATGATAGTGTATAAAGCGGCGTCAGTTTACGCTGACAACCCATGAAGCAATAGGCGCACATTAATCCTGCCGGAGTACGACATATGCAAGTAAACCTGGACTTGATGAGAACCCTGATTCACAAACGGGCCGATGAGATTGAAAAGGGTGTTGCCGGGACCGGCTATCTGGCGAGAACAGTCATAGGCGTCGGCACCTTTTTACTGGATAACGAGGGCGACGTTGATCTGTTGTCCGCCAAACAAAGAAAATTTCTGCTGCCGTTGCTGAATAAGCCTCGCCGCTAGCCGGCAGCGCAATTCAAAACACAGCAAATCCAACAGCAAAAGCGGCCGATCGGCCGCTTTTGCTGTTTCTGGGGAAATTCAAACATCACCATTATGATTATGAGTTACCAATACTGAGTTCATGCCAGCGCCGCGCCGATTCAACTTCCCGCATGACGCCATGCACGTCGGCCGGCCGCTTGCTTTCTTCAAAATGGCCGGTCAGTACACTCTCCGGGCTCAGTTCGCCGGTGGCGTACAGCTTCCAAATCTCCCGGCCATAATCCGTGACAAGAAGTTCGGGCGCGAAACGGCCGAAGTAAGCCGTCATGTTTGCAACATCCCGTACGAGCATGGCGGCGGCGTTATTGTTACCGGCGGCATCCATGGCCTGGGGAAGATCGATAATGACCAGTCCGTCGCTGCCGACCAGCACGTTGTACTCGGAAAGGTCGCCATGAACCAGTCCGGCGCAGAGCATGAGAACAATCTGCTTCATCATCGTGCGGTGATATTCGCGGGCCTGTTCCCCAGTCAGCCTGACATCGTTGAGCCTGGGTGCGTTATTGCCCTGTTCGTCAACCACCAGCTCCATCAGCAATATTCCCCCGACATAGTTGAAAATCCGGGGCACGCGCACTCCGGCGTCGGCAAGGCGCTGCAGGGCGGTTACCTCGGCGTTCTGCCAGGCCCCCTCCTGTTCTTTCCGGCCGAACTTCGAATTCTTGCCTATGGCGCGCGCCTGGCGGCTGTTCTTGACCTTTCGCCCCTCCTGATAGCGGGCCTGCGAACTGAAACTGCGGTTGCCGGCATCCTTGTAAACCTTGGCACAGCGAAGCTCTCCCATGGACCGGACGACATAAACCTCGGCCTCTTTGCCGCTCATCAGCTGGCAAACAACTTCGTCGACGAGTCCGTTTTCGGCCAGAATCTCAAATTTTTTCGGCATTTTCATAAGTTAATCATATCCTGTTCTGGGCGTACGGAAGCCGATTACAGACATCTCCCCGATAGCTCTGGCCTGGGGCGCTTCGTGCATCAAGGATTGTGCGGACTATTCCCGATTGTACGAGGAAAGGCGAAGTTCGGATCGCTGGGGTCACGAGGTGCTCTTTCAGCAGCTGCTTCAAATATTACTATAACCTAAGCTGCTGCTAAAGGATAGCGCATTTCCAGAGTTCACGGCACGGAAGGCTCCGGGATGACTCCCTTGTAATTGAAAAAGCGCTCAGTCAACCGTCTTCACTGTTTGGAAAGTCTAAAAAGAATGCTGTCAAGCCCTGAACCAACAATCCAGCAGCCGTTGCGTTCCGGACTGTTTTTGTTATGATTGAACGTACTGGGAAATCAGACTAAATTCCGGAGGAGCTTTGCATGTCCTTCAATCCAGTGTTTATCGTCGCAAAAGTGGAGAAACCGGAGTGGTACAAAAGCACCGCCCAATACGCCCAAGCCGAGACCCGTATCGCCATCAGGCAGCTCCTCACCACGCTAATTCCCTATCTGCTACTGCTGGCTCTGATGGTTCAAACCGTTCTGCACGGCCACAGCTACTGGATCACCCTTGCTCTTGGCGTTCCTGCCGCAGCCATGTTCTCACGTATCTTCATCTTATTCCACGATTGCACCCACGGCTCGTTCCTCCCTTCTCCCCGCTGGAACAGAAACGTCGGATATCTCTGCGGCATTCTGACTTTTACAGCCTTCCACGACTGGCGGCGAAGCCACGCCGGGCATCACATCACCGTCGGCGACCTGGACCGGCGCGGCATGGGGGATATAACAACCATGACAGTGACGGAGTACCAGGAAACAACACCGCTGAAACAGCTGGCCTACCGCCTGTACCGGCATCCTCTCATCCTGCTCGGCATCGGCCCGCTCTATTACTTCCTGCTGCGCAACCGCTATCCGTCACCAGGGGCAAAGAAGATCGACTTTATCAGCGTGATCTTTACAAATCTGGCAATAGCCGCCATCATCTTGACGGCCAGCCTGACAATCGGTTTCAGGACCTACCTTCTGGTTCAGCTGCCGGTGCTGATGATGGCCTCAACACTCGGTGTCTGGCTGTTCTATAACCAGCATCAATTCGAGGGAGTATACTGGGCGCGCCATAATGAGTGGGATCCATGGCGGGTTGTGATGGAAGGTGCTTCGTATTACAAATTGCCGAAGCTGTTACAGTGGGTGACTGGTAACATCGGCTTCCATCATGTTCACCATGCCCGCCCCGGCATCCCCAACTACCGCCTGCAGCAGTGCTTCGATGCAATCCCGGAACTACAGGTGATCAAGCCGCTGACTCTGCGAAAGAGTCTGGGGTCGCTGCAGCTGAACCTGTATGACGAGGAGCGGAGGAAGATGGTCAGCTTCAGTTCGCTGAAACGCCATAATTGAGCGCATTGTCCGGCGAAACGCAAGGATGCTTAATGTTTAAAGGGAATCAGAAGGGGACGGGGAATCAGAAGGGGACGTTGTTTGCTGGTTTGCCAGGGGAATCAGAAGGGGACGTTGTTTGCTGGTTTGCCATTACCCGAACACCTTCTCTATAACACCAGGGTTTTGCAACACAAACACCTCACCTCGCCGCGCTGCCAGACATACTCCCGATCTTTTCATGTTCAGCGCTTCACCTACCCTTACCCCGCTGTATTCCAGCTCCCTGACGGCAAAATAGCATGCGACTCCTCTTGCTTCGACTATTTGCAGCATACGACCGCCTCTTTTTAGTGACTGCGGTTCCAGGTTGAAGTATTCCGCTATCCGCTCCAGCACTGTTTGCAGAGAGATTATTTTTCCCAGCCTGTCTTGCAGCTTCTTGTCGTTTCTTAG
>CAYWJJ010000022.1:0-60093 GCA_964458105.1 uncultured Geobacter sp.
TTTGATTTTAAAAGAGCAATATTTTCAGTTGACAGGTGGACTATAGAATGTCCCTCAAGGTTCACTCCTCAAGGTTCACTCAAGGTTCACATTGACCGTAGTGCCAGGAGCGACAGCGCGGCTGACGCATGTGCAACCGTCTGATCATGCCATTGCAGAGATTGCACGCCCGCTGTCGACGGCTGAAAAATTATGGAATCTGACGATTGTGCGAAAGGTGACAATACTTCTGCTGTTGGCGGTCGCATGGCAATTATATGCCCAACGACTCGACAACACGCTTATGTTTCCGACATTCAGCAATACGTCTGCAGCTCTTTGGGATGCCTTGCTAAAAGGTGAACTGTTGAACCGGGTGCTGGTATCAATCAGGGTGCTGTTGGGAGGTTATGCAATTGGCATCGTCCTGGCTACGGTACTTGCAGCGCTAGCCAACGGCACACGTCTGGGGAACGACCTCTTGGAAGTGCTGACCGCCATGTTCAACCCGTTGCCGGCGATTGCGCTGCTGCCGCTGGCTCTGCTCTGGTTCGGACTCGGCAATGGCAGCATAACCTTCGTGCTGGTTCATGCTGTGCTCTGGCCGGTGGCGCTCAGCACCCACTCGGGATTCGCCTCCATCAGCAGCACAATACGCATGGTTGGCCGCAACTACGGTTTGAGCGGACTGCGCTACGTACTGCAGATCCTGATACCGGCGGCCTTCCCGGCCATCCTGACCGGGCTCAAGAATGGCTGGGCCTTTGCCTGGCGCACCCTGATCGCGGCAGAACTTGTTTTCGGGGTCAGTTCCGGTTCGGGCGGCATCGGCTGGTTCATCTACGAAAACAAGAATCAACTGGAAATCGCCTACGTTTTTGCCGGACTGTTGACGGTCATCGGAATCGGCGTTGCCATGGACAGCCTGTTTCGTCTGGTTGAACAGCGCACGGTCAACCGTTGGGGGATGAAGTTCTGATCAGGCTATTTCATGCAATGTTTTTGACTGCAGTATATAAGCAAATTTTCTTGATTTTTAGAAGGGGTAGGGAGGTAGACCATGGATGTAAAAATTGCAATCGCCAGCAGTGATGGTCTGACCGTCAACGAGCATTTCGGACGGACGGGCAGTTTCCGGATCTATCGTCTGCACGATGCCGGGCATGAGTATATCGAGACAAGAGCAAACGAACCGGTCTGTTCTGGCCATGCCCATGACGATAATGCCTTGGCAAAAACAGCACAAGCATTATCAGACTGCCGTGGAGTGGTGGCTGCCCAGATCGGATCAGACGCCATTGATGCCCTGCTGCTGAACCGGACCATGGCATTTACGTTGCCGGGATCGATCGATGAAGCCCTCGAGACGCTGGTCAAGGCCAAACGCTTCGCCTATCTGAAATAATCTAATGCAGCCCATTACATTCTTGATCTGGAGAAGGCTGAGGAGTAGAACTCAACACTATTTTTTTTGCAGCACAAATCTACAAAAACAATAGTATCAATAATGTGGAGCACTGAAGGTGAATGAAAGAACCCGACTTGAGTAATAAGCATATTGTGATAGCCATGAGCGGCGGTGTTGATTCCTCAGTCAGTGCAGCCCTTTTGGCAGAGCAGGGCTATCAGGTTACCGGAGTGTCGCTGCAGCTCTACGACCCGGTTGCACGCGAAGCGGGTTGCCGGATCAAAACCTGCTGCTCGCTGGATGATGTCCTGGATGCCGGACGGGTGGCCAATAAACTGGGTATCCCATTCGAAGTAATCGACATGCGTGCTGAATTCAGGACGCTGGTGGTTGATTACTTTATTGCAGAATATGCGGCCGGTCGCACCCCCAATCCCTGCATCCGCTGCAATGACCTGATCAAATTCGACCTGCTGTTGAAGAAGGCGAAAGAGATGGGTGCAGACCTGCTGGCAACCGGCCATTATGCCCGTACAGCAGAGGATGACTCCGGACAGAAATGGCTTCTGACCGGCCTCGACCCTGCCAAGGACCAGTCCTATTTCCTTTTCACGCTGACGCAGGAACAGCTGCAGCAGGTCATTTTTCCGGTCGGAATGCTCGAAAAGTCAACGGTCAGAAGGCTGGCTGCCGAATTCAATCTCCCTGTGGCGCAAAAACATGAAAGTCAGGAGATATGCTTTATTCCCGACAATGATTATGTGAAGTTTCTGGAGAGTCACGGCGTTTCCCAGAGGCCTGGCGAGATTGTGACCAGCAACGGAGACGTTATCGGTTGCCACTCCGGATTGCACCGTTTTACAATCGGTCAGCGCAAGGGGCTTGGAGTAGCCTGGAGGCATCCGCTACACGTGGTTACCCTTGACACAGAACTCAATCGGGTTGTGGTGGCAGGGCATGACGAGCTGTTCCGACAGTCCCTGACAGCCGGAAACGCCACCTGGAGCAGCCTTCCGGCAGTTGAAGAATTTCGTGCCTACTGCCGGATCCGTTACCGTCACCAGCCGGCACCCTGTAGAGTGGTAGTGCGTGCAGATAATCGCTTTGAAGTGTATTTTGACATTCCGCAGACTTCCGTGACACCGGGCCAGGCCGCAGTAATCTATGACGGGGAGAAAGTACTGGGCGGCGGCTGGATCGAGTAGAAAATCAGTCCTGGTCCCCAAGGATAAAAGTCGTATTGATCAACAAAAATCTTACCCATCTGCAGCAGTTGGAGGCGGAAAGTAATAATTCTGCCCAGCAGTGCTGATAGGTGGTTATTGTTACTACCTATATCCTGCCTTTTGAACTCGTATCAAATAACATTCAATTAAAACATGTATTTTTACTTGAACTCCAGCTTGTAGTAGAGATCAGCGCCGCTTGCATCGCTGCCGGTTTGGGTTTCTATCTGCCAGTTTTTGAAAATATCATAACGCAGCCGGAACAGGTTGTTCCCGGTGAACAGTGATTTGCCGTAACTGATATAGAGTTGCGGGGTCAGGTACTTACCCACGGTCAGCACTGTCTCGGTGACACCGGCCTGTTGTGATGCCGGTATGGTTCCGGGAGCGGTCACCGGGAGCGGCTTGTAGCCCATGGCGCCGGTGGTTGCCCCGACACCTCCCTGGATCTCCAGGGTACTCAGGCCCAACTGGTTTTTTATCTGTTCCTGCAGAACCGCTGCCTTGCCGGAGGTGAGCAAGGCGCCGGCGGCCTGGGTAAGCAGACTTGCCTGTTGGCCGCTGCTGCCGAGCGGATGACCGAGGACGATATATGCCAGGACATCCACATCCGGCATGGCTGGTTCGGAGTAGAGTTTGGTAATCGGTCTCTGGAGAGTGCCTGCAACCGTTACGCCGGCCTTGATGTTGCCGATGGTGCGGAGAGCCAGTACGTCAATGCTCGGGCGATCAATGGTGCCGCCGGCGAAGAAAAGACGACCGCGGACGATTTCAAGGTTCACCCCGTAGGTTCGGTAATTCCCTTTGATCACGTTGATCTCCCCTTTGCTGCTAATCCTGTCGAGACGGCTCGATGAGAGCTCCACGGCCCCGCCCAGCTGGGCGTCGATGCCGGCAACCTTGACGAAGACCTTATCGCCCAGCAGTACCCGGACCTGGATGTCCAACGCCAGCGGAGAATCCTTCGTGACCGGAACGACAGCTCCCTCCCGGATGACATCGCTGCTTGGCGTGACAACCGTACGGGACTGTGCGCCGACGATGTTCAGTTCCGGCAGCTGCAGTTCACCGCGCAGACTGAGTTTTTGAGGAGTCCCTTCAAAACTTAGCTTTGGCGTGCTCACAATCTGGAGTTCCGGGAAATGTACGGTCTGGAATCTGTCACCGCTGATTGTGCCCTGGTAGCTGACAACCCGCCATCCGGACAGGGTGATCAGCGCCGTCCCCTCGATCTGGCCGGGGCCGGAGAAAGCCTTAAAAGAATCTATGAGGATCAGATTTTTTTCCAGGCGCGCTGCGAGCTGGACGTCTTTAAGGTGAATGCCGGCGGTCGGCAGGTAGGCACCAGCCTTGGCCAGTCGCAGTTTCCCTGCGAGCTGGGGCGCGTCCCATGTACCGCTGATTTCAAGGTCGGCGTCAAGTTCACCGAAGCTTTCCTGAACCAGTCCCGAAAACAGGGTGGTGACTATTCCCTTTTCCTGTACCTGTCCAACCAGTGCCCCCCGGAGAGGCCCCTTTGAATTGAGGGCAACCGGGAAGCGTGCCGGCAGCGGCAGCTGGAAGCTTCCCCGGGCCTGGCCGTATTGGGCCATGGTCAGGGAAAAGGAGCCGGCCAGGGTTTCCCCCCGCCAGCCCCAGGTTGCTGTTGCCGACGTGAAGGTGAGGTTCAGCTCTCCGTCAGGGTTCTGCTGATGTAACGCCCCTCCTGAAAGCACCGTATTGCCGTCCAGTTCAAAGCGTTTCCCAGGGAGCATGATCCCCTTGGCGTGACCGCTGATGCGTCCTTCAACCCTGGTGTAAGGGGGCAACCACTGTTTAATCAGTGCCAGGTTGATCCCGTTCAATTCCGCAGTAAATTCCCCTTTTTCAGGTATGGACAGGCTAAACGGAGCGGATGATGAAAAGCTGCCTTTCAATTTGCCGCCATCCGTCGCGGTGAGATCAAGGCCGACCCGCAGGCCCTGTTCGCCGCCGTCAATGGTTACCAGACTCTGCTGGATGGTCATGCTGCCGCCCTTTCCGGTGAATGTCCCGCTGGCCGTGGCGTTTCCTGCCATGCTAAGCATCCTGCCGGACAGAAAGCCGATCCTGGCCGTACCGCTGCTGCTTCCCTTCAGTTTTGCATCTTTAAAAAAGGAATTGGCCCTGGCCAGGTTAAGGCCGGACCATTGCGTCCGGATCTGACCGCTCAGCGGATTCAGGGACAGATCCGCGGCGACTTCCAGTCGCTCTGCTGCACCGGCAGAAAGGGCCAGGGGGGACAGGAAACATTTCCGGGAGCTGACGGCAAATGCCGCCGGAGCGGTCAGCTTCCAAGGTCCGATGTTGTCCCTGCCGGCCAGCCGACTGATCTCTCCCTTCCAGACCCCGGCCTTGTACCCTGCCGCAAGTGTCAGATTCGCATCGCTGCTGCCTGAACGCAGTGTTGCGTTGACGCTGTGACGCTGCACCGTTCCGTCCGCCGCAAGCGTCGCGTCATTCAGCGTATAACCGTCATAGGCCACATCCCGCAGAGCTGCGGCAATATGCAGGGGGTAGCCCTCGCCCTGATCAAGCCGGATGTTGAAATTTGCGGCCGTTATCTGAGTGCCTGCGTAGGCCAGCCTGCTTCCGGTGCCTGCGACGGAACCGCCGAAACGACCTTCGCGCCGGCTCAGCCACCCTTCGGCCTGGAGCGTTCCGGATGATCCCGGAACCAGCCGGGAAAAGTCGCTGATCTGTGCGGCAAGGGTGATCCGCTGGTTCAGTTGGCCGGAAGCATGCAGGTCAAAGCCTTTACCCTGCAGCGCCAGTCTGGTAAGGGATAGGTTGTTGTCGACAAACTCCGCCTGCAGCAGGCCGGTCAGAGCCTGTCCATGCAGGCTGCTTTCCAGCAGGGTGCCGCTGACGCTTCCCTTGATGGGTGACTTCCCGGACCAGGACAATTTTCCGTCGGCAGTGAAGTTAGCCACGCCTTTCCAGTCGTGGGCAATCCTGGCCGGATTGAGATTTCTGCCGCTGATCGCACCCTGCATGGCAAAACCGCTGCGCCAGTCCATATCCAGTTTTCCCGCCAGCGACCCATCCAGAACCTTGGCGTTGATCGGGGCCAGTTTCAGACCTTCACGTGTACCTTGATAGGCAGCGGAAACGGTAGCCGCCTGCCACCCTTGCGCCCGGTTGGCAAAGCTGAAGTCACCACGATAGCTGTTCAGGGTTCCTGCGAACCTGAGGGTGCCGGAGAGGTCCGTCGGCACGTTCAGCTGTGGGGCGAGATCGAGGCCGTCCGCTTTGATCTGCAATGACAGCAGCGACTCCAGTGCCGTAAACGCAAGCGATCCATCGGCAGTTATCCGGCCCTTTTGGCCAGGTCTGGTCAAGAGAAGCCGGCGCAGATTGATGGCATTCTTCACCATTCCCACCTCACCGCTCAACTCCAACAGTTTCCGTGTGCCGGCACTCCCGGCAACCGTGAGGTGTCCGACAAACGGCTCATTGCCAGCTGCTTTACTTTGCCGTGCCTGCAGCGTGAAGCGATCCATATCCGCCAGGGGTTGCGCCAGGGCGATCGCCAGGTCTGATGTCAGGGACGGCTGCTTGAAGCCTGCCGTGACGTTGCCGTTTATCTGCCCGTAAGGGGATAGCACTTTGAGATCGCCGAGGGACAGGAGGCTGTCCTGCCAGGTGACGGAACAGGCGATAGACGTCACCTGCAGCGGTTGTTCCTGACGGCGGCGATAGCTGAAGTTTGTCACGCTCAGCCTCGCGATCCTGCCGTCAAACAGTTGGCCGGTTTCGGACACCCGCGGCCAGGCCAGAACCGGCGGTTTGTTGTCGGGTGGCGTGTCGTCCTGAATGCGCACCCCGTTCAGAGTGAGATCCCGGATTGCGACAGTTCCCGTCAGCAGAAGGAGCGGCTTCCACTGCAGCTCAAGGTGGTCAATCTCCAGTTTTTGCTGCGTCAGGCCGATCCGCGCCCCCGTTAGGAGCAGATGGTCGATGATTCTCCCCTCGATCTTGTTAGCGGAGAAGCTGACCCCGCTCAGAGATGGCAGCGACGCCAGCAGCCAGCGGGTGCCGTTCGTTGTGGCGGTGGCCCAGACAACGAACGCAAGTGCAGCTCCTGCCAGGACGATGACCACCGTCGCTGCGAGGGTTTGTCTGCTCAGCCGATTCATAGCTCGAACCCCACCGTAAAGTGGAAATGAATGGATGGTTTGTCAACCCCCAGCGGGCGGGCCACTGAAAGGTTCAAGGCTCCGACCGAGGTATAGTAATGCAGGCCGACGCCCGCTCCATGGAACAGGCTGACATCGGAGAATTTATTAAAGGTGTTGCCGGAATCATAAAAGAGGGAAACGCCCCAGTCCTTGAAGAATGCCCGTTCCAGTTCAATGCTGCCGGTCAAGAGCTGTTTGCCGCCGGCTACTTTGCCCGACGCATCCCGCGGTCCGAGGGATTTATAGGAATAGCCGCGCACACTCTGGTCGCCACCGGCAAAAAAGCGCAGAGAAGGGGGGATGTCTTTCAACGGATCGCTCAGCAGTGTCGTTGCGGCCTTGGCACGTGTATGCAGGGCAAATCGCCAGGGGAGCGGCAGGAGATGGCTTCCCTCGGCCAGAATCTGGACCAGAGCCGTATCCGAACCGAGCAGTTGATGCGTGCCGCGCAGTTCAAGGGCGTAGCGAAAACCCTTGCGGGGACGGATCGGGTTTTCGTAACGATCATCGGAAAAACGCACCCCCGGCAGCAGGAGTCGCGCGGTGGCTTTCTGGTCGCCCACGCTATAGTCTTCGTATTGGGCCTTGACATAGGCGGTGCCCAGCTTGCCTTTGCCGAAACTCCGGTTGCGATCCAGTTCCAGGGCCAGTATCCGGCTGGAATAGGTTGAGGTGTCTTCCTGCTGCAGATTCAGCTGCAACGTTGTGGAACTTCTGACATCCTTCGGGCTGGGGAGGATATAGCCGGTCACCAGACCTTGGAGTCGCTCGGCAACGTACAGATTCGAATACAATTCATGTCCCAGGTGAAACATGTTCAAGTCGCGGTAACGGACGGTGAAGCGTGCACCGGTGTCGGTGCCGAAGCCAATGCCCGGGCGCACGCTTATGCGCGGTCCTGCTTTTAGCTGAACGGTGACCGGCACCCGTGATGCTTCGGCAGCCTGTATTTCCGGCGTGATGATGACCTCCGAGAAACGCTCGGAGTTGGTGAAGTTGCGTTGGGTTTCGCCGAGGCGGGTATAGGAGAAGACCTCGCCGGCAGAGTAGGTCAGATGACGGCGCAGGAAACTGTCCGGATAGTCGGGGGCACCCTGGATGCTCGTGGCGCCGAAATAGTACATCTCCCCAGTTTCCAGTACCAGTTCGATGGTGGCGGTTGTATTGGACTGTGCGACGCGGATTTCGTGCCGTGAAAATTCCGCATCCAGGTAGCCCATTTCCTGGGCCCGTAATTTGAGCGACGTTTTGGCCTCTTCGTATATCTGATGCAGCAGCACGTCTCCCTTTTTCAGGGGGAATGCATCAACCCGTCTCTGCAAGCGTCTTTCTCCGCTGCCTGGACCGACCACGGCCACCTTTACCTCGGTCAGTCGTACCGGATCTCCCGGTACCACCTTGACCAGCAGGCGATAGCGTTCATCAGCCGGTTCAATCGTAACCGTGATCAAAGGATTGTAAAAGCCGAATGGCTCCAATGCGGTTCTGGTCATGTCAACCGCCTGCTTTGCGAAACGTTCAAGCCAGAGTTTATCCACCTTTCCTTCGCGTACCAACCCGGCTGGAAAAACGAGAGACCCCTGCACATTCTTCAGTACATCACCCTCAATGCCGGTAATGACAGTCTCTACCGGTTCAGCGGCATGCAGAGGAACGGCAAGGAAAAGGCAGAGTAGCAGGAATGCAAAAGCGACAAAGCTTGTTCCTTGGCGGGGGGTGCCACGATTCGCAGGGATTATTGATGTGCAATCAGACATATATCAGTGCTTTTAATCCTTGCCGGGAGTGTTTCTACAGATAGATCCATTGCTGCAGAACCAGTATACCAGGACCAACCCCCCTGTCCAACCTGACCGTTCCGGCCGGACAGTGGATGACATGTTTGAGCGGGTGTCGTTCCCCCGCACACAGGGAGGATAACACATCTATGATCCGCCATTTTTATCTGTTTTCGAAAACGGCCCTACAATTGACTTTGCGAGTTTACTCATGTTAGATAGATCAGTTATATATTCTGTATAAAAGGACTTTCCATGGAAGATTTCTTCCTTAAACTTTCCGTAATGCTTGTACCCGGCATGCTGGCCATTGTCTGCCATGAAGTTTCGCACGGATACATCGCCTGGCGTTTTGGTGATCCGACCGCCCGCATGCTTGGTCGCCTGACGCTCAACCCGATTAAACATATCGATATCATCGGAACCCTGATGATCTTTGTTATCGGAATCGGCTGGGCAAAGCCGGTACCCGTGACATATGAGAATCTTAGAAATCCGAAGCGGGATATGATCTGGGTTGCCGCTGCCGGGCCGATTACCAATATTCTTCTGGCGACGGTCTCTGCGTTCCTGCTGCGGGGCATTGTGGCATTCGGCAATCCGGCCGCCTCAGCTTCACCGATTTCAATGCTGATTGAGCCGCTGGTGATGATGCTTTCCTTTTCGGTCTACATCAACCTGCTGCTGGCGATATTCAATATGATCCCGGTGCCGCCCCTGGACGGCGGTCGTGTGCTGATGGGGCTTTTACCACATCGTCAGGCAATTTCTTTGAGCCGCATCGAACCGTACGGCATGATTATCATTATTATGCTGGTGTTTTTTACGAACCTTTTTTCGTATGTGATATCACCGTTCCTGACCTTGGGAGTACAGCTACTGGCTGGTCCCCAGAGTGGTCTGGTACTGGGTGTCACTCGACTGATGATGCGTTGATGATCAATTAAACACCAAAAGGGGACAAGCCATGAACGATCCCAGAATACGGCAGTTTGCAGAGATTCTTGTCGATTACTCGACCAGGGTGAAAAAAGGCGATGTCGTACTGATAAATGCAGCCGGCCTGGAGGCACTTCCGCTCGTCAAGGAGCTGTATGCCCTCTGTCTTGCCCGAGGCGCCAAATACGTTGAATATTCTTTTTCGGTACCGGAAATCGACCGCAGTTTCTATGATTGCGCAAATAAACAGCAGTTGGATTATTTTCCACAGCACAAACTCGATTTCTACAAGTCTCTGACCGTTTATATCGGTATCTCTGCCGGCAACAATTCGATGGTTATGGCCAATGCCAGGCAGGATGCGATAGTTGCCTATCAGAAGCTGACCAGGCCTTTGGTTGATCAACGGGTCAAGCACACACGCTGGGTAGTGACCCGCTATCCGACCCATGCCGCTGCCCAGGAAGCCCGCATGAGCCTTGACGAGTATGAGGATTATCTGTTTTCGGCCTGCTGCATCGACTGGAAAGCGGAATCAAAGAAACAGGATAAACTGAAAAAATTGATGGACAGGACCAGGTTGGTGCGAATTGCCGCTCCGGATACCGACCTCCGTTTCAGTATCGAGGGACTGCCCGGCATCAAGTGCGACGGCCGTCTGAACATGCCTGACGGAGAGGTTTTCAGCGCGCCGGTCAAAAGCTCGGTTCAGGGACATATTACCTACAACTGCCCCAGCATCTATCAGGGCAAGGAATACAATGGCGTGCGGTTTGAATTCAAGGACGGCAGAATCATCAAGGCCAGCGCCGAAGCCGATATGAGCAGTTCGCTCAACAAAATCCTGGATACTGACGAAGGTGCCCGCTATATCGGTGAATTTGCCATCGGCGTCAATCCCGGCATCCGCCAGCCGATGCGCAATATCCTCTTTGACGAGAAAATCTTCGGATCAATTCATTTCACGCCCGGTCAGGCCTATGACGAGTGCGACAACGGTAACCGCTCGGCGGTGCATTGGGACCTGGTGCGCATTCTTTCAGACGGAGAGATCTGGTTCGACGATGTTCTGATCCAGAAAAACGGGCAATTTGTTCACAAAGATCTTCTGGAACTTAATCCAGTTTGAATCCAGTTTGAAAGAGACCTTAATGACACAATTACATGATGACGAAGCAGAATTTGAACACAAAGATTTCGATTTTGACACAATTGATGAAGAGCTGCTTGTGGATCAGCGTTGCCAGCAGCTTCTCAACCGTTTCTACCTGTTTCTTCAGCAGCAGGGGATGGCAGCTGAACCGGCTTCAGAGATGGCTTTCAGCGCAGATCTGTATCTGCGTGACTATCTGCTCGATTTCGCGCGAAATAATGTTGTGCGGCCGCAACCCGGGATAATCAGGAAATTTGCAGCTTCCTGGTTTATCACTCACACGCTTGATCCGGAATTATCAATGTTGGAACTGCATTTGAAAGCAATCGCCGAGTTTTACCGCTATTTGAGGCGCCAGCACATGATTTCCGGTGATGAACTTGCTTTTCTTGAGCAGGAGGCTGGCGATACAGACTTCTACAAGGCTCGGATCGATAGTTTCATGGGTATAACAGGCGATGGTTTTATTGCATGGGACCAGGAATGTCCTGCTAAATTCTGATTTTTATCCGGGAGTGCCTAGTGATGAACTGCAAAAAAAATAAGCAGATCAGGCTGACAATACTTGAGCAGAATTATGCCAGGAACGACTGGAATTATGATTTTGAAGGTTCCGGCTTTGCCAGCTTTTATGAAACGCTGACCATGGACATGAGTAAAATGGGGATTGATCTTGAGCTTGTCAGAAACCGAGATGCGGTCATAACAATCAACAGCTATGCCGACCTGTTGAACGTTGTCAAGATATCTTCTCCCGATGACGGTCATAGCAACCACTGTATCGGTCATGTAATCGGTAAGAGCCCGAATCTTGATATTCAGGAAGATATCAGGATTGCGGTTCGTCGCATTGCTTTTGCCCCCGAAACGGTTGCACCGTCCAGTGAATTTCGCAAGGTCTGCCATAACTGCGGTTGCGGGTGTTAATAGAGTTGCTTGCAGATCGATTGACGCTGTTTGCTGCCCCGGTTTTGAGGCGAAATCCGAAATATGGAACTATCTGCAAACCGGACAAGCTGCGTGCATTGATTGTGCTGCATGTGTTATTATATGAAATTGCATAACGATTTTGTAATACGTGCCAGCAAAGTGGCAGGCCGTTTTCAATATCAGGATTAAGATAATTGCCGCATGCTGTTGGTAACTGACTAGCGGTCATATTTTGCGTGAAAGAGTGAAGGAGCCATATATGTCGTCAGCCACAATCCCCGAAACGGTTAGAAGGCTGCTTGCGTCCCAGCCTATTGAGCTGCCGATATTTCATCCAGTTGCTCTGAAGCTTCAAAAAATGCTGTCTGATTACGATTTTACGGTTGATGAAGTCGCGCAGGTAGCCAACGAGGATATGTCGCTGGCCAGCCAGATGCTTAAATTTGCAAACTCGCCGATGTACATGGGACGTTCCAAGGTTGCCACAATCAAGGAAGCGGTCATCAGGCTTGGAGCCCAGCAGGTCATCAATCTGGTTATTGCCGCATCCCAGGCAGAAGCCCATTCTTCATCAAATCCAGCCCTTGACCATTACATGAAGCAACTCTGGCTGCACAGTCATGGCTGTGCCCTCGGCGCCATGTGGCTTGCAAAATCATGCGGCATGAGAGGGGTCGCCGATGAAACCTACCTGGCTGCACTTCTTCACGATGTAGGTAAACTTTATCTGCTCAAGTCAATCGAACGATTGGTGACGGCGGGAGTTATCAACTCGATGTTTGATGATGAACTGATTCAGGAAATTTTCGAAGTCATGCACGTTGAACAGGGATATCGCCTGATGCAGCATTGGAACTTTCCTGCAATTTACTGTGACGTGATCCGGGATCACCATGCCGACCAGTGGGATAGCGTTAATAAAATGCTGGCTATTGTAAGGCTTGTAAATCTTGCTTGCAACCACATCGGCCTCGGCTTTGTACATCAGCCGGATCTAGTCCTGATTTCCACCAAAGAAGCTGAAATACTCGATATTACGGATACCCAACTAGTTGAACTTGAAGCCATGCTGGAAGAATCCAGAGAAGCAGTTCTGGAATGATAATAGACTGCTCTGACTGCAGGAGATTGATAATCATGGTTTCACAGGGCCATTACCTGTGAAAGCATGGCTGACTCTGCTGCGCCCTCTTCAGTGGCTCAAAAATCTGATGCTGTTTTTTCCACCTTTTCTGGGCGGAGAATTTCTGGCAAACGGCTTCTTCTCACTTGCAGCTCTCCCTCTTGCAGCATTCCCGTTCATTGCTTTTTGTTGCGCCTCCAGCACCGCATATATTCTGAATGATCTGCTTGATAGAGAGAATGACCGACATCACCCTGACAAGCGTAACCGGCCGATAGCTTCCGGACGGATACCTGTAATTTCAGCATCTCTGTTGGCAGCTGTATTGCTGGTTTGTGCCTGTGTACTGGCCTTGAATGTGTCCGGAACGTTCCTGCTGTATCTGGTCGCATATCTGCTGTTGTCGATAGGATACAGCACAAAGTTTAAATCTGTTGTTCTTGTTGACATCTTTTGTATTTCCGCCGGTTTTCTGTTGCGACTTCAGGCCGGAGGTGTTGTTTTCGGCGTTCCGATATCGGAGTGGCTCTTCCTGAGTGTCTTCCTGCTTTCTGTTTTTCTGAGTACCGGCAAACGACTGAGCGAAAAACAGCGACTGGGAGATTCGGCAAAGCATCATCGCAAAGCACTTGCCGCTTATCCGAGGGAATTCCTGGAAGGCACCATGTACATGACCGGCGGGACGGTACTGGTGACCTACACGATGTATGTTATCTCGAGGCATTCTCCTGTGTTACTTTATTCAGTGCCACTGTCCTGCTTTGGTCTGCTGCGATACATGCTTCGGGTTCAATCCGGCAAAGGTGGCGATCCCACGGAATCATTAACTCAGGATATTCCGTTGTTGATTGTTGGTATGGCGTGGGTAATTCTGGTGGGGTGGGGTGTTTACGGGTGATGGACCTATTCCGGAAAATGAATATCGGATTCTACCGCTACTCGCTTTTCAATCGCGGGGGGGACAGACTGAGCCTTGCATATGCCAACCACCTTGCTTCAATAGGTCACGATGTAACCTTGCATTTAAAAGAAATGGATACGGTTTTTGACGTATCACCGGCTTTGAAAGTTGACATTGTTCATTGTGCCGGCAGGGCCGGCTTTCTCCTGCATGCAGCAACACACAAGCTGAATCATGATCTGGTCATTATTGATATAATTCATCTTCATTTATTATTGTCGCTGCAAAACAAGGTAGTGTATTACGCCCAGGCTGACGATATGGAATACTACGATGGCTGGTTAATGAGGACAGTCGTGGATGTTTTATATAAATTTTATTTTTATTCCGACAAACCTGCTATTTCCATGTCACAGCACCTTACTGATATCTTCATGCAGAGATATGCACCAAAAAATATCATCACCCTTAAGACAGGGATTGATCATGCTTCATTTTATGCTGATGTAGATGCTGAATTGTTCAGCTTGAAGGGGGATAAAAAGGCCGTGGTGCTGATGGCACGCGGAGACTCCTACAGAAAGGGATTTGACTTGTCGCTGCAAGTGCTTGAGGTGCTCAATGCCCAAACAGCCGCCGGGATGGAACTATGGGTGTGCGGCAATCAGTTGAGTCATGACAATTACAAGTTCACTGTTCGTAACTTCGGTGTTGTGGATGATCAAAGTCTCAGGCGGATTCTCAGCAGTGCTGACGTATTCTTTTATCCATCGCGTCACGAAGGATTTGGCCTCTTTCCGCTGGAGGCAATGGCTTGCGGATGTGTTGTAGTGACGACCGACGCCATTCCTTATGCTCGTCAAACCCCTTCCATGATTGTATCTCCCGTTGAAAGCGTGCCATCGCTGGTGAGCAATCTGGAACGAATCATACTCGATGGCGGTCTCCTGTCGGAGCTGCGCAATAAGGCGATCGTATCAGCACAATCATACGATTTCGAGGAGAGCAAGGTTGCATTTACGGAAGCAGTGACCAACCTGAACTTTGGAAATGGACCATGAAGATTGGAATAGACGCAACCTTCATCGGTTCTGAAAAACCGACCGGTCTTGCGATTTACACCCGTAACATTGTTAATGAGCTGATGAAACTGCATGACGATTTAGTCCTGTGGACCGCTGACGGTACCGGATTCAATCTGTCGCGGGATCGAATTCGACCGGTTTTGGAGGAATTCAGTTTCCTTGGTCAAAACCGGTTCGTGGTGAGACCCGCATGGATGGAACTCAAGTTTCCAAGCCTTATCAAACGCGAAAAGATCGATATCCTTTTTTCCACTGTTCCCGGTGGAATGCGGACTTGTCCCGTCCCTCACGTTGTCACGGTTCACGACCTGACCCCCCTGTCGTTTCCCGGAGACTCACCAAAAAGTGTACAATTGAATTATCGATATCGGTTGGGAAAAATCTTGGAACGGACAGCAGCAATAATTGCTGATTCAGTCTGGACAAGGGACGACATCTGTAGGTTTTATAAAATTCCACAAGAAAAAATACGGGTAATTCAATTGGGGTATGACCGTGATTTGTTCATGCCACGGCACGAACCTGGTGTGCTAAAGAACTACGGACTATTGGGATTACCGTATATCCTTGCCGTTGGGAGCGCCAATCCCCGCAAAAACCTGCTTCGTCTCGTACGTTCGTTCGGCATGATGAAAGACAAATTACATCATTTGGTCCTGGCAGGACTGCAGGGGAGTGATTCCAAAAAAAGGCTATTGGAGGAGGCCGCTGTTTTCGGTGTTAACGACAGGATTATTTTTCTCGATTATGTCAGAGATGAAGATCTGCCTGTTATGTATTCCGGAGCTACACTGTTCTGTTACCCATCGCTTTATGAGGGGTTCGGTTTGCCTGTGCTTGAGGCCATGGCTTGCGGAACTCCAGTAGTTGCCTCAAGCACAACCTCAGTGCCGGAGGTTGCCGGTCAGGCGGCCATCCTTGTTGATCCCATGGTATGCGAAGAAATCGCTGCAGCGATGGATTTAATTATCAGCGATACTGATCGAAGGGATGCATTGCGTGTTGCAGGTCTGGAGCGCGTCACATGTTTCAGCTGGGAGCAGGCGGCGCGAGACACCCTGTCTGTACTTACTTCGTGCGTAATACCATGAAAACTACAGGACAAGAAGAAACGGTATCCAATTTAGGTGATAAATCTGTTGCAGGCGTCGGATTTATGCTCCGACGACAGCTTGCTGGAAAAGCCATTTTCATTGCCGGTAATATTGTTCTGGCTCGACTTCTTTCGCCGCGAGATTTTGGAGCGTATGCTTTAATAGCATTTACGCTACAGTTTTTTGCTTCTTTTGCTGATGTTGGACTTGGTGCCGCACTGATCCAGAAGAAAGAAGATGCGACGGTTGAAGAAGTTGCAACGATTTTCTGGATACAACAAGTTCTTGTACTCATTGTAATTCTTCTGATTTTTATTTTATCTCCGATTCTTCCCATGATTCACATGTCTTTGTCCCAAGATAATGTCTGGGTTGTTCGTACCATGGCATTTGCATTCGTTTTTACCTCATTGAAGACAATTCCCTTGATATTTATGGAGCGATCCCTTGAATTTCGGAAGATTGCTGCTGTGGAATTGCTGGAACAAACTATTTTTTTCAGTTCTGCTATATTATTTGCATGGTCAGGTCTACAGATATGGAGCTTCGTATATGCAACAATTTTAAAAGAAATGACTGGATGCGCCACAGTATATGTTTTATCCGCCTGGCGCCCTTTGTTGTCATTTAGGTTTGAATCTGTCCGGGCTCTAATGCGTTTCGGGCTTCCTTTTCAAGGCAACAATCTGTTGAATTTTATCAAAGAAGGCGTAACTCCACTCTTGGTAGGCGGGATTTCAGGGGCGACAGGAGTTGGATATGTAACTTGGGCTCGTACTTTTGCCTTTACACCGCTCTTTGTTTCAGAAAGCTTCGGACGCGTTGCTTTCCCTGCTTTTTCCCTGATCCGTGATAACAGGGCACTCCTGACCTCATCGGTGGAACGGTCAATACGCATGATGACTTTGGTGTTGTTTCCTGTTACGTTCATAATGGCCGTGTTCGCAGCTGATATAACCCGAATATATTTTTCAGAGAAGTGGATGCCCGGCCTTGGTGCATTCTATTTGTATTGTACATCACCGCTCATGATTGGAATGATGCTTCCGATGTACAGCGCAATTCTTTCTTTGGGGCGGTCAGGGTTGCTTCTTCGGCAGACCTTTGTCCTTGTATTGCTAGAGTGGGGATTGGGAGTTCCCTTTGTCATGTTGTTTGGATACACGGGCATAGCGATTAACCAACCCATAATCACTGCAATATTTTTCATTGTTTATCGACGTGTGCTGGCCAAGGAGGGCGTTGTTCTTAAAATAGTTCATAGCGTTTGGCGGCAGTTGATAACCGCATGTATTGCTGCTGCCGCAATTCGAGCGATGGCCCTGCTGTTCACGGTAACTGCAGTTACACTCCCGATATTTGTTGCTGCTGGTTTTGTACTCTTTGCCGGCCTTATGCATGTTACCGGAAAAAAGTTTGTGTCCGAATTCAAAGACAACCTGGCAATAATTCTATCAGGAGTCTGAAGTGAAACGTGTTCTGTTGATCAATCCGCATGATACAGCTCAGGATGGATACACAAACCCGCCGCTGGGGCTTCTGTATATTGCCGGGACTTTGGAAAAACATGGATTTTCCGTACAGATTGTCGATGGGTGTCTTGAGGGAAAGGATTCAATCCGTAAGGCGCTAGTTGATTTGCATCCCCAATTTGTTGGCATTACCTGTCTTACCCCTGGTCGAAAAAAGGCATTGGAAGTTGCACGCATGGTCCGTGAAACTGATCCCGACATTTTAATAGTACTGGGTGGCGCGCATCCTACGATCATGTATAAGCAAATGCTGGAACAGTACGACTGCGTTGATTTGATTGTGCTGGGAGAGGGTGAGCAGACTTATTTAAAAATTGTTCAGGGGACACCATACGACTCCATTCCCGGAATAGCCTATAGATCTGACGGTAATGTAGTTAAAACAGCTGAGAAAGCAAATGTAACAAATCTTGATGAGATTCCGTTTCCAGCATGGAATTTAGTGGACTTATCCCGCTATAGGGCTTGGGGAAACGGGACATTCAATGGAATAAATCTGGCGAAATTCCCACGGGTATCAGTAATATTTTCAAGAGGATGTACAGGACATTGTGATTTTTGCTCCACATGGTGGATCTGGAAGGGATATCGAAATAGATCGCCAGAAAATATGGCAGACGAATTAGAATGGCTTTATCGTGATTTTGGGGTTAGGCATTTCTGTTTTGCTGACGATGCATTCTCTGTGAACCGAGCCGCGACTATCGGTCTCTGTAATGAAATTATAAAGCGGAACTTGCAGATCGCGTTTTTTGCAACGACCAGAACTGATTGCGTTGATGAAGAGCTTTTGAGACTCATGAAGCAAGCTGGGTGCTATGAAGTTTCCTATGGAATTGAAACCGCTTCACAAGAACTTCTGGATGGTATGAATAAGGAAAATGAGATTAATAATGCAGTTGCAGCAATCCAAATGACCAAAGCAGCTGGTCTTAGGGCTACAGCACTTATGATTGTTGGAAATATCGGCGAGACTGATGAAACCGTACGGGAGACTCTCCGGTTTTTAAAAAAAGCCAATCCGGATGTTGTGGCAAGTTCTGGAGGACTGTGGGTACTGCCCGGAACAAAGGTTTACCAGTATTGTAAAAAGTTGGGATTCATTGAAGACGAGTTCTGGCTTTCAGACGAGCCTTATAAGGTTTATACCCTGGAACATTCGTTGCAAAAGTTAGCATCCATGTGTGATACGCTTTATACCTATAATTTTAGAAGCAGGCTGGGCCGCCTTTGGAGTCGGGTTAAATCGCGAATTACTCCGCTGTTGGGTAGGTGAAGTGTGGCGAGTAGTTTGAATATCCTTTTAATCCGCCCACCTGCTACATTCTACCCTGGAGCAGTGAGGCCGCTCATAAGCCTGCCTGTCGGATTGCTTTCCATGGCCGCACTTTTGGAGCGCGATTCGTTCCAGGTGTCGGTATAATTTTTTGGGACAAGAAAATGATTGGCGCACCGCTCGACACAGAACAACTGGCCGCCATGACGCAGGGGCGATTTCGTGTTGATGGCGGTACATTTAGCTGTGCAGAAATTGATATGGTGATGAAGGTGGTTGTTTCCGGCTACAGGAAACAGTTTGTTATCAACGCAATGAACCTCTAATTCCAAATCCTTATGCAATTGTCAGGATGTTTATGGTCATATGCAGTTTTACAGTTCGGTGTCACTGATGAACAGGCTGTTCTCCGCGCCACAGCTGAAGCATTCCGCTCTGGAACCACGCAGATGAGGGCTTCGAAGCCGACCATATCAGCTGTTGTTATAGCCCGTAACGAGCAGGACAATATTTCCTATTGCCTGGAAACACTGCTCTGGTGCGACGAGATTGTGCTGGTCGACATGGAGAGTGAAGACTCGACGGTTGAAATTGCCCGCAAGTTTACGGACAGGATCTATTCACATCCCAAGGCACCGGCTTTTGATATTGCCAAGAAATATGCTGTAGAACAGGCTACAGGCGACTGGATTCTGCTCCTGGATGCTGATGAGATGGTACCAGTCTCCTTGTCTGAGGAGTTGCGCCGCAAAAGCCTGGATGAACATATCGGCATTGTCGAAATCCCTTTCCGCCACTATATCCTGGGCGCCTGTGCCGAGTACAGCGGTTGGGGATACACCCCCTTACCGCGTTTTTTCAGAAAAGGCTCCATAACGTTTACCGGAATCGTACATGATTACATGCACCGTTCTGCCGGTGTGCAGGTTTTCCGTCTGGAGTCTTGCGCACCGTTTTGCATCGTTCACTTTAACTATCGCGATTCTGCTCATTTCGTGGAGAAACTGAACCGGTATACATCCATAGAAGCACAACATCTGATGGCCCGCGGTGAGAGCTTTTCCTATAGTCGTCTGCTTGTAGGGTCACTCCGGGAATTTTACCGCAGATATCTCCCTGGGCGAGGCTACCGCGAAGGGGTCCGCGGTTTTTCCCTTGCCCTGATGATGGCATTCTATCGTGCCCTGACCTGGATCAAGTTGTGGGAACTGCATGAATTTAGAAACGATCCGGTTGCCGATCGCTACCGGCGCATGCGTGACGATATTCTTGGTGAGTGGCGCAAATGATTAAACTTTGAAGCCAGAGATAGCTATACTGACGTAGGATGGAGTTTGAAAGCCATTGCTCGGTTGGTTATCAACGGTACCGCTATATAGTAACCAACCGCGGGGAAGCGATGCTTGTATTTGTAACCAAGAGTGATGAGGGGGCGTTGTGACAAAAGTTGCAATAGTCGTCCTCAACTGGAATAGCTGGATCGACACAATAGAGTGCCTTGAGAGCATATTCCGGATCAGGTATCCTGATTTCAGAGTCGTTGTTGTAGATAATGGCTCTACAGATGGATCTGTTGATAGGATTATAAAATGGGCTGAAGGGGATTATGTCAGTTTGCCTGTAAATGCCGGACCGCAGCATCTTGTCGGTGCTCCGGTACCTAAACCTGTTCAGTATGCGGTTCGTGACGTTAAAGATGTTGAAGAAGGTATTGAAGAAACAACTCCGCTTCTGATCATCAAGAGTGGGGCAAACCTGGGTTTTGCAGGTGGTAACAACGTTGCTTTGCGCTATCTCTTGAAGCATGATTGCTGGAGTTATGTCTGGCTTCTCAATAATGACACGGTAGTTGACCCGGATGCACTTACGGCGCTTGTGCTGCGTATGGATGAGTCGCCCCGGGCCGGCATGTGTGGCTCTTTGCTGCCCTATTATGACAAACCGGATACGATCTGGGCCCAGGGCGGAGGTACGTATAACCACTGGCTGGCCCGTTCTGCCTGTATTGGCAATGGATTGCCGTTGGTCAAAGGTTTTGCTCGCCATGAGGTCGAAGGGGTGATGAAATATGTTGCCGGAGCATCGATTCTTGTATCGAGAGAGTTCATTGAAGAGATAGGCCTGATGTGTGAAGACTATTTTCTGTATTTCGAGGAGCCTGATTGGGCATTTCGTTGTAAGCATCGTTTTGGCCTTGTCTATGCTCCTGAAAGTGTTGTTTATCACAAGGTCGGGATGAGTACACATAAAGGTACTCTACCAGGTAGTGGTATTGATCGACCTGAAGATTATATTTTTCGTAATTCAATAAAAATTACTCAGACATTTTTCCCTTATGCGCTTCCTCTTGTTATTGTCAGGGTGACTATAAATAGAATCAGGGCTTGGCTCGGTTCACTACTCAAAAAGAATTGGTTGAGGGGCGTTAGTTGAAAGTTGTATTTGTCAATCTTCGATGTGATATATATCCGCCTATCGGCCTTTGCGCTCTTTCGGCGTATTTGAAAGAACATCTGACAGACATCGATACTGTGCTGGTCGACATTCCTCCTGCCACGCCGCTACGCACTGTTGCTGAACGTATCCTGGCTGCCAAACCGGATCTAATCGGAATCACAACATATACCATTTCATTCTCTGACATCATTGACATCTGTCGTTACCTGAAGGAGCAGAGCAGCAGGATTCCGATCGTGTTAGGCGGGCCGCACATTACCTCGCTTCCAAGAAGTCTTCCTGTTCAGGCCGATATCGGAGTTCTCGGAGAAGGTGAGGCGACATTTCTGGATGTGTGCCGATCTCTTGTTTTGAAAAGAAAGTTTGATCCTGCCTCGCTTGCATCAATCGACGGGATCTGTTACCACGGCCAGACGGGGATCGCTATAACTCCGGAAAGAACTCCCATTAATTCGCTTGACTCAATACCCCCACCAGATCTTTCGATACTCAACATGCGCTGGTATACTGCAAGACGCATGTATTTCACCATGAAGGGTAATTTCAGAGGGTTCGTACTTCTTACTTCGCGCGGTTGTCCGTACAACTGTCGATTCTGCCAGGCATCGGCTCAATGGGGCCGGTGTCGCTATCATTCGGCAGAGCGCGTAGTTTCCGAGCTTGAACGTATACGGAAAGACTATCCCCAGGTCGACGCCGTCAATATTATTGATGATCTTTTTATCGGTGACCGCAAACGCCTCCGCGAGATAGTACGCCTTATTAGAGAAAGAGGTCTTCATCAGGGCATTGTATTCAATGTCAACGGTCATGCCAATCTTGTGGATGAAGAGGTTCTTGAGCTGCTGAAATCCATCAATGTTATCCAGATCGCTTACGGCTTCGAATCAGGATCCGAACGAGTACTCAATTTTTTGAAAAGAGGAACGGTTACCGTCGATCGCAACCGCCGTGCTGCTGCATTGACATCCGCAGTCGGCATAGGGGTCGGTGGTCAGTTTATGATAGGGAGTCCTGGGGAGACCGAGGATGATATCCGTCAGACTATCGAGTTTATAGAGCAGACACCCATGAGTCACGTCCATATTTCTGCGACAACTCCCATGCCAGGAACAGAACTTTGGGATATGTGTCGCACAAAGGGGCTTGTTTCAGATGATATGGACTGGCGCACTCTGGATTTCGGAAACCCGGATAACAGTTCACTTGTTTACTGCAATGAGGAGTTTATATCCCATCAACGCTTTAACGATCTTAGAGCCGAGGTGAAACGGGTTTCTGACAGATGGAACCCTGTGCCATCAATGATTGCAAACCTTTCTTACTGGCAGTTATATTCCCCCATGGAGTTTTTCAAGCGGGTATTGATTGGGTTGAATAGGTTATGGCGTCAAAATTTAAATAAACTCATTCATAAGATAGGTTGAGAGAAGGAAGCAGTCGTTGCCAATACTTTGCCAGCTACATGGATAGAGCCTGTAAAGACAACAAATATAGAATCCTGAGAAAGGTTAAATTTATAATGAAAAGCTATGTCTTCTATATCCGTAAGCTTTTGGAAAAATGTCATTTGTTTTGGTTATATCAATTAAACGTCTGGGTAAGTAAAAAAAATTACCCTTCGTTAGCCTGTATTCCTGATGACCATATTGGTCGTGAGATTATTGTAAAGGGATTACACGAAGAGGGGCTGTTAAATTTTTTGTTTAAAAAAATGCTTGTTTCATGGATTTCGGAATTTAAGACGGGAGTGATTCTCGATGTTGGTGCGAACATAGGTAACCACACCTGTTTTTTTGCTCGCTACTTCCAACATGTAATTGCGTTTGAACCGAATCCTGTTGCTTATAGACTTCTTCAAGCAAATCTTGCGCTAAATCGTCTAAAAAATGTGTCGTTAATAAAAGTTGGCTTGAGTGATCTGGCGGCAGACCACAATTTTGTCCAAACTAGAGGGAATTTAGGTGGATCTGGATTTTTCGAGGCTGACAAAACTAGAAATGATGATCAGTTCATATTGCGAGTGGAAGTTGGAGATTCGGAAATTATAAAACTCAACCTAAACGAGCCAATACGGATGATCAAGGTGGATGTTGAGGGGTTCGAATACCCTGTACTAAAAGGCCTTAAAGATACAATAGCTGCGAATAAACCAATTCTTATGTTTGAGATTCATCCGTTTGGTGGCGATAAGGGTAAAGCAATTTTCGATTATCTTCAAGAGTTGGGATATTCCTATTTTTACGCAGTTGAACAACCAAATTTATCGGAAACCTCAAAAAGTTTAATTGGTAAGGCGATGGCTTTTTTTCAGGTAGATGGCGACTATATGTATTCAAGAATTTATAGTCCCGAAAATCGACTCTATATGGCCGTAATCGCATACACAAAATCGATCAGTTGATTTTACTTTATCGTTGTAACCAAAGTAGAGGGAAAACACTTTGACATTGAAGATCCTAAAAAACAAAAGAGAGATAATTGAGGCGAGACAGGAGATGGCCAAGAATGGGATAGACTGCGCGGACGGGCTACTTCGATCGCTTCTGAAAAAGCTGCATCTTCTTCCTGGGCAGAGATTCGGAGATCGAATAAAAAGCTGGGATGTACTCCATACAGTACGGTTTATTTCCGAATTGCTTGACAGTGAGGCTCCCATACTTGATCTTGGCGCATATGCCTCGGAAATTCTTCCTGCACTCAAACGTTCCGGTTTTACCGCGCTGACTGGGATTGATTTCAATCCTGATCTGAGGAAAATGCCTGATGCCAGCCAGATCCGCTACGTGGTTGGAAACTTTTATGAGAGTGACTTACCAGCTGGATCGTTTTCTGCCATTACAGCGATTTCAGTCATTGAGCATGGATTTGATAGCAATCGGCTGTTGTCTGAGATTTCGCGTCTTCTTCGTCCCGGCGGATATTTTATTGCTTCGGTTGACTACTGGTCTGAAAAGATCGATACAGGCGGCATCAAGGCGTTCGGGCTCGATTGGATGATATTTTCCCGGGACGATATTATAAAGTTCCTGAATGATGCGAAAAACTACGGCTTAGTGCCTATGGGTGAAAGTAATTTTGAAACGGATAAAGCACCAATAAGTTGGCTAGGCAAATCTTATACTTTTGCCTGGTTTGTGCTTAAAAAAATAGAAACCACCATATGAAAATTCTTTTCATTACCGGCGCATATCCACCAATGAAATGCGGTGTGGGCGACTATACTGCAATCCTTGTATCCAGTTTAGAAAAGCTTTCCGGAGTAATTCCTGGAGTTTTCACTTCAGTCGGAGCAGAAGAATGCAAAAGTCCGCCGAAAAACTTTTATCCGGTTGCAACAGGTTGGAATTTACGCCAGGCAAACTCAAAATTGCGTGTTGCCATTGAAACATTCAGGCCTGACATTATACATCTTCAGTATCCAGCAACCTATGGAAGGGTTCTTTTCCCCAACTTTATCCCACTTCTTTATAACCGAAGAATTCCGGTGGTGCAGACATGGCATGAACCTCCCATCTATACCCAACTTATTAACGCTATTCCAAGTGATACCGTTGTTGTTGTAGACCCGCAATTCCCATTGAAATATCGACCAATCTACTGGTCTGCAGTCCGTCATAAATCATTTACCTATATCCCAGTAGGTTCAAGCATTCAAAAGGCTGAAGTGTCTTCATTAGACCGAATTACAACCCGAATCCGCTTTAGATCCGAAACGTCACGCCTTGTCGTATGTTTTGGATTCGCAAGACCTTATAAAGGATTCGAGATACTTTTTGAAACTCTTGATCCTGATAAAAATCGGTTGGTGCTTGTTTGCGATCTGGATCCATGCGACTCCTACCATCGTTTATTACTGACGTTGGCCAAATCGCCAAAATGGCAAGGAAAATGTTTTGTGCCCGGTTTTCTTCAACCCGAAGAATTATCTCTCGTTTTAGCTGTGGCCGATGCCGTGGTCTTGCCATTTGTCGATGGAACTACCCCACGAAATACTACGGTTCTGGCTGCCCGAATTCAAGGAACTCTTGTAGTGACAACACACGCTCATTTTCGCGGCTATAATCCTTCCGAGCATACTTTTTACGTTGCTCCCGGTGATGTAGAGGGAATTCGCGAAGCTCTCGATAGCTATGCGGGAAAACGTTTTGATGGCGAATCTGATGTGGTTTCGTGGGATGAAATTGCTCTGCGGCACCGGGATCTGTATCAGAGTATACTTGAAAAGCGTATCTAAATTTTCATGGATATGGTCTTTCTTGTTTCCACGAATTAAAACTGCTACCGAAAGTTCTGCCTGAATTCCGTAGGGATTTTGTCCGAAAAGCTCTCAAGTTAAGCGGATTTGCATTACTCCCATGATCAAAATGCGGCAATATGAATGTACTTTGAACAGAAATCCCATTGTGCGAGTTTCAAGTGAATAGGAAAACTTACGAAAAAAAGATGCAAGGTCCCCGTTGTTCACTTCCGAAACCTTTGCCGTGTATTCTTAATGGTATTAACTTTTTCAGTTGGGCAGCATTGGTTCTATTTGGCCTCTGTCTCTTTGTCCCGACCGCTCCATTGATTGTAACTGACTATTATGAGTACATAATGCACCTCGCCGTTGAGAAAAACTGGCAATACGGAACTCAACTTTTATCTAATTACGGTCCACTAGGGTTTATCGGGCTTCCATTTTACCACCCCTCGACATTTTTCGTAATGTTAGCAGCAAATTTTTTTCTTTTCGTACTGTCAATACTGTTACTTTGGCATCTCTGGAAATTATTTGTGAATTCAGGGCGCCCTTCTGCATTATGGCTTGTACTATCACTCTTATTACCATCTCTCGTTGTTCCACCATATTGGGGAACAATTCTTTTTACACCATATGTCCTAATAAATGGATTTGTCTGGTTTCATACGCTCCAAAACCGCATCGCAGAGTTCTGGTTATCCGCACTATTAACTGTAATGATGTCAATATTGATTCTCATTAAAGGAACTTTTGTAGGGCTGGTAATTATTGCTGTTTGTATTGTTACTGCAGATCAATATATTAGGTTTCGCCGTGCCTCCCTGATTCCCGTAATATTTTTTGCCTCCCTAGCTATCTTTTGGATATTAGCCAGACAAAAAATAGAAAACATACCGGCGTATTTTTCAGGAGTATCAGAGTATATTTCAGGATACAAGGATGTATTTGCTCTGGAAACCAACTATCCAATGATACTGGTGTTCTTGTATATAGTTGCCGCAGGCATGTTGTTAGCCGGTTTCATTGTTCCGATGGCGCGTAAGAATGGCTGGAAGTGTATAGGCGGCCCTGTTTTTGTATTATCATTAACTCTATATATTGTTTTTCAACACGGTTTTGTCAGATCCGATGCACCTCATGTGTTACCTGCTTGTTTTACACTAGGCAGTCTCAACATGTTTTGTCTTCCAATGATGTGGAAAGCTTCTTCTGGGAAATTCTGGTTTCGTATGCTCCAGGTTGGGGCTAGCGTAGCGAGTCTGATCTTGATGATTTCGTGCACTTTTTATGGGGTTGAACGTCCATTTTCAAGTGTTCTTCTTGGAAAAATCAAAGGTGCGTGGGCATTAATGTCTGTTGGAAGTGCCCACTTAGATAGAGCTTATAACGATAATCAGAAAAAGATCAGATTGAAATATGCATTATCTGATATTAAGCCCCCGATTGATTGCGGAGCTATAGATGCCGGGATAGCAGGCGCATACAAAACTGATAGTACAACTCGGCCAACATCAGTGTTATATGCAGCCACAACAACAAAACTGACTGTCGTAAATCAGAACTATATCACTGATTCTGCTGGTCCTGCTACAGTTCTCCTGCCCAGCGACACAAGCATTGATCAACTCTACCCTGCAATGGTTGATGCAGCAGAATACTTATCTTTGAAAGCTTATTATAATGCAACTGCCATCTATAACGGGGTGATAGTACTTAAACGCCGCGATAATCACTTGAATTACAACTTAAGTTTTATGGAACAACATCAGGCCAATTTTGGTGAGACAATAGAGGTCCCAGGTAATGAGAATGAAACGATTTGGGCAAAAATCAATATTGAACCAACATTGATTGGAAGATTGAGCCGGTTAGTCTATAAACCGTTTCCGGCATACATTACTGTAAATACTGGACGGGATGAGATGAAGTATAGAATAGTTCCAGAACTTTCCAAAGACGGATTAATACTTACTCCGATGCTTAGTGGTCTGTCGTGTGCCTGGTTTTACGGCATACAGTCTTTAGCACCAAAACATGTCAAGTATTTCAAAATACAACCTTCAAAAAGTACAAAGTTTTTCTATCGAGAACGAATCAGTGTCAGTTTTTACAAAGTTGAACTCAAGTAATAATGTCTTGCCTCAGCCGGAAAAGGTGGTTCAAGTTGTCCTATCAAATTTGCATCTATACAAGAATAATCTAATGTATGTCACTCTGATGAAAAAAATCGATGCTGTCGTTGGATACATAGCTGCGTCAATGCTCCCTATGCGTAAGAACAGTGAATTCACTCCCCAGGTTACCTCGCTCCTCCTGATCCGCCCCGGCGGCATCGGCGATGGGGTGCTGCTGGTACCTGCCCTTCAGGAACTCAGAAACAAATTCCCGTCCGCGAAGATCACGGTTCTTGCCGAACACCGCAACAGCGCCGTTTTCAAACTCTGTCCGGTTGTTGACAGAGTCCTGCTTTACGATCGTCCATCAGATCTGTTGCAAGCCGTGCGAGGCGATTATGATGTAACAATCGATACTGAACAGTGGCACCGTCTCTCGGCGGTAGTGGCCAGAATGACTCGCGCACCTATGCTGATTGGTTATGCCACCAACGAACGCTCACGCATGTTCTCCCGCCAGATCCAATACTCCCATGAAGATTACGAGGCTGTCAGTTTCCTTAATTTAATAGAACCACTGGATATTCAAACCAGTTTTACAACAGAGCGTTTTCTGGTGGTACCTGAAACCTCTGCCGCCGCTGTTTCAGGATTTCTGCCTGATCTCGACTCCAACCCTTTTGTGACGATTTTTCCAGGCGCCAGCATTCCTGAGCGTCGCTGGGGAGCCGACCGCTTTCGCAAGGTTGCGGAGCGGTTATCAGCGGTTGGGATTAAAGTTGTGGTGGTTGGAGGCAAAGAGGATTGTCAGCAGGGGGAAATAATTGTTGCCGGAGGGCTGGGGGTAAACCTTGCCGGGCAAACATCATTGCAGGAAACCGCTGCGGTCATAGACAGAAGCGTTCTGCTTGTTAGTGGTGATTCGGGTGTGCTGCATATTGCGGTCGGCCTGGACAAGCCGACCGTATCTCTGTTCGGGCCGGGTCGGGCCGCGAAATGGGGGCCGCGTGGGCCCCGGCATCTCGTCATCAACAAGGAATTATCCTGTTCGCCCTGTACAACCTACGGTAATACTCCGTCCTGCCCGATTAATGCCCGGTGTATGCGGGACATAACGGTTGAGGAGGCTACCGATGCCGTCATGAAGCTGTTGGCATCCGAGGGCATCATGCCTTCCGATTGCTGTAAACCGAAGAAGAATGTAGTTGTGTAATCCGGCTTCTACTCAATCCTGGCCGGTTCGCAAAGGTTCTCGGCGCAGTTGGCTTCTCCGCCGCAGGTAAAACAGTAAAACTTGGGATCACTGGTTGCTTTCTGTATTTCCTCATGCATTCCGTTGCTTCGCAACATGCAGAGATGTCCGTGATGATCGGCGCCACACCTGCACTTTGTAGTGTTTTCCATCGTTATTTCTCCTTTCTTGTCAATAATCATATGCAGTAAAGTGTTCCAATCCTAGCAGGAAATATGCTAAAAAGGAACGCTTGTATCCTTGCTAATTAACATGGAAAGGAAGACCAATCCGTGACATTTACTCCTGCCTCAATTCTGGTTACCGGAGGAGCCGGTTTTATCGGCTCCAACTTCATTCACTCGTATATTGCAGGAAATCCGGACTGTTATGTTACCAATCTCGATTGCCTGACTTATGCCGGTAATCTGAAGAACCTGACCGCACTTGAGAACAATCCGTTTTATAGTTTTATCAAGGGCGATATTGCCGATGCACCCCTGGTGGCCAAAATTCTGGCGGAGAAGAAAATCGATGCAGTAGTTCATTTTGCCGCTGAATCTCATGTTGATCGATCCATCACCGGTCCTGAGATATTCGTCCGTACCAACGTACTGGGAACCCAGGTGCTGTTGGAGGAAAGCCGCAAGCATTGGCAATCCGGGACCGTGGAAGATTTCCGCTTTTTGCAGATTTCCACCGACGAGGTATATGGAAGCCTCGGTGATACCGGTTACTTCACAGAGGAAACTCCTCTGGCAGCCAATTCTCCCTATTCGGCCAGCAAAGCCGGCGCCGACCTGCTGGTGCGGGCCTATCACGAGACATTCGGCATGCCGACTCTCAACACCCGCTGCTCCAACAACTACGGTCCTTACCACTTTCCCGAAAAACTGATCCCGCTTTTGATCCACAATATCATCAACAAAAAACCGCTACCGGTCTATGGCGACGGTCTGAACGTGCGCGATTGGCTGCATGTTCGCGACCATGCAGCGGCAATTGAGGTTGTGCTAAAAACTGCTGTTCCCGGTTCGGTCTATAATATTGGCGGCAATAACGAGTGGAAAAACATCGACATCGTCAATCTGGTTTGCGATCTGCTGGATGGCCGTTTGGGGCGTGCCTCGGGTGAAAACCGCCGTTTGATCAGTTTTGTAAAGGATCGTCCCGGTCACGACCGCCGCTATGCGATAGATGCCTCGCGGCTCAAGAAAGATCTTGGCTGGGGTCCGGCTTATACTTTTCAGCAGGGTATTGCAGAAACAATCGACTGGTATCTGGCCAATCAGCAATGGGTTGCCGAGGTGACTTCCGGATCATACCGTGAGTATTATCAAAGTCAGTATGGCGGGGGTGTTGCATGATTCTGGTTGTCGGCGCCAACGGGATGCTGGGGCGCGATCTGATGGAGCTTCTGGGCGACAGGGCCCGGGGAGTTGACATTGACGAAATCGATATAACTTCGATTGAGTCGGTATTCAAGGTCGTTGCGGAATTCGGGCCACAGGTAGTTATCAATTGTGCCGCTTACACCGATGTTGACGGCTGCGAAGTGAATATTGAAAAAGCGATGGAGGTCAACGGTGAGGGGGTGGGCTACCTTGCTATGGCATGCCGCGAGTCTGGCGCACTGCTGGTGCAGGTCAGTACCGATTATGTATTCGACGGCGGAAAAGGGTCTCCCTATCAGGAGGATGATGCCCCCCATCCGCTCAGCGTATATGGCGAATCCAAGCTGGCCGGTGAGATGAATGCCGCTTTCGCACCGGAGCATCTGATCGTGAGAACCCAGTGGTTGTACGGCCTGCACGGCAAAAACTTTGTAGAAACCATGCTGCGTCTGGGCGCTGAAAAGGACCATTTGACAGTTGTGGATGACCAGATCGGTTCACCTACCTGGACGATTGATCTGGCCAGGGCCATTATTGCATTGGTGGATAAAGGCTGCCGCGGTATCTATCATGCTGCCAACCATGATTTCTGCTCTTGGAACTGTTTTGCCAAGGCAATTTTTGAGGAGGCGGGCATAAAGGTTTCTGTGGCACCGATGACAACTGAAGAACTGAACCGTCCTGCGCGGCGTCCGCTATATTCGACGCTGGATTGCGGCAAACTGGTTGCCGACAGCGGATTTGAACCGCAGCATTGGCGTCAGGCGTTGCGGGAATATCTGAAATTGCGCGCTGATAAACAACTTTGAGAGAGGAAGTTATAATGGAACGAGGCGAGCGCCCCTGGGGCACCTATACGGTTCTCGATGAGAACACGAGCTATAAAATCAAGCGAATCGAGGTGCAGCCCGGTAAAAGGCTGTCGCTTCAGAAACATCATCACCGCAGCGAGCACTGGATCGTAGTGTCCGGCACCGCACTGGTGACATGCGGCGTGCAACAGCAGATCATAAATGTCAATGAATCAACCTTTATTCCCATCGGTGAGAATCATCGCCTTGAAAATCCGGGCAAGATTCCGCTGGTGATCATCGAGGTGCAAAGTGGAGAATATCTGGGTGAAGATGATATTATTCGCTTTGACGACGATTACCAGCGTTGTGGTCAGCCTGATGCCGAGTGATTTCAGGTTTGTACGTTTGATACTGCAGATGCTTTGCTCTGTTCTGTTGGTAGTTGCATTGTCAGCCTGTGCGGCTACTTCCACAACTATTATTGACGAAGAGGTCGTTACCAATCCCAAGCCGATGTACACCTACAAGTCGCTTGTAATACGTGATTTTGACCTTAAACGGGAAATGTACACCGATGCCGCTGACAAGGATATGAGCCAGCGTGAAAGCCGGTATGCACAAATACCGGTTGAATTGTCCGGGCATATCGAACGTTACGTCAAGTCTCGCCGCATCTACCAGAGTGTGTCGCGAGACGGTCAGATAAGTGAATCAACTCTGGTTGTCAAGGGGCGCTTTACCCGTCTGGGGCGTTTCAGGATATCGGTTGTTGTCAGCCTGCACGACGGTGCCAGCGATCAGGAGGTTGCCTATTTCCGACAGACCTTGTGGGATGTGATGGACACCACCGGGACAATCAACAATTTGGGTCGGGAAATTGCAAACTTCATAGACCGCATTCAATACAAATAACGGAGAAAATGCTGTGTACATAGTCATTCTGGCCGGCGGTTCCGGCACCCGATTCTGGCCTCTTTCACGCACAACCCGTCCCAAGCAGCTCATCTCAATAACCGGCGACAGGAGCATGCTGCAGCGCACCGTCGAGCGTGTTCTGCCGCTTAAGCCAAAACGGATTCTGGTTATTACAAACCGCATGCAGGCAGAGGAAACCGAACATCAGTTGCTGAACTACCGTTCGGTGCCGATCGACGTAATCGCCGAGTCGGCCGCGCGCAACACGGCTCCGGCTATCGGTCTGGCTGCTGCGATCATCGCTGCCCATGATCCGTCAGGGGTGATGGCGGTTCTGCCGGCCGATCACTACATCAGGGATGAAGAAGCATTTCGGGACACGCTTCTGGCCGGTTGTCATGCTGCTCAAAATGGATTTTTGGTAACGCTCGGCATCATGCCTTCACGTCCTGAAACCGGTTATGGTTATATCGAAGCCGATATGGATCTGCGCGGTGAAGGTCCGTTTCCGGTCAGGCGTTTTGTTGAAAAGCCGCCCCTGGCCGAAGCGCTCCGTTACCTGGACGAGGGTAATTATTTCTGGAACAGCGGCATGTTCATCTGGCGCTCTGATGTGATACTGCGTGAAATTAATACCCATATGCCTTCATTGCACGCTTCTCTGATGCGGTTATCGTTTAATGACGATGTCTGGGCACTGTCTGATCTTGAAACGCGAATTGAGGACGTTTATCAGGATGTGGAGAGTATCTCGATTGATTACGGTGTGATGGAACAGTCTGCCAACGTTCAGGTGATACCGGTCGAAATGGGGTGGAGCGATGTTGGTAGCTGGAGCGCCCTGCCCGAAGTGGTAGAGCCCGATGCCACTGGCACCGTCTGTATCAATGCTGCCGGACATATGGCAATCGACTCATCCGACTGTCTGATCTACGCTGACGGGAGAATGGTTGCAACTGTCGGCATGCACAATGTCGTCATTGTATCGACACCGGATGCCCTACTGGTTTGTGATCGTGATCGCTGTCAGGATGTTAAGAAAGTGGTTGAGCTGTTGGGTGCAAGCGGGCAGACTAAGTTTCTATAGCTGAAACAGGAACGGTTTGATCCCATTTGGCATTCTTGTGCTGAGTCCATGCTTGATGAACGTGCCTTTGTTTGAGAGCTTTCGTTTTGAGCGGGAAGGCTTCATTCAAAAACAGTTCGCAAGATGGGAGCATTTTCTCAATATTTGTAATCCCTGATATTTTTTTAAAATGCTTGTCAACCCGCACCGATTACATAGGTTAACCACTACGAGGGTGATATGAACAGAACTATACAAGATGAACTGCAGGAGATCAGGAATAACAACCTTTTCCGGACTACCCGTCTGATTTCCGGACGACAATCCGCCCGGATCATGCATGCAGACCGGGAGATGTTGATGCTATGTTCAAACAATTATTTGGGACTGGCTGAACACCCGGCGCTTGCCAGGGCCGCAGTGCGTGCGATCGAGTTGTATGGGACTTCCAGTGGAGCATCACGCCTAGTTTCAGGTACCATGGAACTTCACGAACAACTTGAATGTTCGGTGGCTGACTTTAAACGCAGTGAGGCTGCTTTGGTGTTCAACAGCGGACATGCCGCCAATACCGGCATTATTCCGGCTCTCGTCAAACGAGGTGATGTGGTTTTTTCCGATCGTCTCAACCACGCCAGCATTGTAGACGGCATTATGCTTTCAGGAGCCCAGGTGGTGCGGTATGCTCATAACGATCACCAGCAGTTGGCGCAGCTATTGGAAAAACATCGCGGGGAAGGGCGCGCCCTGATCGTTACGGACGGTGTGTTCAGTATGGACGGCGATATTGCGCCGCTGGTTGAACTGCTGGCTCTCAAGCAGACGTATGATGCGCTCTTGATGGTTGATGATGCGCATGGCAGCGGAGTTCTCGGCTGTCAGGGGAGGGGCAGTGCCGAAATGCTTGGAGTCTCTGATGGTGTTGATATAAAAATGGGGACTTTCGGAAAGGCGTTGGGCAGTTTTGGAGCTTATGCGGCCGTCACGTCCGAGATAAGGGAACTGCTTGTCAACCGCTGTCGCAGTTTCATATTTTCGACGTCGCTTCCGCCGGCTGTTCTGGCAGCATCACTGGCCGCTGTGGAGCTGGTGCAGGCTTCCGAAGGCGATGCCCTTCGTGAACGTATTCATGCCAATGCCGACTATTTAAGGAACAGCCTGATTGAAGCCGGTTTTGTTATCCCGCCCGGTACGACCCAGATTATTCCGTTGATAACCGGAAGTTCTGAAAAAACGATGCGTTTCTCAGAGGCGCTGCTTGACGAAGGAATATTTGCACAAGGGATCCGGCCTCCGACAGTGCCGGCCGGATCCGGCAGGATCCGCTTTACGGTTATGGCTACACACAGTCGGGATGATCTGGAATGGGCTGCCGGTCGTATTAAAGAGATCGGCCGTAAGCTGGGAGTCGTCTGATGCCGTATTTTAAAAACCGTTCGGGAGAACAGTTATGGTACGAAGATGCCGGTAGTGGAATCCCGCTGCTTTTTCTACACGGTTGGTGCATGTCTTCGGTTGTCTGGCAAAGTCAGTTCACGCAGTTGAATAGGGATTTTAGAGTGATAGCTCCGGACCTGCGAGGACACGGTAAATCACGTGCCGTATCGGGGCATTTTGATTTTGATCGTTATGCTGAAGACCTGGAAGATTTAGTACAATGCCTGGAGCTAGAACGGATAATCCTGATCGGTTGGTCCATGGGCGCTCAGATTGCTCTACAGGCCTTTGATGCACTAACTGAGAAACTGGCCGGTCTTGTACTGGTCTCCGCCACCCCCTGCTTTACAGTCAAGGATGATTTTCCATTCGGATTGGCTTGCAATGAGGCGTTCGGAATGCGTCTGAAAGTAACACGCAACCTAATACGTGCGTTGGATGGTTTTCACGGCCGCATGTTTGCGGAGGGAGAAGCTGGCGACCCTCACACGGCAATCAGGATCAAAGAACTGCTTGACTCAGTGGTTCCGCCGGATGCCTCTGTTGCGGTTGAGGCTCTTGATTCTCTTGCCGATGCAGATATGCGACCGCTCCTGGCACGGATTTCATTACCGGTTCTGATTCTGAACGGAGATCGTGATCCTGTCTGCCTGCCGCAGGCATCTGACTACCTGGCGGGTCACATCAAATTTGCAATTCAAAAGGTATTTTCCGGTTGCGGACATGCATTTTTTATTACCCGGCCGGAAATGTTCAATAATGAAATAATTCAGTTTACGAGGAGTGTCCTTGACCATAATGCCTGAACCAAAAAAGATTGCGGCAGCTTTTCATCAAAGGGCGGCTGAGTATGACGGTCACGTTGCTGTGCAGAAAAGGGTTGTTGATAATCTTGTCAGACATGTGCAATCCAATTCCGGATTGTCGCCAAAGAGCATTCTTGACGTAGGATCAGGTACCGGTTCCCTGTTGAACAGATTGCATTCAATCTGGCCTGATGCGTCTTTATGCGGTGTTGATCTGGCTTACAATATGTGCTTGCGCGCTACTGCAAAGCTGGGGGATGCCTGCCTGGTGGTAAACGGTGATGCCGAACAGCTGCCATATAAAAATGAATCATATGATCTGGTGGTATCTACCTCGGCATTGCAGTGGACGGGGAACCTGTCAAATGCAATGCATGAATTGCGACGGGTAATGAAGCCGGGAGCTTCACTAAGCATTGCATTTTTCTGCGAAGGAACGCTTTGCGAGCTGCAGCGATGTTTTCTCGAAGTGCTGGGGAGTCGTTGCGACAGTAAAGGTCATGCTAATCGCTTGCATAAATTCTGGAGCGCCGAAGACCTCAAAACCATTCTTGCTCGCATGGATTTTGAGAGTTTTGTAGTCAACTGTGAAACCGAGATCGACTGGTATGACGATCTTCAATCCCTGTTGCGCTCAATTAAAAATATCGGTGCCGGAACGGTATCGGGAGGTGCTGGGGGTGGTTTGGGATGGCGGGGCATAATAAACGAAACATCCCGGCTATACCGGGATTATTACGGCGAAAACGGCAGGATCCCTGTTACTTACAACGTACTGTATCTGAATGCTCATGTTGCGCTTCTATAGCGATTCAATAATCCTTTTGGCAAGAGGATTTATAACGCTGTAGTGAACTTCGACACCTTCGCGTTTTCCCTCAATGATGCCCTTGTGTTTCAGAAGCGCAAGGTGCTGCGAAACTGTTGCCTGCGGCAAGCCAAGGCATTCCCAGATATGTTTTACATTGCACTCATGTGTGCATAGGCCGGCTACTATCTTGAGACGAACCGGATGACCGAGAACTTTGAGTACCTCTGATTCTGCTTTGAACTGTTTGTTTTTGTCGAATTCCATTCGCTTCATCCCCATTATTTTTAAAATATCATATATATGGAATTCACTTTAGTCAACGAAAAATCAATTTAAATAACATTGTTATATAATCTGAAGCGAGATCGCTCAACCGTATAATTGCCTGCTCAGGTGGCAAGCGGCGGTGTGTCCCGAGGCATATTCGTCCAATAGGGGCACTTCCTGACGACAGATTTCTGCAGCGTAACGGCAGCGAGGGTGGAATCGGCATCCTTCCGGAATAGCAATCGGAGACGGCAGGTCGTCATTCAGCATCTTGGTGTCCGGCAAATGCTTGTTGCAAAGGCCTGGAATCGCGGCGAGCAGAGCTTCAGTGTAGGGATGACGACAGCGCTGGAACAGATCGGAAGCGGGGGCGCACTCAACAACTATGCCCAGGTACATGATGACAATCCGGTCGCAGATGTGTCTCAAGACCATCATGTTGTGGGATATGATCATCATCGACAGGTTAAAATCTTTTCTCATCTGCAACAACAGATTAATGATCTGTGCCTGAATGGAGATGTCGAGCGATGAAACCGGTTCATCAGCTATCAATATCTCCGGATTTGCAGCAAGTGCGCGGGCGATGCCGATGCGTTGGCGCTGACCTCCTGAAAACTCGTCAGGGAATCGGTCTTTATAATCTGCGTCAAGGCCTACTGCATTCATGATGCGGACGATCTCTTCACGCTGAAGGGCTGCAGACATGCCTGCGATGTGAAGTGGTTCTGAAATGCTGTCGCCGATTCTCATGCGCGGGTTTAATGACGAGAACGGATCCTGGAAAATCATCTGGACAGAACGGCGAAAAGAAGAACGATTGTCCCCAGTCAGTTCGGTAAGCAATGTGCCTTTGTAACTGACGATCCCGTGATCCGGTTTCATGAGTCCGGACATGATTTTGGCCAGAGTTGATTTTCCGCAACCGGATTCTCCCGCAATTCCGAGGGATTCACCCGCTTCCAGCTGCAGGTTTACACCGTCCAGTGCTGTCAGGATGTTGGCGGATGCATGACGAGACGATAACTTGAACTTTTTTACAAGACCTGTTCCGGTCAGGATCGAAGATTCATTCATGATGATTTCCAGCAGCGTACTTTGTGATCTGGAGCCACCTCGCAGAGTTTCTGTGATACAGAATGGCACTCTTTACCGGCAATCGGACAGCGTACTGCAAATGCGCATCCTGAATAGGTTGATGAATCAGCGGAATTATGCGCCGGCATTGTGTTCAAAGGTTTGCCAGGTTCGGCGTATTGGGGTAGAGAGTCCAGCAGTGCTTTGGTATAAGGATGCCGCGGTGCGGACATAAGCAGATCGGTAGGCGCGGACTCGACGATCTGTCCGGCATACATGACGGCGGTATGATCTGAACGTTCGGCAACTATTCCAAGATCATGCGTGATCAGCAGCATACCCAGCCCCGTTGAAGCTCTCAGTCTGTCCAGCAGTTCCAGGATTTGAGCCTGAATGGTAACATCCAGAGCCGTGGTGGGCTCATCGGCGATCAACAGAGCCGGATGACACGCCAGTGCCATTGCAATCATGACCCTTTGGCGCATTCCGCCGCTCAACTGATGGGGATAGTCCCGCATTCTATCGCCTGGTGAAGTAATGCCGACCTTGGCCAGCAACTCCTCGCCCTGTTCAGCTGCTTCACGCAGGGAGAGCCTGTTATGTAGAATCAGCGGTTCCGTGACCTGGTCGCCGATCCGCAAAACCGGATTCAGCGATGTCATTGGTTCCTGAAAGATCATTGATATACGTCGGCCCCGAACCGAGCGCATGTCATCTTCTGAAAGCATGACAAGATTCTGCCCTTCGAAAAGAATCTCGCCGGCGCTTATTAAGCCGGGCGGGGGGACAAGGCGCATGATCGAGAATGCCGTCATGGATTTGCCTGAACCGGATTCTCCCACCAGGGCAAGCACAGATCCTTTGTTCAATGACAGGCTGACACCGTTAACAGCCTTAACGACGCCTTGAGCGGTAGGAAAGGATACATGCAGATCTTTGATGGCCAGCAGGTTGGACACGGATGAACTCGCTATCGGGAAAGTCGGATTGCGTTATGCGGTCGGCATGGAGTTGAATCGCTGCGGTGCGGCGGTAAAGCGTGGCTGGAAAAACGATCCTTCTTCCAGCACGGATGTAAATACATCAACAATTGCAGGATCAAACTGGGTTCCGGAGTTATCGATCAATTCAGCAATGGCCACATCCAGTGGCAGCGCTTTACGATAGGGACGGTCGGACGTCATTGCGTCAAATGCGTCAGCTACCGAGAGAATGCGCGACTCAAGCAGCAGATCGCTATTTTTGATGCGATACGGGTAACCCATTCCGTCATAACGTTCGTGATGCTGACCTATGCAGATGCGAACGTCAAGAAGAAATTCTATCGGCTCCAGTATCTTCACTCCAATCAATGGGTGCTGTTGAAGTTCATGGATATCGCTTGATGAAAGTTTGCCCTGTTTATGCAGGAGGCTTAGATCAATCCCTATCTTGCCAATGTCGTGCAAAATTGCAGCCCGTTCGAGAATTTGCAGGCGGTCGCTAGAAAGGCTCAATCTTTTTCCGATCTCTACGCTATAACGTGTTACCCGTTCTGAATGTCCCTTTGTATAGCTGTCACTGGCCTCAATGGCGGATACCAGCGCCTGAATGGTGTTGAGATAGGTCTGCTGCTGCTCTTCGTAAAGCGTTGCGTTCTTGATGGCGATAGCTGCCTGAGCGGCGATGGTGGTCAGCATCTCCAGCTCATCGGAAGAAAACTGGGAATTATCGGTCTTGTTGACAACACTGATAGTGCCTATGATCTCGTCTTTGACCATTAATGGCACGCAGATTAAAGACTTACGTTCGTAGCCTAGGACACTGAAACGATCGAACTGCGGAGTCTGATTGATATCCGATATCAGCAACGGCTTGCGGTTGTTGATGACCCAGGTCGAAACGCTGGTATCCTTCATCGCTATCGCTTTTTGCGGCGCAACCAGCTTGCCGCCCCCGATAAGATTTGTTACGTTCAGCAGCTTTTGATCCTTGTCGTAAAGAATTATATAACCGATATAGGCATTCAGGCTTGTTGTTGTGGTGCGCACAACCAGATTGAACAGCCGGTCAATATCCATGGTTGAGTTGATGGCCAGTCCGATCTTGTAGATAGATGAAAGCCGTTCAACCGCATGTTCCAGATTGGCGTTTTTCTGCTCAAGTTCCCCGGCCAGATCGGCGATGGTGTAACTGGCCTGTTCAATCTCTTCGATGCGTTCTTCGAGCGATACGTTGAGGTTTTCAATCTCCCGAAGCTGCTCTTCAAGCTTCAGGTTCAACAGATGAGTATCATGGTGGTGTGAGAGTTTTTCTTCAGCTCTGGCAAGTTCACGCTCGTTCATTATGGTAGTGTTCATCAGCTCTTTAAGCTGCGTGGCCATCAGATTGAAGTTAAGCGACAGCAGGTTCATTTCTTTCGAACTTTTGATTTCGACACTGATATCAAAATTTCCACGCTCGATCTGCTGCATTGACTCGATCAGTGCACGGACAGGTTTGTCGACATAGATCATCAGGAAAATGAACAGTGCCCCGATGATCAGCAGAATCATGATTGACGAAGAGATTACGGCGTTTATCTTCTCGTGTCGGATGTAAGTGGTCAGTTCGTCGAGAGAAATTTCAGTTTCAATGACGGCTATGAAAGGCTTTGTGGCATCGTGACAACCATGACAGTCCGGCGAGTTGGATATCTTTGTGTAAGAGTCAAATTCATTTCTGCCGTTTGTAAAATAATAGTGGTCCTGCGTGGAATTAGTCAATCGTGTACGTTCTTCAGCTGAAAGTAGCTGACCTACTTCCTTTTTGTTCGCGGAGTGGAGAATTCGGCCGTTGTCGTCGACAATACGAAGGACTTTGACATGGTCCTGGCTTCTGACTTTTCTCAAAATATCATTGACGGCCGAAGTGTGTCCGGTCTTCATTGCTGCTTTTATATTGGCAACGATACTTTCAATCAGCGCCACTGAACTTTTTTCGGTGAGGCTTACAATCATCGATTTCTGCTCATGGTAATGCCTCCATGACGCAATGGAAACAACCGCGATCACGATGACAGCCACCAGGCTTACAATCTTTATTTTGAGAGAGTTGAGAACCATTAATCCATCACTGTCATAGAAAATAATCGCTCGATATCGCCATTTACCGCACCGGTAAAGCTATTTGGCGAAAAAACGTAATATTATAAAATACTTATTGTTCTCAAGCTGCATAAGACAGTAAATTTGATAAAAGCGCAAAGGTACAGATATTTAAATAATTGTCGACTTGCGCTGACAAGGAAAAATCGAACTTGAACCAACATGTTACTGTTCAGGTTTATGGTTCATTTTACCGCGAAATGATGTAATACAGTATGCATGCCAAAATTGAATTCATGCATTGTTTTCGCGACTTCTGGGTCTTTACAAATCAAAAAAATTGACACAACGGCTCGTTATGTGGTTCTATCTGCAGGTTTTGCGCATACTTAATGTACTCAAGATATTCATTCTTTTGCTGCCCGTTGTTCTGGTCCTGTCTTGGGCCGGTTCGGGAGTGACAGATGCCGCACTTCTGGATGAAACCATCCGGATTGCAATAGTCAAGTCCGCGCAGGAAGTCACGGTCGACGGTGACGGTCTGCTTGTGACCGGTGATAATGGTGAGGCTGTCGTTATTTCGCTCCCCGTTACCGTCAAGGTCTCTAAAGACGGGTTGATCGCAGCTGGAAAGCCCTTTAGCCGTCTGGTTTTTTCTGCAACTTCGGCGGTGTATATCAATAACAAGCCGTACCGGGGGCTGGCCGAGTTGTCGCGTGTTGACAATGGGATTCTGGTTGTAAACCAGTTGGCCCTTGAAGATTACCTGGTGGGGCTGATCAATTGCGAGATATCTTCTGCGTGGCCGATTGAAGCGGTCAAGGCTCAGGCAGTCATAGCAAGGACATATGCACTCAACAGGAAAGCCTCCCGGGCAAATTCCGCTTACCATCTGGAATCATCAGTTATCGATCAGGTTTATGATGGATGCCTGATAGAAGACAGCCGGGCGCGTCGTGCCGTATCTGAAACGGAACGGGAAGTACTCACATTCGGCGGGTCTGTTATCCAAGCGTTCTACCATTCATCATGCGGCGGGAAAACCGAGGCTTCTGAAAATGTCTGGGGAGCTTCACTGCCGTATCTGAAGGGCGTCGACTGTCAATACTGCCAGACTTCGCAGGCCGCTGCAGGCTGGGATGTAAAGTTGTCTTTGAATGAAATTGAAGATCGGTTGAGGGCCGCAGGGTATAAAATATCCGGATTGTCAGGCATCAAGGCCGGCATGCTGAATTCACGAGGCCGCTTAAAACAGGTTGTGCTTGTAGCGGCTAAGGGCGGTCTTTCTTTGACTGGCGACCAGTTCCGAAAAGCTGTCGGCTACAGCGTCATCAAGAGTACCCGCTTTACAGTCAAGGTTGCGGACGGTGAGGCAAGTTTTACAGGCAGCGGCAATGGTCATGGTGTAGGGTTGTGCCAATGGGGCGCAAAGCAGCGCTCACTTGACGGGTTCAATTACCTTGAAATTCTTTCGTATTATTATCCAGGCACGGAATTGAAAAAACTGTCTGGCCTATAGATAGAAGTTGAATATATATGTTTGTTAAAGATTTTACGTTCGAACTGCCACAAGAATTGATTGCGCGTCATCCGGCGCCGGAGCGTGACGGATCGCGATTGATGCTTCTGAATCGTATCTCCGGAGCAGTCGACGAAGTTGTTTTTCGGAATATTGCAGATCACCTGAACGCGGGCGACCTGTTGGTGTTGAATGATACCAGGGTGATTCCGGCACGTTTGTTTGGGACAAAGCAGTCAGGAGGTAAGGTAGAGATATTTCTGCTGCGCCGCACAGGTGACCCTGAACAGTGGGAATGTATGCTGCGCGCCTCCAAAAAATTCCGGCCGGGAGTGCAGATACAGCTTCCGGCAGGCATGGTCGCTTTTGTCAAGTCGCGCTTTGGTTCAGAAAACTGGCTGATTGAGTTTGCAGGCTGTGAACCTTTTGATGTCTGGCTTGATCGTGAAGGGCACATACCGTTACCGCCGTATCTGCAACGTGAGGACAGTGCTGCCGACCGGGAACGTTATCAGACCGTTGTAGCCAGGAATTCAGGTGCCGTGGCTGCACCTACCGCCGGTCTTCATTTTACTCAGCAGCTTCTTGATGAACTGGAATCGCGAGGGATCAGAACCGCATTCCTTACATTGCATACCGGCCTCGGAACTTTCAGTCCGGTGAGAGTTGAGCGGGTGGAAGAACATCGGATTCACTGCGAGCGGTATTCCATTCCCCCTGAAACCGTGGCTGCAATCAAGCGTACAAAAGCAAATGGAGGCAGGGTGATAGCGGTTGGTACGACGACTGCCCGGACTCTTGAGTACTCTGCAAATCAAGCAGGCGGGTTGGCTGATGGGGACGGAGATGCGGATATTTTCATCTATCCCGGATACAGTTTCAAAGTCGTGGATGCTTTGATTACCAACTTCCATCTGCCTGAATCGACGCTGCTGATGCTGGTTTCAGCTTTTGCCGGTAGAGAGTTTGTACTTGACGCCTATCGGAAAGCTGTGACGCGCGGATTCAGATTTTACAGCTATGGCGACGCGATGTTCATATATTGAGAGGTTCTGTGCCGGATACATTTTCCGTAATTCATCGCGATACTTCCTGCAAAGCTCGACTCGGGTCCTTGAACACCCCCCACGGGGTCATTGAAACTCCGATCTTCATGCCGGTCGGAACCAATGCCACAGTCAAGGCCATGACTCCGGAGAATCTGCACTCCGTCAACGCTCAGATCATACTGGCCAATACATACCACCTCTACCTCCGTCCGGGCCATCACCTGGTTCAGCGGATGGGGGGACTGCATCGTTTCATGAACTGGGATAAGCCGATTCTGACAGACAGTGGCGGTTTTCAGGTTTTCAGCCTCGGTGAACTGCGCAAAATCAGCGAAGAGGGGGTCAGGTTTCAATCGCATATTGACGGTTCACGCCATATGCTGACTCCGGAATTGGCTGTGAGTATCCAGGAAGCGCTGGGCGCCGATATAATCATGTGTTTTGACGAGTGTCCGCCCGCCACTGCAGAGTACGATTATGTCAGCCGTTCACTGGAATTGACCAGCCGTTGGGCCCGTCGCTGCAAAGATGCTCACAATCGGGAGGGACAGCAGTTATTCGGAATTATTCAGGGTGGCATGCATTACGACCTGCGAGCCCGCAGCGTTAATGATATCTGCTCTATCGGTTTTGACGGATATGCCCTGGGGGGGCTGTCGGTTGGTGAAGAAAAGGAGCAGATGTATGGAGTGATGGAGTGCTGCTCTCCTTTGCTGCCACAGGATTCGCCACGTTATATTATGGGGATCGGAGCACCGGAAGACCTGGTTGAAGCGGTTTGGCACGGCTATGACATGTTTGATTGCGTAATGCCGACCAGAAACGCCAGAAACGGAATGCTGTTCACCAGCCAGGGAAGAATAAACATAAAGTCCAAAATTTATGAAGATGATGCCGGTCCGCTTGACCCGGCTTGCAGTTGTCTGGTATGCAGGAACTATTCCCGGGCTTATTTGCGGCACCTTTACCGTGCGGGAGAAATTCTGGCTTCCCAGCTGAACACCTATCATAATCTTCATTATTATCTTGATCTTATGCGACAGGTCAGGCAAGCAATTAAAGATAACAGTTTTGATCAATTTCGTAAGCAATTTGTAAACAAATCCGAAGAAACAATCAATTGAGGGAGGGTAGTTAAATGTTTGGATTGGCTTTTGCGATGTCGGGTCCCGCAGGCGGGGCAGCAGGTCAGGCAGGTGGTGGTATGGCGGCTTTTCAGCAGATTATTCCGCTTGTATTCATGTTCGCAATCTTTTATTTTCTGCTGATCCGTCCCCAGCAGAAGAAGGCCAAAGAGCATAAAGCGCTGCTGGACGCAATGAAGAAAGGCGACAACGTGATTACTGCCGGTGGTGTGCATGGTAAGGTGATTGCCGTTGATGACACAATTGTTACGCTTGAAATTGCTAACAACGTTAACATCAAGATTACCAAAAGCTACATAGCTTCGATCAAGAAAGATTAGTCAATTTATTTCGGAAGGGAGAACTTATCCATATGCCAAAAGAGACCGGCTGGCGTATTAGCCTGATAGGCATTTTTGTAATGCTGTCTTTCCTGTATCTGACTCCAACACTGGTTTCAAAACTTCCGACATGGTGGGGGGGGCTGCTTCCCAAGGACAAGATTCATCTCGGTCTTGACTTGCAGGGAGGAACGCACCTGGTGATGGAGGTTGACACCCAGAAAGCGGTTGAAGGTTCTCTGGATCTTGTAGCCACAGACCTGGAAGACACACTCAATACCAAAAATCTCCATTTCAAGCGTATTGCCAGGAGTGGATCCGACAAGGTTTCCCTGCTGCTGTATGAAAAGGGCACCGCCGAAACTGCCCAAAAACTTATCAAGGACAAGTACCCGTCGTATGAACAGAGTCCGACCTACGATGAAGGCGGTTTTGTTGCTTTTACACTGCGCATGAATGAAAAGGACGCCCAGGACCGCAAGGATAAGTCTGTTCAGCAGGCTCTTGAAACCATCCGCAACAGGATTGACCAATTCGGGGTTTCGGAGCCAACTATCCAGCGTGAGGGAATCAATCATATTGTTGTTCAGTTACCGGGTATCAAAGACCCGCAGCGTGCCATCGAGTTGATTGGACGTACCGCACGCCTGGAGTTCAAAATGGTGCGGGAAGATATCGCGCCGTCTTCAGGTGCAATTCCCGAAGATGCCGAACTGCTGAAGGAAAAGACGGTTGATCCGACCACCGGTGCGGTTTCGGAAATTCCGATCGTGGTTCAGAAAAAATCGATGATTACCGGCGACCTGTTGACGGATGCCCAGGTCAGGATCGACTCCCAGTTCAACCAGCCTTATGTTGCTATCGAGTTCAACTCGCTGGGGGCCAAACTCTTCGATCAGGTGACTGCCGCCAATGTTGGAAAACGCTTTGCGATCGTTCTGGACAGCAACATCCATTCAGCTCCGGTTATCCGCGAGCGCATTTCGGGCGGAAGCGCCCAGATCTCCGGCAATTTCACCGAAAAGACTGCTGCTGACCTGGCGATCGTTCTGCGAGCCGGCGCACTTCCCGCTCCGGTCAAGATCATCCAGAACGTCACAGTAGGCCCATCTCTGGGACAGGACTCCATCAGCAAGGGGCTGTATGCAGGATTGATCGGGGTTCTGCTTGTTATCATCTTCATGGCGGTTTACTACAAGCTTTCAGGCATGGTTGCAAACTGGGGCATGATCCTGAACGTAATTTACCTGATGGGGGCGTTGGCAGCGCTGGGAGCCACCCTGACTTTGCCTGGTATTGCCGCCATCGTACTGCTGATAGGTATGTCGGTTGACTCCAACGTCATCATCTTCGAGCGTATCCGCGAGGAGCTCAAGCTTGGCAAAACGCCCAAAGCTGCTCTGGATGCTGGTTATGACAAGGCTTTCCTGACGATCATGGACTCGCATGTCACAACACTGATTACAGCTGCGGTGCTGTTCCAGTTCGGTACCGGTCCGGTCAAGGGTTTTGCGGTATCGCTCAGCCTGGGGGTTATCATCAACCTGTTCACATCGTTGATCGGTACCAAGGTGATCTTTGACGTGATCCTTCACAAGGGAACCGTACGAAAAATGAGCATTTAGGGGGAACACTTTAATATGGAACTTCTCGGCAAAACAAACATAGATTTTATCGGCAAACGCAATATAGCATTTGCCATATCTGCAATTATTTCAGTCATCGGCATTATAGGAATCATTCAGATTTCGCTCGGCAATGCCAATATGGGCATCGATTTTTCCGGTGGCACCGCCATGCAGCTGAAATTCAGCAAACCGATATCCATTGCTGATGCCCGCGTTGCCCTGCACAAGCACGGTCTTGCAAAGATTGATTTGCAGGAGATCAAGGATGGCAACAAGCTGCTGGTCAAGATGGCCGGAGCTGCAGTAGGCAAACCATCAGAGATGGTCCAGGAGTCCTTCAAAAAAGAGTTTGCCGACAACTCTTTCACTGTTGAGAGTTCAACTGAAATCGGCCCATCAATAGGCAACAAGCTTCGTAAGGATACCCTGGTGGCTGTTGTTATTTCCCTTGTAGGCATTATTCTCTATATTGCCTGGCGCTTCGACTTCAAGTTCGGCATTGGAGCCACATTGGCAACCATGCATGACTGTCTTGCCATGATTGCAGTGTTTTTTGTGATGGGTAAAGAAATCAATCTTTTGTTCATAACAGCGGTTTTGACAATTGCCGGCTATTCGCTGACCGATACGGTGGTTGTTTTTGACCGTATCCGGGAAAACCTTCACAAGAATCTGAAGGGCGCTTTGGACAAAATTTTCAATGACAGCATCAATGAGGTGTTGTCTCGTACCATCGTGACTTCCCTGACAGTTTTACTCGCATCCGCGTCTCTCTTTCTTTTCGGCGGCGAAGTAATTCATGACTTTGCATTTGCCTTGCTGGTTGGCGTAATTGCGGGCGTCTATTCATCCGTATTTGTAGCCAGCCCGATAGTCGTACTGCTTGAAAACCGCGCATTGGCAAAGCAGGGTGATAAGGCTTGATTCGATTTAAACGTACACACGGAGGTGTTAATTGAATAAAGAATCCTTACTTGTTGCAGTGGTCGCCCTGATTGTGGGACTCCTGGGCGGTTATCTGGTGTTCAGCATAAGTAATGCCGGGAAGAGCCAGCAGATCGCTGCTCCGATTCCTTCCGGGGCCGGTTCTCCAACGGATTATACCCAGCGCATTGCCCAGGCGGAGAAGATAGTTGCCCAGGACCCCAAAAACCTGAATGCCTGGATCTCACTTGGCAATGACTACTTTGACACCGAACAGTCACAGAAGTCGATCAATGCCTATGGCAAGGCACTTGAAATTGAGCCGAATAATCCGAATGTTCTAACCGACCAGGGTGTCATGTTCAGAAAAGTCGGCTGGTACGACAAGGCTATCGCCAACTTTGAAAAGGCGAACCAGATTGATCCAAACCATCTGCAAAGTCTTTTCAACATTGGGCTTGTTTATTCCGTTGATTTGAAACAGCCCGAAAAAGCAAATCAATACTGGAGCAAGTATCTTAAAATGGATCCCAGCAGCCCGACCGCCATGCAGATAAAAAGCATGATGGGTACGCCGCCGGCATCTAAATAAACCAATCTGATCCCCCGCCTGACGGGGGATTTTTTTTCAACAGAAATTGAGAACGGCATGCTCAAAAAATGGATCATAAAAGATGTTGATTCCGCTGTGACTGCCGGATTGGCGAAATCTCTCGCCTTGAATAGCGTGATTGCCGGTGTGTTGACCGGTCGCGGAATATGCGGCGCGGAAGAAGGGCGGGCCTTTTTGTCGCCGTCTTTATCCTCCATGCCGGACCCTTTTCTTATGAAGGGCATGAAGGCTGCTGTTGCGCGCCTCTGCTCGGCGCGCAGAAACGGAGAGAAAGTCTGTATTTACGGTGACTATGATGTGGACGGCATAACCGGGACCGCTCTGCTGGTCTCTTTTCTTGGCCGGAGCGGATTTGATTGCGGCTATTTCATCCCGAACCGGTTTGATGACGGATACGGGTTGAATCAGGATGCCCTGAAGCGTGTTATCGACACCGGTGTAACCCTGATAGTTTCGGTAGACTGCGGAATAACCTCTGTAGCCGAGGCGGAATTCTGTCGTCAGCACGGTACTGATATTATAATCACGGACCACCATTCTCCCAAAACAGCCATTCCCGATGCCTGTGCGGTTGTCAACCCGCTTCAGCCGGGTTGCCCCTATCCGTTCAAGTTGCTGGCGGGAGCAGGTGTAGCTTTTAACCTGATGGTTGCCCTGCGCAGCGCCTTGAGGCAGTATGGGGCATTTGTGGACAGCCCTGAACCGGATTTGCGCGAGTGGCTGGATCTGGTGTCGCTCGGCACGATTGCCGATGTTGTGCCGCTGATCGGTCAGAACCGGGTTTATGCGTATTATGGACTTAAATTGCTGGGTAACGGAGCCAGGACCGGCATTGAAGCTCTCAAGCGGGTAGCTGGTGTCAAAGACCCTGTCACCTGCGGACAGGTCGGATTCAGGCTGGCTCCGCGACTTAATGCGGCTGGCCGGATGGAGTGCGCCGTGCCGGGTGTAGAGCTGTTGCTCGGCTCCGATCCACAGCGTTCTGCCATGATCGCTGAAGAGCTTGATGCCGCCAATGCCGAGCGGCAGGCCATTGAGCGGTCCATGCTTGAGGAGGCCATTGCCATGGTAGAAGGAGACGGAACGTATCCCGCCCGCCGCAGCATTGTCCTGGCATCCGCTTCCTGGCATCAGGGGGTGGTCGGCATCGTTGCTTCCAGGATGGTGGAACGCTACCATCGTCCAACAATTCTGATTGCACTGGATGATGAGGGTAACGGTAAAGGCTCCGGCCGCAGCATACCCGGATTTCACCTGTTGAATGCTCTGAACAGCTGCTCGGAGAATCTTGAACGCTATGGCGGCCATCAATACGCGGCCGGTATCGGCCTGACTGCAGATAAGCTGCAAGCCTTCACGGTTGATTTTGAATCTTCAGCGGCGCTTTTGCTGGGTGATAATGAGCTCGTTCCGACCCTGGAGGTGGATGCGGTATTGTCTCCTGCCGATGTGAATGTTGCCCTGATCACTGACTTGAAGTGTCTGGAACCGTTCGGTGCGGGTAATCCGGAACCGACTTTTCTGATGCGTGGTTTGAAGGCTGTTGAACGGCGGATTGTTGGAGACGGTCATCTCAAGCTGCGCCTGGCTGGGGATGGTCTGGTTTTCAGCGCGATCGCCTTCCGCCAGGCTGATTGTGCGACGGATGGTTTGATTGATGTGGCATTTTTCCCGGAGCTGAATGTCTGGAATAACAGCACGACAGTCCAGTTGCGGATCAAAGATATCCGTCCGGCGGAGGGGTAATGCAGCGCGATGAGCGGTTCGACAGTGCCGACCGGGTTATCAGGATCGGTTTTTGGGTCAACGCAATCCTGATGGTTTTCAAACTGTCAGCCGGCCATTGGGGGCGCTCTGATGCGGTTTTTGCGGATGGTATTGAAAGCGCCTGCGACTTCGTGGCTATATTTGCAACGATGATGGCCCTCAAACTGGGACGGCAGCCGTTTGACGCCAACCATCCCTATGGTCATGGTCGCGCGGAAAGCCTGGCCGCCCTGCTGATTTCACTGGTGATCTTTGTTACCGGAGGCTGGATCCTGTACGATTCAGTTATTACCATTATGACCAGGGATTTCAAGACGCCCGGCTGGATAGCAGTTGCGGCTGCTCTGGTAACAATCATCATCAAGGAATGGCTGCACCGTTTTTCCCTGAAAACCGGAAAAAAACTGGAGAGCCCCGCGCTTCTGGCGATTGCCAAGGATCATCGCAAGGATGCCATCACCTCGATTTCGACACTGGTTGGTGTTATCGGCGCCTTTTTCGGCCAGGGGATCATGGACCCCCTGGCGGCCGCCCTGACAGCATTCTTCATTCTGCATATCGGCTACCAGACCTTCCGGGAAGCGTCCCATGACCTGATGGACGGCAGCGTGCCGGCTGATTTTATAGACGCATTGCAGCAGCTTGCCGAAGGCGTCAAGAACGTGGAACATGTCCACGAAATTCGCGCCCGCCGCTCCGGCCAATACATGATCGTTGACCTCAAGCTGGATATGGACCCGGATATGACGGTCAAACAGTCCCATGCCATAGCTACCGAAGTCAAGAAACTGATTTTTGAACGCTATCCGGGAGTCGGTGATGTTATGATCCACATCAATCCGCATGACGAGGAACACGAGGATTTGATCAGATTATGAAGTTATGGAGATTTTTGATATCGATCGAGTTATGCGTGGCGCTGCTGGCACTGGTCTGCATCGCCATGGCAGCCGGATCTTTCGGGCTTTCCGGTGAATATGCCGCAGCAATCAACGCCATGCCGCTCTTGGCCTGGCTGCGTGAGGTACCGGTACGGGTGTCATGGTGGCTCTGGCTGACTCTGGTCTTTCTGGTGCTGCTGGTTGTAAACACTTTGCTCTGCTCGTCAGACACGCTCTGGGGGCGCTGGGGGCGCTGGGGCAGGGGCGGGTGGTTTTTGCTGCTGGCGCCGCAGCTGATACATGCAGGTTTTCTGTTGATTGTGCTGGCGCATCTGCTGAGTGCAGTAGGTTCTTCCGTTATGCAGTTGAGCGTACAGGAAGGGAACCTGGTGAGCTTGCCTGACGGCAGGCAGTTCGGGGTGGCCGGAATATCCGTCAGCATGTCGCCGAACGGCATGCCGACCGGCTTCAGCAGCGAACTGGTGACCGATCTGAGGAATCCGGCCGGGCGGGTCGTCATATCCCCCAATCATCCCTGGTTCTCGGCAGGATATGGTGTCTACATCAAGCAGGCTGAAGAATATCCTTTTCGGCGAGCCCTGTTTGAGCTGCACCGCGAGCCGGGAGCCGGCATGGCGCTGGCCGGTGCGCTGCTGTTTACGGTTGGTAATGTCGTTTTGCTGGTAGTCAGATCTAAAACCCGCGAAAATGAACAAAATGCTGAAATATCCTGAAGTTTGTTCTACAGCAGGCGGTTTAGAAATCCCCTGATCCGCTCGTTTTCCTGCCCTTTGCTGAAAAACTCCCGTGGTGCCCCCTCGGCCAGGAATCGGCCCGATTCCATGAATATGACCCGGTCTGCCAGTTCGCGGGCAAAGCCCATGTGATGGGTCACGATCAGCATCGTCATGCCTTCGTCGGCCAGGGTGTGGATCGTGTCGAACACTTCGCCGACCAGCTCCGGGTCCAGTGCGGAAGTCGGTTCGTCAAACAGCATCAGTTTTGGCTTCATGGCCAGGGCGCGGGCGATGGCTACCCGCTGTTTCTGACCGCCGGAGAGGGTTGCCGGAAACACATCTTTTTTGTCCGAAAGTCCGACCTTGTCCAGCATGTCGACGGCGATCCGCCGGGATTCCTCGGCCGTTTTTTTCTGAACCGTCAGGGGCCCCTCCATGACATTGCCCAGTACGGTCATGTGCGGAAAAAGATGGAAATGCTGGAAAACCATGCCGATTTCGGCCCGCAGGGCGCAGATGTTGTGGGGTTTGTCCAGGTGCCGCTTGCCGAGCCGGGTGACATAGCCGACTTCACGACCTTCGAAGCGGATGTTTCCTTCGTCGATTTCCTCCAGCAGATTGATCGACCGGAGCAACGTGGATTTGCCTGATCCGGACGGGCCGATAATGACAAGTTTTTCTCCGGGGTGCACGTCCAGAGAAACTCCGTCGACCGCGGTCAGTTCCTTGAAACGCTTTGTGATGATTTCAAGTCTGATCAAGGGCTCTTTAACGCTGCTCATATATCCCCGCCCGATATTCGATTTTTTCAAACAGAAATGTAAATACGCTTGTCAGCAGCAGGTAAATGACCGCCGCCAGTGCCAGCGCCGTGATATTGAAGTAGGTGTTGAACAGCTGGTCGGCCGAACGCATCAGTTCGACCATGGCTATTGTCGAAACCAGGGCCGTATCCTTGATCAGGGCGATAAACTCGTTGCCGACGGGTGGCATCAGGCGTTTGTAGGTCTGTGGAATGATTACGCGGCGCATGGCCTGGCCGTAGGTCATGCCGATGGCTTTGGCTGCCTCCATCTGGCCGTGGTCGATGCTCTGGATCGCACCACGAATGATTTCTCCCAGATAGGCCGAATAGTTCAGGCCGAGGCCGATCACGGCGGCGGTCAGGGGGGGCAGCGTGATGCCGAAGGCCGGCAGTCCGTAATAGATGAAAAACAGTTGCAGCAGTAGCGGAGTGCCGCGGAAGAACCAGATGATAAACCAGCACAGGGCCGATACCGGCTTCAACGTGCTGATGCGTCCGAGTGCGATCAGCAACCCGCCCAGCGGTGAAACCAGCATGGTGCAGAACACCAGCAGCAGGGTCATCGTGGCGCCTTTCAGAAGCGCCGGCAGGAAACGGCGACAGTCTTCCAGTACGGAGCGCCAGCGCGGCATCTGCTGCTGTTTGAGGGCGGCGGCAAAATTGCGGGCCTCGCTGTTGTCCGGGTAGATGGACAATATCTCCTGATTGGCTGCCAGGGCCTTGTCCGGCTGGTCCAGTGAGGCGAAGATCCTGGCCATCTGCATGCGGCTGGCGACGAAGGCGCTGCCGTCCTCATTCCGTTGCGGTGCGGGGATCTGTTTGAGAATTGCGACGGCACCGGACAGGTCGCCCTGGGCCATCAGGTCACCGGCCTGGCGGGAAAGTGCGTCATAATTGGTTTCGGCCGTACAGACCCCGGTTAGCATCGATAAAAAAAACAGGGCCGCAATGGCCCTGCTGAACAGATATTTCATTGAGTCCTACTTGTCCTAGAATTTCTTGGGGTTGGTGATATCTTCAGCAAACCACTTGCGGGAAATCTTTGCCATGCTGCCGTCCTTGACCATCTTGTCGAGGGTCTGCTGCACCTTTTCACGAAGTTCATTGTCATCCTTGCGGAAAGCTATGCCGAAGGGCTCCTTGCTGATCATGCCTGGCAAAATTCTGTATTTGCCGGGGCGTTTGGCGATGAAGTCGCGTCCGGTGACATTGTCGATCACCACCACGTCGATACGTCCCGCTTCCAGGTCGAGCAGCGCCTTGGGGTAGTCCTCGTACTCCTTCAGTTCGGCCGGTGCAGTGGAGAGCTTCTTGACCGCTTCCAGGCCTGAAGAGCCTTTCTGGGTGCCGGCTTTGACGCCTTTCAGATCGTTGAGTCCTTTATAACGCTTGTCCTTGAAGTTGACGATCGCGATCTGACCGTCCATGACGTAAGGTTTGGTGAAAGCCACCTCTTTGGCCCGTGCTTCGGTGATGGTCATGCCGTTCCAGATGCAGTCGAATTTTTTGGCATTCAGGGAATGCATCACGCCATCCCAGGCGGTGGGCTGCCATTCGGTCTTGATGCCGAGTCGTTTGGCGACTTCTTCGGCGGCATCGATGTCGAAGCCGACCAGTTTGCCGTCAGCCTGGCGGTAGCCCATGGGAGGAAAGGAGTCGTCAAGACCGATAACCAGTTTACCTTCCTTCTTGACGCGCTGCCAGGAGCCGTCGCCGGCGAAGGCGGTGATGCTGAACAGAGACATTGTGACGCAGATGAACAGCAACAGCATTTTCTTCATTTCGATCTCCTCAAATAAATGTTTAAAAACCGTCGGAGTATCCCAGAAAAATGACAGAGCGTCAAGTGCTAGGCATGCTTTCAGCGGCAAGTATTCCGGAACAGCCTTTACCATCGCAACCAAGAACTTTTACTGCCTGTTCCCGGTTGATCATCTCCACTGAACCGGAAAAATGGACTTCGATATAGTTGCGGGATAAACCTCTGCATTGCTGTGTCTTTGGGTTATACCCCTGAGCCAGTACATGCAGTTCACGACCTGTGAACCGTTCCAGAAATGCTGCTTTTTTACGTACTGCAATATCCCGCAGGATGGAAGCCCGCTCCTTGATAACCCCGGCCGGCAGTTGTCCCGGCATCCCGGCCGCTTTTGTGCCGGGGCGGCTGGAATAGGGGAAAACGTGCAGGTCGGAGAATGGCAGGTCCTTCAGCAATTGCAGGGTGTCATTGAATTCGGTGTCGCTTTCACCCGGAAAGCCGGCAATCACGTCTGCTCCGATAAATGCGTCCGGCAGAATGGTAGTGATTTTTGCAATCAGCTCGCGGAAAAACCGGGAGCCGTAGTGTCTTCCCATGCGATCCAGTACTGTATCGCACCCGCTTTGCAGCGGCAGGTGCAGGTGCGGGCAGATGATTTCCGATGCTGCCATCAGATCGAGTAGTTCATCCGTTACCTCGTTGGGTTCGACCGAGCCGATCCTTAAACGCGGTACAATCCGTTGCTGATCAATCTGCTTGACCAGGCTGGTCAGCGATGTGGCCGGCGTCAGGTCGAGTCCGTAGGCTCCCAGATGGATACCGGTCAGAACAACCTCCCGGTAGCCGTTCCCGGCAAGTTCACGCACCCCTTCCAGAACTTCTTCAGGTTTTACACTGCGGCTGCGCCCCCGGGCATAAGGGACGATACAGTAGGCGCAAAAAGAGTTGCAGCCGGTTTGGGCCTGGAGAAAGGCGCGGGTATGTTCGGCAAAGCTGGTCAGCTTGAGCGGTTCCGCTTCTTTTTCGACGGAAATATCCGAAACGCGGTGGTTGTCGGATTCCAGCAGAACGGCGATATCCTGCTTCTCGCGGTTGCCCAGCACCCCGTCCAATTCAGGCATCTGCTCCAGATCTCCCGGTGCTACCTGGGCATAGCAGCCGGTGGCCACGATCCGGGCCTGCGGGTTAATGCGGCGGGCGCGGCGGATAATACGGCGGGTTTCGGCATCGGTGCGGGCGGTCACGGTGCAGGAGTTGATGATATAAATGTCGGAAAATTCGCCGAAAGGGACTACCTTGTATCCGGCGCCTTCCAGCTGTTCGATCATCGCGGCTGATTCGAACTGGTTGGTTTTGCAGCCCAGTGTTGTAATTGCAACTTTTTTCATTCGGTTTTCAGATCCTTTTCAAGTTTGGCAAGCGTACGCCCGACATATACGACCACGACCAGCGCTGCCGACCAGGTCACCGCCAGAATACCCCACCAGATTCCGATCAGCCCCAATCCCAGCACTACCGACAGCAGCTGAAACACCAGAACCGGGCCGGCAATCTGCCGATACAGGCCGATCAGGAGGCCGAAGAGCGGCAACTTGACCCCCTGCATGGCTGATATGCTGATGTAGAGTAAAACATAGGCCGGGAATACAAAGGCCTCTATGCTCAGAAAGCTCGTGCCGATGGCTGAGACCACTGCATCGGACGTGAAGGCGCCCATCAGCTGTTTGCTGAATATCAGTGATGCCAGGGAACCGGTAACCGCCATCATCAGGCCATAACGAAGTGAAACCCGCAGGGTTTCGCGGATGCGATCTATTCTGGCTGCTCCATAGTTCTGGGCGGTCAACGCCAGCGTGGAAATATTAAGTCCCATCATGGGCAGCAGTGCAATTTGTTCGATGCGGGTGCCGATTCCGTAGGCTGCCACGGCCTGCTCTCCGAAACGCCCCACATACCAGGTGATGATGAAGATGCCGAGCGAAACGGTCATCATGTTCATGGCGGACGGAAAACCCTGCCTGAACAGCTCCCGGAAAGGCTGCCAGCGGGGGATCAGGCTTTTAAACCGGAAGCTCCGCAATGCGCCGTTTTTTGATAACTGGCTCAACATGTAAAAATTGCCCAGGCACTGAATTAAAATGGTTGCCATGGCGATGCCTGCCAGGCCGAACGGCGGGAGTCCCAGCCCGCCGTACATGAACCATGGGTCCAGGATCAGGTTCAGGATGAACCCGCCGATCAGGAAGTTGCGGTAGGCCAGGGTATTGCCATGGGAGTTGAGGATGGCATTCATCACAAAGTTGAGCAGAAAAAATGGGCTGCCTGCGAAAATAACATTCATATAGCTCAGGGCGTGTGCCAGGTACTCGCCACGGGCTCCCATCATGGTAAATATGGTGGGGGCCAGGACCAACCCGGCTGCAGCCAACAGCAGCGCGTGAATCAGCGCGAAGGTGAGCGATTGGAGAATGTAGCTTTGAGCTTCGTCGGAGTTCTTTCTTCCCAGTGCGTTGCCGATCAAAGCCGTTGCACCGGTGGAGACGCCGCTGCCGATCGCCAGGATGATGAAAAAAACCGGAAAAGAAAGCGACATGGCGGCCAGGGCGCTGGTTGAAAGATGCCCGCCGTACCAGGTATCGACCACATTGAACATGGTGTTGAAAAAAAAACCGGTCCCGGCCGGGATCGCCAGGCGGCGCACGAGCTGCGGAATCGGCGCTGATGTCAGATCGGAAGTCATGGCGACAGGGTAAGTGGTCAAGCGGCAAGGGTCAAGGGAAAAACCGCTTGTCGCAGGTCCGGCACTATTGTGCTATCGCATTAAACTCTACCCGGCTGCGGACTGCGCCTTCCTTTTCCGGCGCCTTGTGAATATCGTCGTTTTTCTGGAACAGCCGCTCAGCCGGCAGTCCGCCTTTCTTGACCAGATAGTCAAAAACAGCCGTGGCCCGTTCACGAGCTAGTCCCTGAAACTCCGCTTCTCCAACCGTTGTGTTGGTGATAATCAGCTTGCGCATCTCATCATCTGGAAGGTCCTTTACCAGGCCGATTGCGTTGCGCGGTTTGGGGAATTTCTCTTTTTTGTAGACCGCTTTAAGAAGTTTCGAGGTTTCCTCCGGAGCGATCCGGATCGAATCAGCGCCTTCACCCTCCTTGACCTGGCGTTCCTTGGCCAGCAGCAGGAACTTTTCATTGCGCAGTTTCTGGTTCAGCAATTCCCGTCGGTAGCCTTCGGCGTCTTTCTCGCGCTCAACGTAGCCTTTGATCTCCACCTTGAGGCCCGGCCGGTCGGCAAGTGCTTTGGCCAGAGCGGCAAGTTTCAGCTCTTCGGCCGCACTCAGCCTGCCTGATCCGTTCGCGAACTGGATCGAGCTGAAATCCTGACCTCCTCCCATCATCGATGAAAGCAGGGAAAACGGCGAGGTGACCGCCTTCGTGATCAGATTTTTGATTACCTGCCAGACCACGCTCAATATGCTGAACTTGGGATCATCGGTACGGCCGGTGACCGGCAGGTCAAGATGGATCTCCCCCTTGCGGTCCTTCAGCAGGGCGACCGCCAAACGCACCGGCAGGCTGGTGGCCTTGTCGCTTTCAACCTTTTTGCCGAAGGTGAACTGGTCGATGAAGACATTGTTTTCGGAACTGAGCTGCTTCTTGTCGATCAGGTATTTCAGATCAAGGAAGAGCTTTCCTTTTTCAACCGTGTATCCCAGGTAAGTTCCGGAGTATGGGGTGACCGGCGACAAATCGATATCCTTGAACGAAAGCTTGAGATCGATGAACAGGTCGCTGCGCAGCGGATTAATCCTTCCGGTAATCTGCATCGGTGAATGGTTTTCGAGGTTTCCGCGCAGGTCCACATCCGCCAGTTTGGTTTCTTCTGAAGAGAGGCCGCTGACCCGTCCACCCAGGTTGTAGAAGGTGCTGCTGAAGGTCTGCTGCAGATGCCGGTCTGTGAACGCTATTGTGCCGTCCTGGACAGTAACGGCGCCGATCGTAATCGGAGTTGCGGCTGCCGGCGCAGCACCTTGGTTTTTGGTCTCCGTGCCACGACTTGTACTTTCTGGCTTCTGTCCACTGTCTTCTGTCTTCTGCTTCACCACCTCCGGTTTGTCCACCAGATTCTGCAGGTTGAGGGTGCCGTCCTTTCTGACCACGATTCGTGAATACACGCCGTTGAGGGCCACCTCGCGTATGCCCAGACTCAAAGGTTCCAGGGTGCCCTGTATCTGGTCAAGCTGCAGACTTTCCCATTTCAGCAGATCTTCTTCGGCAACGGCATCGATACTGTGAAATGAGCGCACTCCGCAGTTGCCTTTGAAACTGCCGACCGGCTTGCCGTCTTTGAGCGCGATATCTACGTTCATGGCTGTATCTACCGAGCCGCCGATGATGAAGACGTTGAGCGAATCGGGAAAATAATCCTCAAAGTCCCGAATCTGGAGGCGGCCGACTGATATGTCACCTTTGTAGCGGAAGGGAAGCGGAGTCAGCAATCCACTGGCTTTGAGCGGCGTCTGTTTGTTGAAGGTGGACGAAAACTTCAATCCGGCCGTTGTGAATTTCGGGCCATTCAGGTTGGTAAGGCTGATCCGGCTGTTGGTCAGGGAAAAATTGGGATTCTCTGCACGACTCCTGTCGGTGAAGGATGCATTGAAGCGGTCCAACTGGAAGCGCTTGAGGGACCAGGAGAACGGTTTTGAATCTTTTGCCTTTTTAGGGGGGGCAACCGTTCCGGACGGAGCGGCAGAAGTTGCGCCTTTATTATTCTTGATCAGTGACAGCAGCGAGATGCTGCCGTCACTGCTTTTTGAAAGGGAAACAGAGCCTTTGGACAGCCGGATGTCATCGATAACCCCGCGGTTGTCCTTCTGACTGAAGCTTGCTCCCTTGATCTCCAGCAGGGCCAGATCAAAGCCTTCCTTGTTGCCGTAATTCGTTGATATCCCTTTCACTGCCAGCGAGCCGTTTTTTGCGTCAAGTCCGCTATTGTGGTTGTAGGACACATCAAATGCAGCATCCAGGGTTCCCTTGACCGGGGCGGTCAAAAACTGCGCCAGATACGGCCATGACTTTTGAAGCTTGAAATCGCTCAATTCAACTGATGCGGTCGCAGCAAGCGGAGCAATGGAAAAAACGCCGTCGGCCGCGAAGGTTGCTTCATTGTCCAGCAACATCGAAAGTTCGTAATCGGCTGTTTTGTCGGGTGCGTTATTCAGGTTTTTAATGATGAGGTCGATATCGGACAGTGTGGTCTTGAAGCCGCCCGCCGGTTGAGCATCGCTGAAATGCACCGCAGCGTTGCTGATCATCAGTGAGGCCACCGAGAAAGTTGCCGGCTTCTGACCCTTTTCAACGGGAACGGTCGGTTTGGCAGGTTTCTTTTCAATCCCCGCGCCGGGAACCGGTTTCTTGGTGGCCGGAAGCAGGCTGGTATACATCCACGCCCCCTTGCGATCCCGGCTGGCAAAAAAATCCAGTCCCTCCAGCAGGATTGAATCGAAGGCAAACTGCCGGTCAAAGATTTCAAGGCGCGAGGCATTGACCTGCAGCAACGGAATTTTGAGCAGAGCACTGCCGCCTTTTTGATTTATCGCGATCCCGTCCAACTGCAAAAGCCCTTTGATATTCAACTCCGGTTTTTTATCCGATGATACCTTGTAGCTGATCTCCGTATCTACGGTCAGCGAACCGGAAGGCAGATCAACCGGTAATTTGACCGGCGAATAAGCCGCGTAGCGTGGCAGGTCAAGCTGTTTTAACTGTAACTTGACGGCTGTTTCCCTGGATTTGCTGAGCGGCTTAGTTTTTCCGCCAAAACTGAATTGGGCGTCATTTACAACAGCCGATAATTTTGGATCGGTATAGGTTTCAAGCAGGTAGGGTATATTGCTGATAAACGGTATCGCAACTTCCAGTTTTCTGACGGTATGCATTTTACCGCCGTTGACGGCCTTATCGTCAAAATCGACTGAGCCGTCATGAATGCTGATGTTGTTGATGGAGTAACGGAATTCACTTTTCGATTCTTTCCTGGGCTGCTTTTTCTGGAGTTCCAGGATGTCGTTGAAGCTGTATTTGTTTGCATCAAGACGTGCAAAAGAGATGGAGGGGGAACTGATGGTCAGTTCGTCGACAATCAGTGCCCGCTTGAAGATTGAGGCGCAGCCCAGCGAAACACGCAAAATGCCGATATTGACGAATGGAGCGCCTTTTTCACCTTCAATGCCGAATCCACTGATTGTTGCCGTTAATGTAAAGGGATTGAAAGCGACTTTATCTATCCGTGCAACTCTGCCGGTGGCTTCCCTGATCGCCTTGACAGCCTGACCGCGTACAATCCAGGGAAGCAGAGTGGCTGAAAGCAATAATATAACGACGACTGATATGGCACCAATCAGGGCAATCTTTTTTTTAGTGGACATGGGGAGCCTCTCGACCAGATTTCATCTGAATGCACAGTAGAAAAATAGCACAATTTAATCACAATGCGAATTGAGTAATTACATCATTAAAACTGTAGGTTATGCCAAAAAAAGAGCCGATTCCCTGGGGAACCGGCTCTTTAAAGCTTTGTGTAAAATCAGATATCATTGCTGTCCAAGATAATCCGGAACTGAGTTTCGGGCGTTGATATTTCAAG
>CAYWJJ010000023.1:0-60006 GCA_964458105.1 uncultured Geobacter sp.
GCTGCACTGCCTGCTGGATGAGTCGGTCAAGGACGGTGGGTATTCCCAGCATCCGTGTGCCGCCTCCCGGTTTGGGGATTTCTACTTTCCGTACCGGTTGCGGGTGGTATCTTCCCGCCAGCAGTTTCTCTTTGATGCGCGGCCACTCTTCCTGCAGATAACCCTTCAGGGCCGTCACCGGCATCTCATCGATACCGGGTGCGCCTTTGTTGGATACTACACGAGAGTATGCCGCCATCATGTTGCCGCGACTGACAATCTTCTCCATCAGCCCCGTTGCCGCTTCCGGCCAGTGAGTTGCTTTCCTTCCCGTGACGTTTGCCGCACCACTCCCATACTCTCGCGGTTTCCGACCGCTACCCTCCGGGATGGCACCGAGCATCTCAACCCGGTCTTCTGCTGCTACTGTCGTCATCGAAACTCAAGGCTCCTGTCCGATTACTTCATGTTCGGCCCTTTGTTGGGTGGTTAGCCCGACTCGTATGGCCTCTGCTGACTTCTGGCAACCCATCCCGACGCCTCTCGATGCCGGTAGCACAAAGGCAGGTTGGCAGATCTCCCAGGGTAATTCGCGTGACCTTCATCCCATACACCCGCCACATCTACAGACACATCTTCCTGAATGACTATCGGGCTTAGAAGAATCGTGCCTTCTCGCCCAGATGTGCCTGCCTAGTATGCGATTCCTGTACGTCGGGCCAGGACTTTGCTTACAGCTTCCTTCAGATTCCAGATCGCTCCGGACACCCTTGCTGTTCGGCTATCGGTTCCCGTCATTAGGGTCCGAAGAGGACTTGCACCTCCAAGTCACTGCTTGACCACCACAGTCAAACAGATGGCGCTTACGCGCCACGCGCCATGCCTGGCGCACACACAAAAAAGGGGCGAAACAGATAAATCTGCTTCGCCCCACATTTTTATGATTTTATTTAAGATAAAGCTGGGTTAGTAATTACTCCGCGCAGCGTGTCATGGCACGGAACTTCCGATAGCGCCCTTCGACGAGTTCATCGCCGGAAAGCTTGTTCAGCTCCGCCAGGTTGCGGGCAATCGCTTCTTTCATGGCACGGGCGGTTGCTTCGTGATCACGGTGGGCCCCACCGATCGGCTCCTTGATGATTTCGTCGATGACTCCCAGCTTGATGATATCCTGGGCGGTCGGTTTGAGCGCCTCGGCAGCCTGCTCTCCCTTGGTGCCATCCGACCAGAGGATTGCGGCACAACCTTCCGGAGAAATAACAGCATAGACCGAATGCTCCAGCATCAGAATCCGGTCGCCGACGGCAATCGCCAGCGCGCCTCCCGAACCGCCTTCGCCGGTGATGCAGACGATGATCGGAGTCTTCAGGCTTGCCATCTCACGCAGGTTGCGGGCGATCGCCTCGGCCTGTCCGCGCTCCTCGGCACCGATGCCGGGGTAGGCTCCGGGCGTGTCGACAAAGGTAATCACCGGCAGCTTGAACTGCTCGGCCATCTGCATCAGGCGCAACGCTTTGCGGTATCCCTCCGGATTCGGCATGCCGAAGTTGCGGTAGACCTTCTCCTTGGTGTCGCGCCCCTTCTGGTGGCCGATCACCACCACCGGCTGATCGTTGAAACGGGCCAGACCGCCGACGATGGCATGATCGTCGCCATAGTTGCGGTCCCCGTGCAATTCCACAAATTCGGTGAACATGTGATTGATATAATCCAGCGTGAATGGGCGGTTGATGTGTCGCGCCACCTGGGCGGTCTGCCAGCGGGACAGGTTGGAGAAGATGTCGGCGCGCATCTGTTCGACACGCCCCTCAAGTGCGTTCACATCAGCGGAAATATCCAGGCCGCTGCTGGCCAGCGCATTCAACTCCTCGATTTTCTTTTCCAGCTCGACAATCGGTTTTTCAAATTCCAGATAAAACGGAGTAGCCATAATGACACCTCATTCATTTTCACCAGCAAGACACGAAGAGATCAAAAGCATATAAGTTTAACAGGGGTGAACAAAAACACATCAAGAGCAGGAGCACCAATCTATCGCCCTGATCCGGTTTACCACTGATAAATAAGACTTTTTTCTATTTCGCACCCTCGTGGATACTTCGTATTTTTTTATTATTACTCAAAAGTGGCGGCATTATAACCGAACAAGCGTTCCACTTCCAGTCTTAAATCATCACTGGCGACCACGTTCATTTCAGATGGCAGCGGCATCATCGAACAGCTGCGCTCCGGTATCACAAACTGCACATAAGAAGGCACCCCGCCGCGATGGCGTTCGATGATCGTTTTCAGCGCGTCGATATGCTCAACCGGCGTGCTGTCCATCCGCAGAGTGAACAGTACCTTCTTGGTGGTCTGGGCCCTTGCCTCTGAAAGCAGCTTGATATCGCCGGCCGGCCCGCGATCACGCTGGAAGCGATTTTTGGAGTTTTCATCGCCCCCCTTCATTATCAGAACCTTGCACCCTTTTTCACCCTTTTCCAGCTTGCCGATAACCAGCAGCGGATCATCGGATTTCAACAGCGTGGAACTCGTGGCATATATATCGGAGAAAACCGTAATCTCCACCGAACCGGTCAGGTCTTCGATCGTAACGAATCCCATGCGGTCCCCTTTTTTGGTCATGATCTCCTTGAAGGCGGATACGATGCCGCAGATCCGCACTTCGCTGCCGTCAGCCATTTCCACCATGTTGGCAATCTCGGTGTTGGCCAAGCGCCGGATGTCGTCGATATAACGATCCAACGGATGGCCGGTAATCAGAAATCCCAACGCCTCCTTCTCAAAAGCCAGCTTTTCCTTGTCGTGCCATTCGGGAACATTTGGCAGCTTCATGCCGCCGTTGCCGTTGCCCCTGGTTACTTCCTCGGTGCCGAACAGTGAAACTTGGGCACTGGCCTTTTCCTCCTGTATTTTCTGACCATAGCCGGTAGCTGCTTCCAGTCCCTCGATCAGCGACGCACGAGCCGCTCCGGTCGAATCGAAAGCACCGCACTTGATCAGCGATTCAATGACCCGTTTATTGACCCGCCGCAGGTCGACCCGCTCGCAGAAGTCGTACAAACCCTTGAAGGCGCCATCTTTCCGAGCCTCCAGAATAGCCTCGATTGCGCCGCCACCGACGTTTTTGACCGCCCCCAGTCCGAAGCGCATCGAATGTCCAACCACGGTGAAGGATAATCCGGAAGTATTGATGTCAGGCGGCAGCACCTCAAGCCCTTGCTCGCGGCAGTCACTGATGTTCTTGATGACCTTGTCGGTGCTGTCCATGTCGCAGGTCAACAGCGCGGCCATGAATTCCACCGGATAGTGTGCCTTCAGATAGGCGGTCTGATAGGCGATCAGGGCATAGGCAGCCGAGTGCGACTTGTTGAAGCCGTATTCGGCGAACTTGTGCATCAGGTCGAAGATCGCCTCGGCCTTTTTGGGATCGAGGTTGTTGGCCTTGGCGCCATCCAGAAAAAGCCCCTTCTGGCGGGTCATCTCCTTGTCATCCTTCTTACCCATGGCGCGGCGCAGCAGGTCGGCCTGCCCCAGCGAATAACCGGCCAGGGAGCGGGAAATCTGCATAACCTGTTCCTGGTAGACAATGACCCCGTAGGTATCCTTCAGGATCGGCTCCAGTTGCGGCAGATCGTAGACAACCTCTTTGCGGCCATGCTTGCGGTCGATGAAGTCGTCCACCATGCCGGAACCGAGCGGACCGGGACGGTACAGGGCGCAGGCCGCGATAACGTCCTCGAAACAGGACGGCTTGAGCTTGACCAGCATCTCCTTCATGCCGCTGGATTCAAGCTGGAAAACGCCGGTAGTGTTGCCGGCGGTAATCAGGTCATAACTGGCCTGGTCGTCGTCCCGCAGCGTCGTGATGTCGAAACCGGCATCCTTGCCCTCCCTGATCAGCCTGACGGCATTCTCGATCACGGTCAGGTTTTTCAGCCCCAGGAAGTCGAACTTAACCAGCCCGACCAGCTCCACGTATTTCATCGAATACTGGGTGTTGATCGATCCGGTCTTCTGGTCCTTGTAGAGCGGCAGAAACTCCTCCAACTGGTCCGGGGCCACCACGACAGCTGCGGCATGGGTCGAGGCGTGACGGGTCAATCCTTCCAGGCAGAGCGCAGTATCCAGCAGATCCTTGACCTGCGGATCTTCGGCGGACAGCTCCCTCAGCTGCGGCTCCTGTTGAAGGGCCTTGCTGAGGGTCATCTTGAGGTCGTCCGGTATCAGCTTGGCGATCTTGTCCACATCGCCGTAGGTCATGTTCAGCGCGCGCCCCACGTCCCGGATTGCGGCCTTGGCACCCATCGTCCCGAAGGTGATGATCTGGCAGACCCGGTCGCGCCCGTACTTTTCGACCATATACTGGATCACCTCGCCCCGGCGGTCCTGGCAAAAGTCCACGTCTATATCGGGCATGGAGATACGTTCCGGATTCAGGAAGCGCTCGAACAGCAGGTTGTAGGGGAGCGGGTCGAGATCGGTGATCTTTATCGCATAGGCCACCAGTGAGCCGGCCGCCGACCCCCTGCCCGGCCCAACCGGAATGCCGCGATCCTTGGCCCAGCGGATAAAATCGGACACGATCAGGAAGTAGGCCGGGAACTTCATGTCACGGATACAGTCCAGCTCGATCGCCAGGCGATCGAAATAGGCCTGCTGCTGCTCCAGCGTCATATCGGGATACTTGGCCAAAATGGTGATCATGCGTTCCTTGAGTCCCTCGGTGGCCAACTCCTTCAGCATGTCGTCGTGATTCTGCCCTTCGGGCGGGTCAAAGTGCGGGAAATAGTAGGTCTTGCCATCCACCGGCAAATCCAGCTTGCATTGCTCGGCAATTACCAGAGTATTGCTGACCGCCTCCGGGGCGTATGAGAAGGCCCGCTTCATCTCTTCCGGCGATTTCACATAAAACTCTTCCGCCGAGAAACGCATGTGAGTCGGATCACTCATGGTCTTGCCGGTCTGGATGCAGAGCAGCACTTCGTGGGCCCGGGCATCCTCGCGGTTCAGGTAATGGCAGTCGTTGGTCGCCACCAGCGGCAGCTTCAGCTCCGCAGCCACCTCCATCAGCCGCTTGTTGACGATGTCCTGCTCCGCCAGGGTGTTTTCCTGCAGCTCGATATAGTAGCGATCCGGAAACAGTTCGCTGTACCAGCGGGCGGTCGCGACGGCCTCCTCCATCCGCCCCCGGCCGCACTGCATCGCCACCTCCCCTTTCAGGCAGGCCGACAGCGCGATCAACCCCTCGGAACGGCCGGTCAGCAGCTCGCGGTCGATGCGGGGGCGATAGTAAAAACCTTCCTTGTAGCCGGCTGACGTCAGGTATGACAGATTCTTATAACCCTGCATGTTTTCACAGAGCAGGATCAGGTGATAAGCCGCATCGGAGATCCCCTTGGCATCCCTGGAAAAACGCGATTCGGGCGCCAGGTACAATTCGCAGCCGATAATCGGCTTGACGCCGGCTTTCTTGCATTTGAGATAAAACTCTGCTGCGCCGAACATGTTGCCATGATCAGTAATTGCCACCGCCGGCATGTTCTCTGCTTTGGCTTTCTCGATCAGGTCGTCAAAGCGGATAGCACCGTCCAGCAGAGAGTATTGGGTATGAAGGTGGAGGTGAACAAAGGGGCTTGAAAGTGTATTTTCAGCAATAACTGATGGTTCCATGGGGTACTGCCTCCCGGAAATTCTGTGACGGAGAATTATGCCTTATACCAAGATATGGTGTCAAGCAATGGGAGATGAAACAATATTTTGTATGGAGTGGCAAGAAGTTGCCGTCAGGGGGGATGGCGGCCATAGAGTTGAATCATCAAACGATATGCATTGAAGCGCCAGATTTCACACACAATCAAAAATTCTGCTGTCCAAGTAAAAATGCGGGAGCAGCCAATGGCGTACTCCCGCTAAAACAATACCATCTGCTACACTATTTTTTGGCTTTCTTCCCAGCCGGCTTGGCTGCCGCAGATTCAACATTCTTACCGGCAGCCGCCATCGCCTCCAGCATCGCCTCGCCCATTCTGGTCGGGCTGGTTGAAACCACCACCCCGCACTCCTTCAGGATGCGGATCTTGTCTTCGGCCTTGCCCTTGCCGCCGGTGATGATCGCACCGGCATGCCCCATGCGCTTGCCCGGAGGAGCAGTAACTCCGGCAATGAAGGCCGCCACCGGTTTTTTCATATTCTTCCTGATCCACTCGGCCGCCGCTTCTTCCGCGCCTCCACCGATTTCGCCGATCATGAAAACACCTTCGGTGTCAGGGTCCTGATTGAAGAGCGTCAGGACATCGATAAAGTTCATGCCGATGATCGGATCGCCGCCGATGCCGACACAGGTGGACTGCCCCAGCCCCACATCGGTCAACTGCTTGACCGCCTCGTAGGTCAGGGTGCCGCTGCGAGAGACTACCCCGATTTTGCCTTTTTTGTGAATATGGCCCGGCATGATGCCGACCTTGCATTCGCCGGGCGTGATGACACCCGGGCAGTTGGGACCGACCAGCCTGGTTTTGCTCCCCTGCAGAATGGCCTTAACCGGCACCATGTCGCGGACCGGAATGCCTTCGGTGATGCAAACAGCCAGTTCTATTCCGGCATCGGCCGCCTCAAGGATCGCATCGGCCGCGCCGGGAGGCGGTACGAAGATCATCGAAACATTGGCCTGGGTATATTTGACAGCCTCGGCAACCGTGTTGAAGACCGGTATGCCTTCGATGTGAATACCGCCTTTGCCTGGTGTAACGCCGGCCACGATGTTGGCACCGTACTCCCGGCACTGCTGGGTATGAAACAGTCCGCTCCGGCCAGTGATGCCCTGCACAAGAATTCTCGAGTTCTTATTGAGTAATATGGACATGGTCATAGACTCCGTATGTATTGTAGGGGCATCAGCCCAGCATCTTCACAATCCGCGCAGCCGCATCACCCAGGTTGTCACCAACCTGGACGTTCAGGCCCGACTCACGCAGCAGTTTTTTACCTTCTTCGACCTTGCTGCCGTCCATGCGGACGACGATTGGAAGCGTACAGTTGACTTCACCGGCCGCCTCGATAATACCGTGCGCAATAACGTCACAGCGCATTATGCCGCCGAAGATATTGACAAAAACTCCTTTTACGTCGTGATCCTGAAGGATGATCCTGAATGCTTCGGCAACTTTCTCACGGGTTGCTCCGCCCCCCACATCCAGGAAGTTGGCTGGTTCGCCGCCGCACTCCTTGAGGACATCCAGGGTAGCCATGGCCAGGCCGGCGCCGTTGACCAGACAGCCGATTGAACCGGTCAGTTTGATATAGGCCAGGTCGTATTTGCCGGCGGTGATTTCCAGCGGATCAAGCTGGGAGTAGTCCATCATGTCCGGATATTCACGGTGGCGGTAGACCGCATTGTCGTCAAAGGTGATCTTGGCATCCATCGCCATCAGCCAGCCGGCCTTGGTAACCACCAGGGGATTGATTTCGACCAGAGCACAATCCTTTTCCTGACAGGCGCGGTACAGATTCATCAGCAGTTCGACGCAATCCTCGCAGACCGATCCGGTCAACCCCAGTGCCAGCGAAATCCTGCGGGCCTGGTAGGGGCGAAGACCGGTAAACGGGTCGATCTGGAGCGTATGGATCTTCTCGGGGCTCTTGTTGGCGACCTCCTCAATATCCATGCCCCCTTCAGCGGAAGCGATCAGGATATAGCGCGATGTTTCGCGGTCTAGGGTGATCGAAAGGTAGAATTCGCGGGCGATCTCGACCGCCTCTTCCACCAGGATGCGGCGCACCTTCAATCCCTCCGGACCGGTCTGATTGGTAACCAGCGTACGGCCGAACAGCTCCTTGCCATATTCCATGGCCTGTTCCGGATAGTGAACCAGCTTGACCCCGCCAGCCTTGCCGCGTCCACCGGCATAGATCTGGGCCTTGACCACGCAGCGTCCCCCCATCATCTTGGCGGCCCGCTCGACCTGGTCAGAGGTCAGGGCCACCCTGCCGCGAGGTATCGGGATGCCGTAACTGCTAAGGATTTCCTTGGCCTGATACTCATGAATATTCATGCTGTACGCTCCATTGGATTAATTTCAGAAATTATAGCAGGAAGGGATTTGTATACAAGCGGCTTTTACTGACATTGAAGGGTTTTATTGACACTAAACAACAATAGGGTCAGCTTACTTCTTCGGTTTGCGATTGATCTCTGCATCCGAAGCCCGCAAATAAACCGGCAGAAGCAACTGAGGAGCCAATGCTTCACCGCGCCTGTACGCATCCATTGCCAGCATGGTTCCATTGGATGATCGCGAGTTGTGGTGCTGAAAAGGTGCAATTACGGCCTGTTTTCCGAAGCATTCGACAATGGCTTCGCGATAGCACAAGGCGCCGTCGCCGGCAAAGATAACCGGCTGGTCGGTTGTGGAACGGACCAGTTCAAACAGTTCTACAGGAGGCATGACACAATCATTGACAATCGGTACGGGTATAGGATTTGAGCAGTCATAGAGCCCGGCATAGACTTCGCTTTTACGGGCATCCAGCAGCGGGCAGACCGGGTACGGCGACAGTGAGAAATTCATCGCCAAAAGGGCCAGCGACGAGTATCCGATGCAAGGCTTGCCGCAGGCCAGCGCCAGGCCCTGAATTGTTGCCACCCCGCCCCTTACACCGGTAAACGAGCCTGGTCCGATTGAAGCGGCAAACAGGTCGATATCGGCTATGACAAATCCGGCCAGCATTATGAGGCGCTCGACTTCAGGGATCAAGCGGGCCGAGAGCGTGCGGTCGGTACAGAATACAGACTCGGCAACTATTTTCTGATCGATTGCTATGGCAGCGGAAGCCGTGGATGTGGACGTGTCTATTGCAAGAATTTTGAAGGATGAATCCATGTCGGAACGGCGGCTGTTCGGTGTGGCGCTTTGCTGCTTTGGTGTCATGCACATCTCCCCTGTTGAAATGATCATCAGATACTGCCGCAAGCTTTCAAATTATGCCTTTTTCCTTGACCTCTGCCTTCAGCCAGGCATACACGACCGGGGCGGCCACCAGGCCGGCAATTCCGAACATTGATTCCAGCAGCAACATGGCGCTCAGAAGCTCCCAAGCGGTGGCTTGAACTTCGTTGCCGACGATCCGGGCATTCATGAAATATTCCGCCTTGTGTATCAGCACAAGAAATATCAGCGACGCCCCGCCAACCATTGGTGAAACGCCCAGGCTGATAACCACGATAAAGGTATTGGAGACCAGGTTTCCGACCACCGGCAGCATTCCGACAGCAAAAGTAAGCAGAACCAGTATCGTCGACATGGGCAGATGAACGTCAAAAAGCGGCAGAACCACCAGCAGGTATAGTGCGGTGAAGGTCGTGTTTAGAGCGGATATCTTAACCTGTGCCAGAACAACCTTGTCAAATGCGATGACAAGCCCCCGCAATCTTGATCGCAATGCAGCGGTCAGAGACGGCAATTCGTGATGTTCCCTGAAGTGATGTACCGCTGCCATGCCGCCGACAACCATGCCCAGCAGAACATGGGCAAACAACTTTAGACTGTCAAAACCGACTACCGATATTTTCTGAACATGTTCCGTCAATATTTCGGCCAGCTGTTGGCGCAGTCCTTCAATTGTCGTCGGCAGTACATCGGCAACTGATGACGGCAGCGTGCGGCGCAGGGTTCCCAGAGTTTCGACAACGGTAGTCAAGAGAGCTCCTATGCCCTGACTGCTGCCGATAAATGACCAGACAGCGGCACCGATACCGGTCATACAGATCATTACGCAGATGACAACAACCCCAAGGGCGACCTGGCGGGCAACACTGTTCATGTTCTTCGGAAGGTGTCGGGAGAGTTTAAGCGTCAGAACATATACCGTAAGGCCGGCAAATACTGACGGTATCAGATGGAAACGCAGCGCGAACAATACAGCTGAACCGGCCAGCAAATAACTGATTGTGACGGGTGACGTCATTTTATCTCCTGATGCTGATTTTAAAGCTCTACTTCTATCCCTGCCATTTGTCGTAGAAAACGGTTTCTTCCAGCGGCTTGCGCGGGGTTGCAGCACTGGCCGCATGCATCGGGTATCCAAGCGGAAAAAGACCGACAATGCTGATATAAGCCGGGATTCCCAGCAAATCCGCCAATGGCTTCTCTTCGAAGATACTGACAAAGACACTGCCCAACCCTTGATCGTGAGCCGCCAGCATCAGGTTCTCCGCCGCCAGTCCCACATCGGCCATGTAGTATTGCTGTCCACGGATATCGCCGGACTGGTTGGGCAGTGCACAAGCGACAATCACAATCGGCGCTTCTGCCAGTGCAACTTGCGAAGGATTGGTCTTGTAGCCCCTGGCTGCAAAAAAAGAATCTACGTAGGAGAGTTCGCTAATTCTGCGCTTTACAGAGGCATCCCGCACAACAACAAAACGCACGCATTGCAGGTTGGCCCATGATGGGGCATGGTGCGCAGCATCCAGTACGGTCAGTAGTTTTTCTTCTTCGACCGGCCGGTCTTCATATCTGCGAACGCTATGCCTGCTTTTGATCGCTTCGAGAGTATCCATAATGAACCGCCTTCCGTTGATAAATTGACTATTTTACCATAACACACTCTTTTAATAAAATCGCCACATCATGCCAAAGCGATAAACCCTGTCAATGATGCGGCGATAAAGATCGGAGCGTATGTGCGGCGCAGTACTGTCTATCCCTGACGGGACACAAAATACCTGATGATATCGTTATAGAAGGCCATCACCATCAACCCCAACAGCAGCATCATTCCGATCTGTTGGGCGTATTCACGCACTTTTTGAGGCACGGGACGGCGGAAAATCAACTCCATGAAATAAAACAGCAGGTGTCCGCCATCAAGCACCGGCACCGGCAACAGGTTCAGTACGCCCAGGTTGATCGAAAGCAGCGCCATGAAGGCCAGAAAGCTCGATGCTCCTGCCGAGGCCTGCTCGCCTGCCATCTTGGCGATCATGATCGGTCCGCCGACGCTGTCCATCGGCACGACTCTCTGCACCATCTTGAGCAGAGACATGATCGTAATATCAATGACCTTCCAGGTCTGCTCGGTTCCCTTAATGACAGCCTGAAACGGATTATAATATTCCGTGACGACTTCGCCGGCCGAAGCGACACCAATGGCGTATCCGCTGACCTTCTCGCCGAACAGGTTTTTCGATACGCGCTGTTCGGGCGTGATGGAAAATACAAGCACCTGATCGCCGCGCTTTACCGACAGAGAAAGAGGATGTCCTTTGCTGGCTGCGACACCCTCGGCAACTTCGTCCCAGCGTGCGATCAACTTGTTGTTGATGGAGGTGATGACATCGCCTTTTTGAACACCGACCCTGGCAGCCGGCTTGTCTTTGAGAGCCTCACCTATTTTTGCGGTTACGGTCGGAACCCCCATCATGCAGAGCACAATGAAGATCATCCAGGCAAAGATCAGGTTGAATACGGGACCGGCCATGACTATGGCGATACGGGCCAGCACCGGTTTGTGGGCGAAGGAGCGAGACTTTTCCTCTTCGGTCAGTTCACGCAGAACCGGTTCAGCAACCTGGCCTGCTTCTGCCTCATCGTCCTGCTGCGGATGATGCGACTCCCCGCCTTCGATGAAACCGCCTTCACCGAACATCTTGACATACCCACCCAGCGGGAATGCTGAAATGAGATATTCCGTCTCGCCAATCTTTTTACCAAACAACTTGGGTCCGAAGCCCAGCGAAAATTTCTCTACGCTGACCCCCATCATTTTCGCAAACAGAAAATGCCCGAGTTCGTGAACAAAGATCAGGACTCCCAGAACTATTATCGCGTACACGACCATCATATCAACGCACCATTTCCCGGCAGATTTCGCGGGCCGTTTCCCTGCTCCAGAGATCGGCTTTAAGCACTTCATCTATTGACACCAGGTTATGCGCCGTGTGAGCGTTCATGGTCCGTTCGATAGTATCGGCAATCTGTACGAATCCGATGCGACCATTCAAAAACGCATCAACGGCAATCTCGTTGGCCGCATTCATTACGGCCGGCATGCTTTCGCCGGAATTGATGGCGCGATAAGCCAAACCAAGGCACGGGAATTTCTCCATGTCCGGCTTGAAAAAGGTCAGTCCCGACAAGGCGGTCAGATCAAGCGGTTTTACACCGGTGGATACCCGTTCCGGGTATGACAGCGCATAAGCGATGGGGGCCTTCATGTCGGGAGTACCAAGCTGTGCAATAACGCATCCATCAATATATTCCACCATCGAGTGAATGATGCTCTGAGGATGGATATTGACTTCGATCTTCTCCACAGGCGTATCGAACAGCCAGCGGGCCTCAAGTACTTCGAGTCCCTTGTTCATCATCGTAGCCGAGTCGATCGTTATCTTTTTGCCCATGCTCCAGTTGGGATGGTTCAATGCATCCCGTACCGTAACCCTTTTCAACTGTTCAACAGCAGTATTCAGAAACGGGCCGCCGGAAGCGGTCAGAATTATTTTCTCGATATCCGTGCTGCGATGCCCCTCAATCGACTGAAAAACAGCGCTGTGCTCACTATCGACCGGATAAAGACGAACACCGTACTCCTCCACCATATCCATGAAGAGATGGCCGGCGGTAACCAGCGTTTCCTTGTTGGCCAGTGCGACATCTTTTTTTGCGCGTATGGCGGCAGCCGTGGGAACCAGGCCGGCCGCGCCGACGATTGCGGCAACCACCATCTCGGTCTCGTCGAAGGTTGCCGCGGCGATCAGCCCCTCCAAACCGCCCAGTATGTTCACGTCCAGCCCACTGCACATTTCCTTCAGCCGCGCGACATCATCGACCGATGCAACAACGGCGATCCGTGGTGAGAACTCCCTGATCTGTCGCGCGAACAACTCCAGATTTTTTCCGGCCGTCATTGCGACAACCCGGAATCGATCAGGGTGAGCTGAAACAATTTCCAGGGTGCTCACGCCGATAGAACCGGTTGAGCCAAGGATGGTAATATTCTTCATAAGCTATCCCTTGAAAAAATATATGGTGTAGTAAAATGTGGCCGGTGCGGCAAAGAGGATACTGTCAAGGCGGTCCAGCACCCCGCCGTGACCCGGAAAAATCGTCCCTGAATCCTTGACGCCGAAGCTGCGTTTGAGTAGCGACTCGAAGAGATCGCCGATCTGGCCGAGAGCCCCGATGACGAGCGCCATGGCAAAAGCATCAACGAACGTCAACTGCGGGAAAAAAGTGAATTTGGCCAACAGGGTGCCGCAAATGCTGCCGGCCAGACCTCCCAGCGAACCTTCGACGCTCTTTTTGGGGCTGACAAGCAGATAAAGCCTGGTCTTGCCAAAAGCGCTGCCGAAATAATAGGCAGCCGAGTCATTGGTCATGACGATCAGCATGATCACAAGCAGCCACTGGACACCGTAAGGCGTCTGACGCAGCATGACCAGATGCATCAGCAAAAAAGGGATGTAAAGAAAGGCCAGCGTGGCGTACGAAACTTCCCTGGCAGCATCGGCAATATTCCGGATACGGAACAGAAACAGCAGGGCAAATGTCAGGAAAAGAACGCCTATTACGGTAAGAGCCAAATGGCTGGAGCTGCAAAAAGGGGAAAATAAAAGGCTCGTGCCGGACAGTGCCGCCAACCGGCCTTCAATCTTCCGGTCAGGCATCGCCATTCGGTAAAACTCGGTAATACCGATGCAGGAAAGAAACGCCAGCAAAGAAGCAAAGAGCAGTGCTCCGCCCTTCACAATGATCAGGATAACAATCGGCAGCAGGATGAATGCGGTTATCAGGCGTTTAATAGGCCGCCCCTTTGCGTTGTTATCTGGTCACTGGTTTTGCCAAAACGGCGCTCGCGGGACTGAAAGTCAGCCAATGCCTTGTGCAACTCGTTTATCGTAAAGTCAGGCCAGTTGGTTTCAGTGAAATAAAGCTCCGTGTAGGCCAGTTGCCACAGCAGAAAATTGCTGATGCGCATCTCACCGCTGGTGCGGATAAGAAAGTCCGGATCAGGCAGTCCGCCGGTATCCAGATAATTACCGAATGTATCTGTCGTGATTGACTCCAGTGCCAGTTTACCCGCCACTACGTCCCGGGCCATTCTGGCGGCGGCGGCACTCAATTCCTGACGGCCGCCGTAGGAGAGCGCCAGGGTCAGCACCATGCCGGTGTTGCCGGAGGTCTGACTGATGGCGCTGTCGAGGGTTTCGTTGACATCATCTGGCAAATCGCTGCGATTGCCGATGACATTGTAGCGGATATTCTTGCGCATCATGCGCGCTGTTTCCTGGCGGATATACTTCTTGAGCAGCGCCATCAGCGCCCGCACCTCCAGAACTGGTCTGGACCAGTTTTCGGAAGAGAAGGCGAACAGGGTCAGATATTTGATGCCCAAAAGCGAAGCCTGCTCAACCACCATCTTGACAGTTTCGGCGCCGCGCTGATGGCCCACGACACGCCGGAGCATTCTCTGCTGCGCCCAACGACCATTGCCATCCATAATAACCGCCAGGTGAACGGGCAGTTTGTCGAGATCAAGCGGTTCCATCAAACTTCCATGACCTCTTTTTCCTTGTGGGCCACAGCTTCGTCAACCTTGGCTTCATAATTCTTGGTTACGTCCTGAACTTCCTTTTCAAGCTTTTTCAGCTCATCCTCGGTGACAGACTTGTCCTTTTCGAGCTTCTTCAGCTTGTCGATAGCGTCACGACGAATATTCCTGAGAGCGATTTTGTCTTCTTCGGCCTTTTTCTTGAGATCCTTTACAATTTCCTTACGGCGCTCTTCGGTCAGAGGCGGGAGATTCAGACGGATGGTTTTGCCGTCATTGGAAGGAGTCAGGCCTATGTTGGAATTCATGATGGCCTTCTCGATGGCCGGAATTATCTTGGCCTCCCATGGGGAGATCGTGATCGTGCGCGGCTCCGGAACTGCCAATGTGGCGACCTGGCTGATGGAAGAAAGATTGCCGTAATAATCGACTTTTACCGAATCAAGAATGTTGGTACTGGCACGCCCGGTGCGAATCTTCTGGAATTCGCCCTTCAGCACGCCCAGGGTTTTTTCCATATGGGACTTCATATCATCGAGAACATTTTTCGGCATTTCTAGGCTCCTTGTACGATGGTACCGATCTCTTCACCACCGATGACCTTTTTTATATTTCCCTCCGTTGTCAGGTCAAAAACGATGATCGGAAGGTTATTATCCATGCAAAGCGATATCGCGGTTGCATCCATCACCTGCAAACCTTTTTTCAGAACGTCTATATAGGTCAGGCTATCCAGTTTTACAGCATCGGGATTTTTCTTGGGATCGGCGGTATATACGCCGTCGACCTTGGTTCCCTTCAGGATGACCTGGGCATTGATCTCCATTGCGCGCAGACTGGCAGCCGTATCGGTAGTGAAATAGGGGTTGCCGGTACCGGCGCCGAAGATGACCACCCGTCCCTTTTCCAGATGGCGCATGGCGCGGCGGCGGATATAAGGCTCCGCAACTTCCTGCATGGCGATCGCAGACTGGACGCGGGTGGACACACCCTGCTTCTCCAGTGCGTCCTGCATGGCCAGAGAGTTGATCACGGTGGCCAGCATCCCCATATAGTCGGCGCTGGAGCGATCCATGCCCTTGGAGGAAGCCGCCAGTCCGCGAAAAATATTGCCGCCGCCAATCACGAGTGCCAGCTGGACACCCATGTCAACGACTTCCTTGATCTCGCGGGCGATATTGTTGATGGTCAGGGGATCGATTCCGTAACCCTGGTCCCCGGCCAGTGACTCACCGGAAAGTTTCAGAAGTACCCGATTGAAAGACTGCCTGCTCATGACACACCTCTTTCTGGAGATGGTAAAAAAAAAGCCGGCCTGTGTGGGCCGGCTCGGGTGAATATTAAAGGCCGGCTGCTGCCGCCACCTCGGCGGCAAAGTCGGATTCCTTCTTTTCAAGCCCTTCGCCCAGGACAAATTTGGCGAAACGGGTAATGGTAATGGTCGTACCGAGCGCTTTTCCGGTCTCGGCAGCATACTGCAGGATCGTTTTGTCCGTATCCTTGACAAACTGCTGCTCCAGCAGGCAGATATCGGCATAGAACTTGTTGACCTGGCCGTCGATAATCTTTTCGATGATATTCTCGGGCTTGCCGGTTTCGCGGGCCTTGGCCCGGTAGATATCTTTTTCGCGCTCAAGAACATCCGCGTCGACTTCATCACGCTTTACATAGAGCGGGGATGCGGCTGCGCAGTGCATCGCAACGTCCTTGACAAAGTTGGCGAAACGCTCATCCCTGGCGGCAGCTTCATTTTCACAGGTAGCCTCGACAAGCACGCCTATCTTGCCGCCGGCGTGAATATAAGAGCCAACCGCACCGGCACCCGGCACTTCAAAAGTGCTGAAACGGCGAATCTGCATGTTCTCGCCGATAACGGAAATCGCTTCGCTCAGCAGGGTCTGGATCGTTTTGCTGCTGTCGCCAACGTAAGCCTGTGTAAAAAGTTCTTCGACAGTTGCGGGTCCAGCCTGCAGAACGTGATTGGCCACGTCTTTTACAAAGGCCTGGAACTTGTCGTTCTTGGCGACAAAGTCGGTTTCGCTGTTGATCTCAACCAGAACGCCCTTGTTGCCGTTGGCGGACAGTGCGGCGACAACCATGCCTTCGGTTGCGGCACGGCCGGACTTCTTGGAAGCAGCGGCAAGACCTTTTGTGCGCAGGAAGTCAACCGCCTGATCAAAATTACCACCTGTTTCCTCAAGCGCCTTCTTGCAATCCAGCATACCGGCACCGGTTGATTTTCTAAGTTCACTGATTTGTGCAGCTGATACGGCCATTCTATCCTCCCATCCCTCAACAGGGATTAATATTTGTATTTATTCGCCGGCTACTTCTACAGCGACTTCGTCAGGAGCATACTCGTCGGAACCTTCGCTGCCTGTCTGGAGCGACGCATTGCGGGCCTGCTGACCTTCGATGACGGCATCGGCCATCTTGGCGGAAAGCAAACGGATGGCACGGATGGCATCGTCGTTTCCTGGGATGACGTAGTCGATCGGATCGGGATCGCAGTTCGTATCAACGACGGCTACAACCGGAATACCGAGTTTGTTGGCTTCCTGAACAGCAATTTCTTCGTTTTTGGGGTCGATTACGAACATGACGCCGGGGAGCTTGTTCATGCTCTTGATTCCGCCCAGGGTCTTCTGCAGTTTTTCACGATCGCGCTCAAACTGCAGCGCTTCTTTTTTAGTGTAGGCCTCGATCGTGCCATCCTCAAACATCGCGTCGATCTTCTTAAGACGGTCGATGCTCTGCTTGACGGTGGAAAAGTTTGTCAGCATGCCGCCCAGCCAGCGCTGGTTGACATAATGCATTCCACAGCGTGCAGCCTCTTCGGCTACCGAGTCCTGGGCCTGTTTCTTGGTGCCGACGAAAAGTACGGTGTGGCCGTCCTGAGCAGCGTCTTTTACGAAGCTGTAGGCGGTTTTGAAATAGCGGACGGTTTTCTGCAGGTCGATGATGTAGATCCCGTTGCGAGCCCCGAAAATATAGGGCTTCATCTTGGGGTTCCAGCGCTTTGTCTGGTGACCGAAATGGACACCGGCTTCCAACAGTTCCTTCATGCTGATACTTGACATACGTTTCTCCTTTGGTTTTTCCTCCGCCCCACCGAATCCCCGCCAGCCTTAGGGACACCGCCGGATCTGTCAGGGGCGTGTGAATTGAATAGCGAAGACTTATAACATGGGAATTCAATACAGATCAAGCAAAATAACGGTTTCAGAATTCAAAGGCGTTCACCGGACAACTCTCCACGCATCTGCCGCAGCGGGTGCAACGCTCTTCGCAAAATATCACGGCATTCTTGCGGTAACCGGCGGCTTCAAGCGTGATGACTTTCACAGGACAGGCGGCGACACAACGGCCGCATCCGCTGCAGCGGGATACATTGACGAGCGGAACCGGTGGAGCGCCTATAGCCCCAGATCCATCTGTTTCCATGTGAACTCGGGTTTCGACTGTTTGCGCGAAAAGGGGTAGTAACGGGGGCATTTGGCAACCACTGCATTGGCCACCTGTTTGCAGGTGCGGCGGCACGAACTGCAGAGCTTGTTGGGAGAGGGACGGTTTGATGTTTGTTTTTGTTTGCTTTTCATAGGTTACCGTACGAGTCTCCGGAGCCCTGCCGGCCCCGGAGACCTTAACTGTTGCACTGGAACAAAACTATTCGACGAACTTGACCCAGCCGAACTCATCCTTCAGCTTGCCGGTCTGGATGCCTGTCAGAGTATCATAAAGTTTCTGTGTTATTTCGCCCACCTGGCCATCGGTCAACTGCAGAACCTCATCCTTGTAACATAGCTTGCCGACCGGCGTAATAACCGCGGCGGTTCCACTGCCAAAGGCTTCCGTCACCTTGCCGGCACGAATGTCAGCTATCAGCTCGTTCACCTCGATCTGGCACTCCTCGACCTCGTAGCCGAGAGTCGGAGCCAGCTTGAGCACCGAATCCCTGGTGACACCGGAAAGGATCGAACCGTTCAGCTTGGCAGTGACGATCTTTTTCCCATAGACGAAGAACATGTTCATAGCGCCGACTTCTTCAATATAACGCCGCTCCCTGCCGTCCAGCCAGAGCACCTGATCGTACCCTTTTTTCTTGGCTTCCTGACCTGCCTTGAGCGAACTGGCATAATTGCCGCCGGTTTTGGCTTCGCCGGTGCCGCCCGGCACGGCGCGCACATAATGGTCTTCAACCAGAATGTTGACCGGATTGAAACCTGCCGCATAATAGGCTCCCACCGGAGAAAGAATGACGTAGAAGTAGTAGTGGTTCGAAGGATGAACCCCCAGAACAGGTTCCACAGCAATCATGGTCGGGCGGATATAAAGCGAGGTGCCGGGAGCGGTCGGAATCCACTCCTTTTCCAATCCGACCAGTTTCTTGATGCCGTCAACAAACAGTTCCTCCGGTACGGCAGGCATGCAGAGGCGGTCGCCGGATTGATTGAAGCGGCGGGCATTCATCTCCGGACGAAACAGGGCGACGCGGCCGTCAGGCCATTTGTAGGCCTTGAGCCCCTCGAAAATTTCCTGGGCATAATGGAAAACAGTACAGGACGGGTCAAGCGAGAAAGGGGCATACGGCTCGATACGGGCATCGTGCCACCCCTGCCCGGCCTTCCACTCGACCAGCAGCATGCGGTCAGTAAAGTATTTGCCAAAACCGAGTTGGGACTCGTCTTTTATTTTTTCTTTCATTTTCTCTACCGGTAGAGAAAGCACTTTGATATCCATGAACATACCTCCGACGATGGTTTCACTGCAGCGCGATTTCAGTTTGCCAATATATCCAACCATCCCGTTGCTGGCAAGTGTTTAAACCGGGTTTTTGTAATTCCAGGCATGAAATCCGAATCACGATTCGACATATTTTCCGCGCTGAAGACAGATTCAGCGAAAATAAACCACCCCCCTCTTGCCGCAACGGGGGTATAATGTGAATATCAAGAGTCATAGTGATTCCAGCCAGATAGTCTTAATTCGCTGTGACGGGAGGTGGGTCATGAGAGGATCTGAAATCATTTCAACTTTGGATTCACGACGTACGGACAATCATCAATTTGTTAAATGGTGGCGAAAAGAAGAGGACTTTCTTGATTATGATCTGATCGACAGATTTATTGACAACACCACAAGCGGAGAAGAGATTGGCGGTCTGGACCTCCTGACAATGGACGAGATGTGGAATGAAATAGTGCGGGTTTGCGGCACCCAGGTAAAACGCGTACTTGACGCATCCGGTGACAAGGTGGAATGGGTTCACAGTGGAAAGGGCGGTACGACAACTCATGTGTGCGCCTACACGCCGGAGTCGCTGATGGAAATTTTCGATACTGAAACGCGCGGAAACCCGGTCGATTCATAATAGTTGCAGCATAGGGCCTCATTTGTGGCAAGGAGCGTTGCCGTGAACAACACACCTGATCTGATAATCCTCGGTTCCGGATCCACCGCTTTTGCCGCTGCTCTGAGGGCCGCTTCGTACGGGGCGCGGGTAACGATGTTCGAAAAGAGCGTGATGGGGGGCACTTGCATCAACTGGGGCTGCATACCAAGCAAGACCTTGATCCACGCGGCCCTGTTCAGACATGAAGCCGGTTTGGGGGCAGGCTTGGGCGTGCTGTCCCAAGGGTTGCCTGCCGAGGTGGATTTCGGCAGGCTGTCTGACCATCGTGAACAGGTTGTTCACGAACTTCGCCAGGAACGTTATCTGGATGTATTACGAAGTGTTCCCAACCTTGAGCTGATAAAAGGAGCGGCACGTTTCGTGGACAGCCGGACCGTTGAAACCATTGAGACGAGCTGCAAGTGTGACAGAATTCTGATAGCCGTCGGAGGCAATCCGCACATACCTCCGATTCCGGGTATTGAAGGCAGCGGCTATCTGACCAGTCGCAGTGCGCTGTTGATGCGGAAACTCCCTTCTTCTCTGATTATTATCGGCGGTGGCGTCATCGCGGTTGAAATGGGGCAGATGTTCCACCGCTTGGGGTGCGAAGTTACAATCCTTGAGCATGGGCCTCGTCTGTTGCCGGCAATAGAACAGGAGCCGGCCGGAGCTTTGCAGCAGGCGCTCGTCGGTGAAGGGCTTACAATTGTGCCGAATGCCACATGCTGTTCGGTTGAAGGTCGGGGTGGTTCCTGTATTGTAACTGCCGAAGTAAACGGGCTACGCCAAGCTTTCTGCGCAGAACGGCTGTTGCTGGCAGTGGGGACGAAGCCGGCCACGGGCGACATCGGGCTGGAAAAGGCAGGGGTTGCATTGGATGGCAAGGGGTTTGTTTCAACTGATCATTTCATGCGCACCACCGTTTCCGGCATCTGGGCGGCTGGGGATGTGACCGGCAGAATGATGGTCGCCACGGTCGGAGCCCGGGAGGCCATCGTAGCCGTAGATGACATGTTTGACCGGGGGTGCGGCTGCTCCATGGATTACCTTGCGGCGCCGATGGCCATCTTTACCGATCCTGAAATAGGCACCGTCGGCCACACCGAAAAAAGCGCCAGAGAGGCCGGATTCGATATCGTTGTAAACGTCATGCCGGTCAGCGCGATCCCCAAGGCGCACGTGACAGGAAACAGGCAGGGTGTCATCAAGATGGTAGCCGACCGTGTCAGCGGCAGGATTCTGGGCGTGCACCTGGCATGCCAGCGCGGGGCCGAACTGATCAACGAAGCCTCACTGGCATTGAAGTTCAAGGCAACGGTGGAGGACCTGGCCGGCACGATGCATGTCTATCCATCAATGAGCGAAGGACTGAAACTGTGCGCCCAGGGTTTCGACAGCGACATCAGCAGGCTTTCCTGCTGTGCGGAACCGCGTCTGCCTCACAGATCATAAAATTCCCACCATGCAGTTTTCATGACTACATCCGCCAAGTTATCCTTTTCTGTAAAATCCTGATTGACAAAATCAAACCGATCTGTTTTATTGCCGCCTGACTCGCGCGTAACTATTCAAAATAACTGAATTATTTTAGTTTTACTAAATTTTTAGTATCACTGTAAACAGCAAATAATAATAGATGTTGGAAATCATAAAACAAACTGCCGGAGGGAAATTAATGCAGAAACACAAGTTCCGTAAAGTCATGGCCGCCAATCGCGGCGAGATTGCCATCCGCATCTTCCGCGCCTGCACCGAACTGGGCATCGGCACGGTGGCGATCTACTCCGAAGAGGACAAACTCTCCCTGCATCGCTACAAGGCGGACGAGGCTTACCACATCGGCAAGGGCAAGGCGCCTATAGATGCCTATCTGGGGATCGATGAAATCATCGGACTGGCGCTGAGAGCCGATGTTGATGCGATCCACCCCGGCTATGGTTTTTTGGCGGAGAACGCCGAGTTTGCCGAGAAGTGCGAGGCCAACGGAATCACCTTCATCGGGCCGACCGCCGAAATGCAGCGTGCCCTGGGCGACAAGGTGGCTGGCCGCAAGGCGGCCATCTCCGCCGGCGTCAATGTTGTACCCGGTACGGAAGAGCCGATCGAGAAGGAAGAAGAAGCACTGAGGTTTGCCAAGGAACATGGCTATCCGATCATCATCAAGGCTGCCGCCGGCGGCGGCGGACGCGGCATGCGGGTGGCCCACAACAAAAAGGAACTGCTGGAAGGATTGGTAGCAGCCGGCAGCGAAGCCAAGGCCTCCTTCGGCAACGCGGCAGTGTTCTTGGAGCGTTATCTTGCCAACCCCAAGCATATCGAGGTCCAGGTACTGGGGGACAACTACGGCAACCTGGTGCATTTCTTCGACCGGGACTGTTCAGTACAGCGCCGTCACCAGAAAGTGGTCGAATTTGCCCCGTCGCTCTGCCTGACCCAGACCCAGCGCGAAGAGCTCTGCACGGCGGCGCTCAAGATCGCCGGACAGGTAAAGTACCGTAACGCCGGCACTGTCGAGTTCCTGGTGGACCAGGAAGGCAACCATTATTTCATCGAAATGAACACCCGCATCCAGGTCGAGCACACCGTGACCGAGATGATCACCGGTCGCAACCTGGTGCAGGACCAGATTCTGGTGGCCTGCGGCCACAAGCTGTCCGACCCGGAGATAAACATCCCAAGCCAGAGTGCCATCGACATGCGCGGCTACGCCATCCAGTGCCGCATTACGACCGAAGATCCGGCCAACAATTTCTCCCCCGACTTCGGCACGCTGACGACCTACCGCTCGGCGGCCGGTTGCGGCGTGCGATTGGATGCCGGCAACGCTTTCACCGGCGCCAAGATCACTCCGCACTATGATTCGCTGCTGGTCAAGGTCGGCGCCTGGGGCCTGACATTCCAGGCCGCTGCCAACATCATGCACCGCGCCCTGCAGGAATTCCGAGTGCGCGGAGTCAAGACCAACATCGGTTTCCTGGAAAACGTCGTCACCCACCCGGTATTCATCAAAGGTAACTGCGACACTTCTTTCATCGACAAACACCCGGAGCTGCTGCATTTCCGTGAAAAGAAAGACCGCGCCAGCAAGGTGCTCAACTTTCTGGGTGATGTCATTGTAAATGGCTCGCCGGGGATCGTAAAACCGCTCAAATCGGCCGAACTGATCGAGGCGCGGGTGCCGGAGCTGGATTTCAGCAAACCGCGACCGGCCGGCAGCAAAGATCTGTTCATGAAACTGGGCGCCGAGGGGCTCTCCAAATGGATTCTCGAGCAGAAAAAACTTTTGATCACCGACACGACCATGCGCGACGCCCACCAGTCCAACCTGGCTACCCGCGTTCGCAGCCATGACATCCTGAAAATAGCCGAGCCGACCTCTTATCTGGGGGCCGACCTGTTCTCGCTGGAATGCTGGGGGGGCGCCACCTTTGACGTCTCGATGCGCTTTCTGAAGGAAGACCCCTGGCAGCGCCTGCACAAGCTGTCGGAACTGGTCCCCAACATCCTGTTCCAGATGCTGCTGCGCGGTTCCAACGCGGTCGGCTACACCAACTACCCGGATAACGTCGTGGAGAAATTTGTCGAAGAAGCCGCCAACTCCGGCGTGGACATCTTCCGCGTCTTCGACTCGCTCAACTGGACCACCGGCATGAAAGTGGCCATGGAAGCGGTCAGGAAAAGCGGCAAGATCTGCGAAGCCGCCATCTGCTACACCGGCGACATCAACGATCCGAAACGGGACAAGTACCCGCTGGAATACTACATCAACATGGCAAAAGAGCTGGAGCAGATGGGCGCCCACATCCTGGCGATCAAGGACATGGCAGGCCTGCTGAAGCCGCTGGCTGCCTACAAACTGGTCAAGGCGCTCAAGGAGAACGTGGGCATCCCGATCCATCTCCACACCCACGACACCTCCAGCAACGGCAGCGCCATGCTGCTGAAAGCCAGTGAAGCCGGCGTCGATATCGTCGATGCGGCGCTGTCGTCCCTGTCCGGCCTGACCGCCCAGCCCAACCTGAACGCCCTGGTGGCATCACTGGAAGGGAGCGAGCGCGATCCGCTGGTCAATGCCGCCGGCCTGCAAAAACTGGCCAACTACTGGGAGACGGTGCGGGACTACTATGCCCCCTTCGAATCCGGGCTTAAAAGCGGAACGGCCGAAGTTTACCACCATGAGATCCCGGGTGGACAGTACTCCAACTACAAACCGCAGGTAGCCGGCCTGGGACTGATCGAGCGCTGGGACGAATGCAAGGAGATGTATCACAAGGTCAACATGATGTTCGGCGACATAGTCAAGGTTACGCCATCATCCAAAGTAGTCGGAGATATGGCCATGTTCCTGGTCAAGAACAACTTGGAACCGGCCGACGTCTTTACTACCACGGAGGAACTGGCTTTCCCCGAGTCGGTAGTCGGCATGTTCAAGGGCATGTTGGGACAACCCTACCAGGGCTGGCCGCAGGAGTTGCAGAAAATCATCCTGAAAGGGGAGCAACCGATCACATGCCGTCCCGGCGAACTGCTGGAACCGGTCGATTTCGAAGAAGAACGGCTCAAGCTGGAGGAAAAACTGGGGCATCGCATCGATGACAAGGCGCTGGTTTCGGCCATCCTCTACCCGAATGTCTACCCGGAATTCGACCGCCATCGCCAGGAATACTCGGACACTTCCGTCATCCCGACCCCGATCTTCTTCTACGGCCTGGAACCGGGCCAGGAAACCTCGCTGGACATCGAGCCGGGCAAGACCCTGATCATCAAGCTCAACGCAATAGGCAAGGTGCAGAAAGACGGTACCCGTGCCGTTTATTTCGAACTGAACGGCAACAACCGTTCCGTCGTCATCCGCGACCATTCGGTCGAAACTGATGAGAAAGCCCGTGAAAAAGCCGACAAAGGCAATGCCAACCACATCGGCGCACCGATGCCGGGCAAGGTGCTGAAGGTCAACGTCAAGGCCGGCGATGCGATCAAGGCCGGCGATGTACTGATGGTGACCGAAGCGATGAAGATGGAAACCAACATCAAAGCCAAGGCCGATGGCAAGGTTGCCGATGTGAAATTCAAGGAAGGTGAAAAAGTAGACAAAGAGGATCTGGTGTTTGTCATGGCGTAAACCAGCCTGACACAGACAGCTTTAACGCCCCGCTTCCGAAAGGAGGCGGGGCGTTTTGTTTGGATAACGGTGCGGCACCTTGGAAACAGATCTATTATTCTCGTAGCAACTTACTTTCGGCACCGCACTTTTCAATCATCGCGAATAGCTCGTTGAAATCAATCGGCTTCATCAGATAGGCGCAGCAGCCGATTTCCTTGAATTCATCTACGAAACTTTGATTACCGTACGCGGTCAATACGATGTATATGGCGTTTGCATTAATCGATCTGATTTCGCGGGCCATTTCAATGCCGTCCATCACCGGCATATTGATATCGGTGATGACCATTTCCGGAGAGTGGGCCTTGAAGAGCTCCAACCCCCTTCTGCCATTTTCGGCAGAGTAAATAGTGCAACGGGGGAATTTCAAGTCGACCATGCGGACCATGATATCACGGGCCGCTTTGTCATCTTCAACGATCAGTACCGAAAATGGTGGGTGTGACTGATTGGGTTTCAATTTAGACCTCGATGCTGAATTCGGCGCCGCCGTTGACGTTACGCACCAAGAGACGGCCATTCATGTTTTGCTCGATGATGTTTTTTGACATGAACAGGCCCACCCCGGTTCCTTTTCCCAAATCCTTGGTGGTAAAATAGGCATCGAATATCTTTTCTATGATTTCCTCTTTGATGCCGCCCGCATTATCGGTGATGGTCACAAGCGCCCTGCCGTTTTCAGTCCATGAGCGCACCGTTATCTGTGCGCCGGTCACGCCACGCTCAAGAAAGGCATCCCTTGCGTTCATCAGCAGGTTCAAAAGCACTTGGCCGTATTCGTTGGGATAGCCGTTTATTTGCGGTTCTCCTGTTGAAATGATGTCAATGCTGATGTTTTGGCTCTTGAAATTTTCTTCGATGAGGCCCACCGTCTTTGCGATGACTTGATCAACTCTGAAGTTCAGCTTCTCCTTGTTCGATGACAAGAAGCCCTGAAAATCATTGATGGTCTGCGACATGTGCTGAATGACTTCCATTGCCTTGGCAATGCTGTCATCCAGGAATTCTTCACTGAAATCACCATACTTATAAGACAACCCCAACTCCTGGACCTTTAACCCCAAAACGTTCAGAGGCTGTCGCCATTGGTGGGAGATATTCACCAGCATCTCCCCCATCGCCGCCAGTCGGCTCTGTTGTATAAGCATCTGCTCTCTACTGCGGAGTTCTTCAACCGCATGGATGCGCTTCTCCGTCTCCGTCCGAAGCTCCTGCAAGGCACTGCTCAACTCCTCCGTCCTTTTCTGGACGCGCATCTCCAACTCGGCATATGAACGAGCCAGTTCGGCCGTCATGTGGTTGAACGCCCCGGCAAGCTGGCCAATCTCATCGGCTGATTCCACCGGGACATGGACAGTGAGATTGCCTCCTGAAATGCTTTCTGCCATCCTGGAGATTCGCAGCAGCGGTTCGGAGACCAACCTCTTCAATAATCTCTGGAGCAGAAATGCACCTCCACAAATTGCCAGAGATACCACCAGAAAAATGCCGAAGTAGCCGGTCAGCCGTGCATACATGGTTGACATGTCGGCGCGCAGATAGAGCGTACCCAGCCGGTGCCCCTTTTGCTGAACCGTGCGAACCAGTTCCAGGTGACGGTCAATGAATCGCGTGACCTCAGGGCCGACCTTGGGCGGCGGGGCGATTGCCGGTTGACCGGAGCGGACATAAGAGGCAAACACCCGCCCATCGGTTGTGTACAGGACGGCAACGTCAACTGGCGGTGTTCCACTCAGAGTATCCAATATTTCCTGCGCCGTCCGTGCATCATCAAACGCCAATGTCGGTGCACTGTTTGCGACGATGAAACCGCTCACCTGGGTCACTTGCTTCACCAAACGGGTTCGGTAGGTTGCAAGTTCGTAGGTGACAATACCGGTCGTCACCAATACCAATGAAACAACTATGGTCGACAATATGATCAGCAGCAGTTTGCGCTGAATCGGCCAATTATGGACATAGCGAAATACCGGCATGCTATCGTCCTTCCCCGCATTTCGTAGAACCTGATACCCGCTTCAGTTTGGAGTCGATTTTCAGACCAGCCTTTGCCGCGGCGCCGGCGTTCAAGTCGAAGCGCACCTTTTGGCCCTCCATTACAAAACCGATCATCCCGCCGTTGCGACAGAAGTCGGTGATGTCGCTGGCATCGCTTACGAGTAACGCGTTTGTGTTACGCAGTGAATTCAGCACCGGCTTCAGTCGCGGCTGTTCAGAGCGGCTGATAAAAACCATGTGGCACTCCGGGGCAGATTCCGCTTTTTCAAGATAGCGGATTTCTACTCGACGCCCCCCTACCTTTTCGCCCAGTTCATGCTTCAACCACGGCCCGAATGGGTCGTTACCCAATACACAGGCCACAAACGGGCTGCCTGCCGTGGAGAACGCCGTAGTGGGCCATTCGACGAAGAAAGCGAAATTGGCCAGCATCGCGGCCTTAATCTGGTACTCAGGTGCTTGGGCATATACAAGCGTATACCCAAGCAAAAGCATGACTATGCACATCGCAAACCGCCGCATCGTCAAAACCACCACGTGATCTTTCCGTACACGTTGCGCCGGATTTCGACAATCGGTGCGGCTATGATAGAGGAAACTCCAAATTCAGGATGATGGTTGTCAAGCAAGTTCTGCCCCACCACCGAAAGCTCAAGATCCTTTCGCGGCCGCCACGCCACGCGAACGTCCATCGAAAAATACGCCGGAATATTTTGCATAAACCCATGCAGGTTATCAACAAAACGGCCCATAACGTCGAACTCCACATTTTGGGGCAGATCAAACGAGGATTGCAGGAACACCTGTTGCTGCGGGCTGCGCCCCTCGGCGCCCTCGGCGTCAGCCCTCGTACTGGCGGACAAGCTCCGGTCGGCGCGCAGATTCATTTTCAAAAAACTGTATGTCCCGTAGAGCCGCCACCATTTTAAAGGGCGCCAGTCGGCTCCGATCTCCGCTCCGTACGTCTCGCCATCCATCCTGTTTTCAAATCGTACAGGTAAAATTGCGGTCCCGGGGGCAAACCCGCTTTGGATGGACTGGGGCACAGCTACCACCAGTCCATCATACTGGTTGTAAAACAGGGCACTGTCCAGGGAGAAGGACTCTGAAACCTGGGCACGGTAACCCAGCTCATAGGCAATCAGTTGCACGGAACTTAGTGCGGGATTGCCGGTGACGCGAGGAAAGAGCTGTATGCCGGAAGGGAGGGTTGCGGGAAGAACGGCGCTCAATCTGATGCCGTCTTGCGATATGCTTGTAGTGCCTACGGCCCGTGACACAGCCGCCCAAAAGGTCTGATGTTTGGTCGGATTCCACAGCAAACGCCCTGTCGGTTGAAGCTCAAATCCTGTGAAATCATTGTGCTCCAGCTTCAAACCTAGGATTAATCTTAGTCTGTCCAGAACCAACACATACTCGTCCTGCAAAAATGCGCTATAGATCGACAAGGAATAGTGGTGTTTAAGCCACGAAAGCGATAGACCGTTATCGGTGAGGCTGTTTCCAACGGATTGGTTCTCATATCGGTAACCCAGACCGTACATGAACCTGTGCCGTGCGCCGATCGGGAACTGATGCTGAAAATCCACGTCAAAACTGTCATTATCGTTTTTAATCGCCGCCATAGGCTGGTTGGTATTAAATCGGGACCAGTAAGCCTGGAGAGACCAGTTCGTTTGTTCATCAGTCCGATGGGTCCATCGGCCAAGAATATTTCCACTATCCGCAACAGTTTTGTCCGCAACAAGGGAGATAAACGGGGGCTTCATTTCCAGGTCGGGATCCTGTCTTCCTGCCTCGCTATGAAGATAATCACCCTGAACGGTCACGGTATCGAGGTCGTTTAACCGCCAATCAAGGCGCATGCCGGTGCTTGTGCCATTCCAGCGGTCATGGGGTTCGCCCTGTTGAGAGAATTGTTTTTCACGCTCAAAGCCCTTGGCATAAATTCGATAATCGGCTTTATCGTCAATCGTGCCGCCGTAGCGCAATTCGCCAAAACCTCCTTCCGGCGTGCCTCCTCCGGCGCTAAACAGACCGCCATGGGTGTTTTTTGCAGATTTGGTTATGATATTAATGATACCGTTGACTGCATTCGCGCCCCAAAGGCTCGCTCCCGGCCCGCGAACCACCTCGATGCGCTCGATGTCCTCAAGCGGATAATCCACCGCATTCCAAAAGACACCCGCGAAGATCGGGTCATAAATGGTACGGCCATCCCTCTGCACCAACAACTTGTTGGAGAACCGGTCGTTGAACCCGCGCGCGCTGATGGCCCACTTGTTGTTGTCAATCCGCGCTACATTCATCCCCGGCACGCGGCGGAAGAGTTCCGCTACGGTCGTGGCACCGGATCGCCGGATATCCTCCTGGCTGATGACTGAAACCGCGGCGGCCGACTCACCCACCGTGCTTTCCATGCGGGAAACGGTGGTAACCTCAAGATTCATCAATCTTTCCAACCCCAACGGTGCAAGGCGGGGTGGCAACCGCAGCTCTTCGGCCGGCTGCATTTCCAGCGAACCGGAGGCAAGCTCGGTAGCAGGCGCATCGCAGGGAATCATCGTTATCAGCAACAAGATGATGCAGCAGAAAGATTCAAGAGTTCGTGGAATGTGCCCATACATGATCTGTTTTTCGCTCATGGCCCCTCCATGATCTCAAGTGAAGCACCTGCTATTGATGATAAGTCCGGCTCCCGACCACGATTTCAGGTCTTTCAGGCTGTCCTCGATCTGTAAGTTGACATTTTATTTGATGGTCGCTGTACGCATCTTGATAACCAGTCAGTTTGAGAAACTGCAATTATACCACTCGGGCAGCGGTGGACAAGTGATGACAAAAACTTAATATGGATTATGAGCCGGCACCGGCGCTCATGTAAAGTGTGTCTTTGTTCCCTTTGACAGCGGTCGGCGATGAAAAGTTCCCGGTTTTTTTTGGGGGGGGGATGTGATTTTTTTTCGGAGGGGGAAGAGCAGCTATGGATAACGGTCTGATAACGCTAGTAGTGGGGAGCCGCTCGTTCAGCGGTCACGAGGGATATTTATTCTGATAAATCTATCCACCTGCCATTTGTCAATGGTTCAAGATCAGCAGGCTTCAGCTGGAAAACGGCAAAAGGAGTACCGGCGGCAGCCCAGATAACATCATATTTTTTCAAATCAGTATCCAATATGCTTTCCAGCTGTTCATTATGTCCCACCGGCGGCACTCCACCGATGGCATATCCGACTCTTTCCTTCACATATTTACCATCAGCCTTGCCAAGCCTCAAGCCGGTTTCAAGTTCAATTTTTGCTGTATCAACCCGATTTGAACCGGATGCAATCACTAGAACCGGGAGGCCGGTTTCCTCATCCCTGAACACCAGCGATTTGGCAATCTGGGCGACCGCACAGCCAATGCTGTCAGCAGCCTCTTGCGCAGTCCTGGCTGAACCGGGGAGTTCCTTGACCACAAACGAGAAGTTTTTGGATAAAAGAAAATCCTGTACACGTTTTGCACTGTCACTTAATTCTGATGCCATAGAGTTGCTCCATTAAAGAACGGGTAGAGAGTTGACACGCGCACGCTACAGGGTAGTGAAAAGTCAGATTATTATGTTTCAAGACCTCATACGCCTATTAATTTTATAGGGATTCTCTCCGGCTATGCCTCTTTAAGTTGATTACGTCTCGGAATTCTTCAATAGCAACATAGCAAGCAGCGTTCCTTTTTGGCCTCTGAGAGTTAAACCTTTATCTCGGGGGCATGATTATATTGCCATGTATTCTGATGTTTTCGCCGGGACTCATTTTGTCAGAAAAAAATGTGTATGGCTTAAAACCAACTTTTACAATGATCGTATTTAGTGGCAAGTCAGTAGTAGGCATGGTTCTGCTCTCAATTTTATTAGTTTTGAGTTGGGCTAGTAGAAGTTTTGCAGCTTTGGATGATATGTCTTCTTTTGGGAGCGTCCCCGCATTTGACTCAATGATTACACCGTCGGAATAGATGTCTTTAGGGTTGTACGGTGAAAATTGAATTTTCCATCCTGCCATATTGAGAGTTGTTGCGAGTTGTCCGGCCATTTTTTGAGATTCTAAATCGGGGATATTAGTTATGATAGCTGTGACACCAGTTAGAACTTTTAATGCTTCAGATGAGTTATGCTGTTCCATTATGCGGGGGGAAACTGCTTGTTCCAGTTCTATCCTAGAACTCCGCTCTTTCTCGACTTTGGATTCTAGGACTAGATTGTTTCTTTTTAGCTCTTCTGTTTTTACGTGGGCTTTCGCAATCTCTTCTTGTGCCTTTGCAGCATCTGCTTTAGCACTTGCACCTATTGCGTTAGCATCTGCAATTTTTTCTTCGGAAACCATTTTTTCTTCTGCCGCCAATCGGTCTTTAGCTTTATTCAGTCGTAAATTCAAACGATTACTTACTATCCCAATTACAAGAGTTATTGCTAGCAATCCAACTCCGAAATTGCTTACCAAATTACTCCAATGCTCCAGCTTTTGGACTTTCACTGATAGCGCGGAAATATTTGACGGGGAGGTTGTAGCCCTTGTTTCCATATTGGTCATCCTTGTTGCGGTTATTTTTTATTTTATTGATGCATGGTTTAACGGCGTGGGCGCTGACCTGACGGGTTTTCGGCCAAGTCTAGCGTCCTGGTTGGGACCTCATTTGTTCGTCAACTATTCTGGCTTGCGCGATCACCTCGTGAGCTTGGTGAAAGAGAGGAGATAATGGAAGTCGATTGTTTCCTAAATCATCCTCTTTGGATTCTGCCGTAAAAATGCCACTGGATGTGAGGAAATAGAAGCGCGTATTCCCCTCAGACGGCAGAGGAAAAGTCTTTGTAGGTGATGCCTGGCCTAGATATTGTTTAGAAAGAGACAAAAGGTCGTTGCCTGCCTTTCGTGGGCCTTCGTGTTGTCCAACACCTATGATTCCCCCGCCATTACTGAAGTACAAGCTAACTGTACCGTCAGCAAGCGTAACCAAAGTAACGACTGCTTCAGGGTATCCAGTCTCCATTACAACGCCCCATACATTGTTTGACGCGGATGGGTTGATCCCGATTTTCAACGGATCAATCGCGAAGACTTGTTGCCGAAGTCCGCGATAGATATCTGCTGGTTTGTTTTGGTTGGCGTCCGTTTTGTTGCAACCAAACAGTCCCAAGAGCGATCCCAAAATGCTTGCCATTATGATTCCTCTTTTCATTTTGATCCTTTATTCGTCCAACTCGTAGATCACCGGTTAGAACCGGCATCTAATGCTATATACCGGCATATAATATTGGATACTTTAGCTTGCTTTATTCTTCATTGAAGCATCAAATATTATATGCTTTTCCGATAAACAGGGATCACCCATGTTTATTCCCACGATTTTCCATGTACCGATCTTCGCAAAGGTATCAGCTCACTTTCCAGGCAATCAACTGGCGGCGCTGTCATTCATTTTGGCTGGCTGTAATTTCTACCGACTTAACCGGCTTAAACGCTGGATACTGCTGATCTGCAATTCGATAAAATATGTTGCATGAGCAGCCTAAAGTCAACGGATTCTTATAATAATCCACTTAGATTTCCAAACTATCCCACACATATCCTGCATGAATTAACGTCTATTCCAGCAGACGAATAATTCCGGAAAATCAGATTTTCATTTAACACTGAGATGAATACCCACACAGAAACGACCGCCGAATCCAGTCAATTAACCGCACGCAGCCCAAATAAACAAAACTACACAACAGCAACATACTGTTATTTATGAGTTTTTAAATAAACACAAATAACATCACAAGGTTATTTGGCCATATAACCAGCATCCTCACTCATTTCACCACACCACCACCAACCACCTGCAAACACGCGATTGACAAAAAAAACACCAGCGCAGTAACCCACTGATTTTAATGATGTATCATTTTAATTCACAGAAGGAGGAATATTGGTAATCGATTTGCACTATCAAAAGCAGATCACCAACGGGTCGAAGCAGACCTGATCGCAGCAGGGAGGGCTAAAATGACAATGCTAACTTCAATGATGGTTGTGCTTTCGGTTATCCTGGTGCTGATAATGGTTCCCAGAATTTACGGCAGCTGGCTGCAGTTCAAGGAATATGCGGAAGATGGCGATATGAACAGGCTGATCGGCCTTCAGGTTCTGCATAATGAATGGGTCATCCGCCACTTGAGCATGGCGCTGCTGGCTTTGGGTTTAGTGGCGGCAATGAAATACCTGCCGGAGCTGGGAGAATATTCACAAACTGCCGCTGCAACGGCGGTTTACAGCATAATTTCCTTCACGCTCGCCTTTGTCGAATCGCTCATGGCCCAGAAGATATCCGGTTATACGGCAACAACCCTGCAACCGGCAAAAGAGGCTAAAAAAGAACATCGCTTTTAATAGAATCCGGCCAGTGTTCACCTGGCATTGCATTCAAATAGGGCTTGCGCAGGCAAGCCCTTATTTTGTGCCCATCGCCAGAACCCTGGACAGCTGAGTCCGCTGAAAAGTTCCCGACCTTGCAGGCAGAAATCGGTTGCCTTAAACCCGCCATTCGTAGCATAAAGATCCTTCACCGAAATGCTGCGGAGGCTTGCAATGCAATTCTATATCGACAACTATTTCCCAGATGACATTAATGCCGTGGGCGATGCCGGCATGGCAAGCTTTGACGAAAAGCGCCCGCTGTATTTTTCCGGCTGCAAAAATTTTCTGGCATATTACCGTGAAGAGATCAAAAAACTTCACGATGCCGGCGCAAGCGGAACCGAAGTCACCCATCTGATTTGCGATATGATGGACGAATTGAACAACAAACTCTTCCGTTCGATCATATACGATCTGGCCGGTAGCGAGACATTGCTGGAGCAGATCACCCTGGTGGCGGTAGGCGGCTATGGCCGCGGAGAACTGAATCCATTTTCCGACATCGACATCATGTTCCTGCATGATGGGACCATGCCTGTCCAGAGCGTCGAAGACATTGCACAGAAGCTGCTTTACTTCCTCTGGGACATGAAACTCGATGTCGGATACTCGGTGCGTGTCATAGCCGATTGCATCGAGATGGCCGCCGCGGACGGCACGGTCAAGACCGCCTTGATGGACGCCCGCTTCCTTTGCGGCAGCCGAAAGATGTACGACCAGCTCCACAAAATCATTTTCACCCAAATCCTTCCCAAATCCAGCGACAAGTTCATCAAAGAGAAAATTTCCGACATGAAGGCCCGCCGCGACAAGTATGGTTCCACGGTTTATCTGCTGGAGCCGAACCTTAAAGAGGGGGAAGGAGGCCTGCGCGACCTGCAGACCGCCATGTGGGTGGCACGCGTCAAGTACAAGTTTTCCGACCCGCGCGAGCTGATCATCAAGGGCATTCTGATGGACGATGAGCTGGAACTGCACGACTCCGCCCTTGATTACCTCTGGCGCATCCGCAATGAACTGCACTATTTCAGCGGACGAAAAAACGATCAGCTGAACTTCGATGCGCAGGTACATCTGGCCCGCTTCATGGGCTATAAGGATCGCAACCGCGTACTGGCGGTTGAGGACTTCATGCGCGATTATTACCGTCATGCCAACAAGGTCGAGCACTTCACCTCCAGCATCGTTTCCCGCTGCATCTGGCGCGATGAGGGCGCCCTGAAGATCCTGGGTTATTTTGTGCGCAGACCGGTCGGCGATGGCTGTTTTGTGCTCAAGGGAGAGTTGATCATACCGGATGAATCGGTCATCGAAAAGAACCCGACCGTGTTGATGCGTATTTTCGAGCTGGCCCAGAAGCACGGCGTCAGCCTGAACATCCGCGTAAAAGGCGCCATCAGGAAAAATCTGCATCTGGTCAACGACAAGTTCCGCCGCAACCGCGAAGTGAATCAATCCTTCATGAACATTCTGCGTGCTGCAAAAGACGTCACCAGCACGTTGCGCCTGATGCACCATCTGGAATTCCTGAATCAATTCATCCCTGAACTTGAGCACATCTACTGCAAGGTCCAGCACGACATGTACCACATATATACCGTTGATATTCATACTCTTTTCGCTGTAGAGCAAACTGAAAAGATGCTGAACGGCGAATTAAAGGGGAAGATGCCGCTGCCCTGCGAAGTCGCTGCCCAGATCGGCAAACCGGAACTGCTGATACTGGCGGTACTGTTTCACGACATCGGCAAGGGTGAAGGGGGCGGTCACGCCGAAAAAGGCGCAGCCATGATTCCCACCATCTCCCGCAGGATGGGGCTGTCCCGCGAGGACAGCGAACGGCTGGAATTCCTGGTGAAACAGCATCTGCTGTTTGCGCACATCTCCCAGCGCCGCGACCTGAATGATGAAAAGATGATCGCCCAGTTTGCCCGGCAAATGGAAACCAGCGAGAACCTGAAGATGCTTTATCTGCTGACGATTGCCGATGTGCGGGCGGTCGGCTCCGATGTCTGGACCAACTGGAAGGCGGCCCTCTTTCAGGAATTGTACGAAAAGGCTTTCAGTATTCTGGATCGGGGCGAGTTTCAGCAGGAGGCCAGCAGTGACCGGGTCAAGTCGATCATCAGAAAAGTTACGGAAATGCTGGAAAACGATTTTCCAGCCGCCACCGTTCGCGAAGAGCTTAAAGCCATGCCGGTGCGCCTGCTGCTCTCCAATACACCACAACTGATCTGCGAACACGCCCGCATGCTGATTGGCCAGGAGCAGAGCGGCATCCTGATGCGGGTAACCCATCAACCGGAAAGCGGCTATTCGGAATTCACGATCTGCGCCCAGGACATGCCGGGGCTGTTTTCCCGCATCACCGGCGTCATGGCATCCAACGGCGTAAACATTCTGGGAGCCCAGATTAACACCAGCAAAAATGGCAAAGTGCTGGACATTCTGCAGGTCAACTCTCCCCAGGGCATACTTATTACCGATGATCAGCGCTGGAGCAGGATTCAGGACGACATGCGGCGGGTTATCCGGGGCGAAGTCCGGGTGACGGAACTGGTAGCGAAGCGTCAACGTCCCACACTTCTGACTTCACGTCCGGCGCCCCGTTTTGCAACCAGGGTGGACATCGACAATGAAGTTTCCGAAAGCTATACCGTTATGGACATTTACGCCCATGACAAAGTCGGCCTGCTCTACCTGATCACAAGCACGCTGACCGAGCTGGGTCTTTACATTGGAGTTTCGAAGATTTCAACCAAGGTGGATCAGGTGGCCGACGTGTTTTACGTCCGGGATATCTTCGGTCACAAGATCACCTCCGAAGAAAAGTTGAGCGAGATACGCAGCAAGCTGATCTCGGCCATAGACGACTGGGCCTGAAATATGAGCAATCAGCCCAATGATCCGCTGCACGGCATCACGTTGAATACCATTCTTACCCAATTGGTGGAGTATTACGGCTGGGAAGAGCTGGGTAAGGCAATCGACATCAAATGTTTTAAGAACGATCCCAGCATTGCATCCAGCCTGAAATTCCTGAGGAGAACCCCCTGGGCCAGGGACAAGGTCGAATCAATGTACCTGAGGTGGAAAATGGATAGCCGGGATCAAGCAAACCCCTTGAATTTCTCATAGAATGCTTTGGTCAAAAGTATGGTTTTTCCTTCCAGGATCAGGATGGCCGCTTCCTTTTCCAGACGGCTCAGCACCCTTGTAACCGTTTCGCGGGCAACTGATGCATAGTTGGCCATCTGCTGGTGCGTCAAACGCACATTGATCAGCGAACCACGATCATCAATGACGCCGTACAGCTCCTGCAACCGGCTCAATACAGCCATCACCCTATGTTCAGCATTATCAAAACTGAGAATCTTTATCATATCCCATGAATCGCGGAGTCGCTCGCAAAGCAGATTTATGATCTTGCGTCGGATCTCCTCGTGACTTAGCAGATGCAGCTCGAAATCCTTTTTGGAAAGCAGCCCGATAACGGATTCCTCATGGGCTATGACCGTCGCCGGAGCGGTTTTGCCGTCAAGCAGCGCCATCTCGCCGAAAAAGTCGTTTTTCTTGTGGAAAGTGATGATCTGCTCGCGCCCCTCTTCGTTATGCTGGACAACCCGCACTTTACCCGAATAAACGAGATACATGTAACTGGATGCTTCTTCCTCAATAAGAACCACCTGATCCTTCGCAAAGCGCTTTCTGGCTATGATCCGCTCCACCTCCGATATTGCTTCGGGTGAAAGAGTTGAAAAAAATGGAACATTTTTGAGTATCTGCCCATCAAACTTCTGCCTCGGCTTCAAACCTTCAAGCATGACTCACCTCCAAAATCAATAGAACCGGCTCCATTGCTGTCGATAATACCACCGCTTCAAACAATTGCCGAAAAAATACCTGAACGATCGTAAAAAAGTCAAATATGCTCCACAAAACGGTCTTAAGTTTTTAAATTCATGATATTGTCGGATCAGCGTCAGCATGCTTGCAAATAACATTAAATCATGTCGAACCTGGATAAAGCAACGGAAGGAATTCAAGCGGTGAACGATTACCTCGACCTGTTTCTAAGCTATCTGACCGTGGAAAAGGGGCTCTCGGACAACACCCGCAGCGCATATAGCAGGGACCTGGCCCGTTACCTCGATTTTCTTGAGAAGGAGGGGCGGCGAACCCCGGCTGACGTGAGTTCGCTGGATGTAGCCTCCTTTATCTCTGTTCTGAAAAGCCGGGGCATCGGCGCCCGCAGCCGGGCCCGCTGCCTGTCCGCCATCCGCATGTTTCACAAATTTCTGATGATTGAAAACTATGCCGACAGCAACCCGGCCTCGATTATCGAGGCGCCGCGTACGCTTGGCAAGCTGCCGCAATTCCTGACCGGTCCGGAGGTCGATGCACTGTTTGCATCCTGCAATGGAAAGAAGCCGGAAGATGTGCGTGATCTGGCAATGCTGGAACTGCTCTACGCCACCGGACTGCGGGTGTCTGAACTGGTAAACCTCAAACTGCGCGAGGTCAACCTGCAATCAGGCTACCTGATGACCTTCGGCAAGGGGAACAAGGAACGGCTGGTTCCGATTGGAGAATCGGCCTGCCGGCAGGTTACAATATATCTTCAGGACGTCCGCCTGGCCATGGATCCACTGGGCCGCAATCCTCACCTCTTCCTTTCGCGGCTTCGTGAAGCCATGAGTCGCCAGGCTTTCTGGAACATCATCAAAAAGCGGACATCTGCAGCCGGTATCCGCAAGAACATATCACCACACACCCTGCGTCACTCGTTCGCCACGCACCTGCTGGAAAACGGCGCCGACCTGCGCAGTGTCCAGATCATGCTGGGACATGCCGACCTGGCCACAACCCAGATCTATACCCATGTCACCAGAGAACGGCTGAAACGGCTGCATCAGCAACTTCATCCGCGCGGATGAAGCCGCCCGTCTCCCGCCGGCAGTGACACACAGTTTTATTGACACATACCATGATTTAGACTATATCTAAATCTATTTCAAACACTTACGCAGCATTCGGCACACCCTTATATGCCTGAGCAAAACAGCAGCACCCACAATCAGAATACCCTGCCTTATCTGGGTAAACTTGGATCAAACCTCCTGGATTCCATTGTCAGGAGGTTTTCCAATCCGGAGACAGAACGCCGTAACCGGTTTATTCTCCTGGCCGCAACAGCGCTGTTTTTGACCCTGATAATTCTCCCGAGCCAGCACCTTTCAACAATCTCATACAAAACCGGGGATATTGCCACCTCGGATATCCGTGCCACACAGGACCTGCTGGTCGAAGACCGCGCCCTGACCGAACAGCGCCGGAGAGAAGCCGGAAACAGTGCACCGGTGGTCTATAATTTCAACGACCGGGTGCAGTCGAACATCTATGAAAAGTTCGAGCAGACTCTGGCGGCGATCAGGAGCGAACTGGCCAGTCAGCATGAAATGAACCACGCCGAGTGGCTCAAAGTGCTGGCACCGCTGCTGGACACGGAACTAAAGGAATCCGAGATACGGGCTCTGACACGGATCAAGTCCGACAAGTCTTTCCTGGCCAGCGCCATGAGGTTGTTGAATGACCTTTATCAACGCAGAATCGTGTTGGACGGCAAAGTTTTTCAGACTGATGCCCGCCGCGGCATCGATATAGCCGACAACAATGGCCACACGATCGGCAGCGGCGACAACACCACCAACTTCACGGAAATCGCTGAGGCTCGCAGGATCGTCAGCGGCTGGCGCTACAACGGATTGGGAGACACTTCCGACAATGAGCTGATATCATCCGTGATTGCCCGAATCTTGCTCCCCAATCTGTTCTATAACCGCGAAGCTTCCGAGGCCAGGGTCAAAACAGCCATGGAAACGGTGCGACCGGTACTCTTCAAGCTTCAAAAAGGAGAGATGGTCGTTCGAGTCGGCGAACGGATAACCCCGGAACAGGCACACAAACTCCAGGCGATTTTCGGAGATCAACAGAGCGACAGCCGTCTGTTCACCGCAATCGGAACCTTCGCACTGATCATTGTTCTCTTCTACTTCCCGTATCGCTTTGCCTGCAAGAACATCCGCAAATTCAACCCCAGCAACAAGGATATCCTGATCATTTCACTGCTTATCAGCGGCAGCTTCCTCTGTTTCAAGACCGCACTGCTGATCAGCCACAACATCGGTCCGGTATTTCCGTCGATCGAAACAACAAACTACTTTTACCTGTTCCCGTTTGCAGCCGGCGCGATGATTGTCAGAATATTCATCAACTCCGAGGTTGCCCTGGTGTATTGCGCAACGCTGGCGCCATTGCTTGGCATCATGTTTGAGAACAACATGCTGGTGGTGATCTACTCACTGCTGGGAAGCATTGTCGGCGCCCACGGTGTACGGCACTGCACCAATCGAGGCACGATCTATGCGGCCGGACTCAAGATTTCAGTCGTAAACCTGGCACTGGCGCTGGCCTTCCAGACATTCAACAACGCGATTTTTACAACCCAGACGATCTACGTTGCTTTTTTCGCGTTACTGAGCGGTATCATCAGCGCCGGCTTTGTGTCCGGCTTTGTTCCGGTCATTGAAACGCTTTTTCAGTACACGACCGACATTAAACTACTGGAACTGGCCAACCTGAACTCGCCGATTCTGCGCGAACTGATGATCAAGGCTCCCGGCACCTATCATCACAGTGTGATCGTCGGCAACCTGGTGGAAGCCGCCGCCGAATCGATCAACGCCAACCCGCTGCTGGCAAGGGTGGCAGCCTATTACCATGATATCGGCAAGGCATCCAAAGCGCATTATTTCATTGAAAACCAGGCCGGCGAAGAAAACCGTCACGATAAGCTGGCGCCCAGCATGAGCGCCCTGATCCTGATTTCCCACATCAGGGAGGGGGCGGAACTGGCCAGGGAGAAGCGAATTGGACAGCAGATCATCGACATTATCCGTCAACACCACGGCACAGCGCTGATCAAGTTCTTTTACGAACGGGCCAAGACCCTGGCCGATGCGACCGGGCAACCGATCGATGAAAAGGATTTCCGGTATCCCGGACCAAAACCACAGACGCGCGAAGCCGGAATCGTAATGTTGGCCGACTGCGTCGAAGCGGCCTCCCGCACGCTGATCAACCCGACCCCGGATCGCATCCAGGGAATGGTTCAGAAGCTGATCAACAACGTCTTTATCGACGGACAGCTTGATGAATGCGAACTTACTCTTAAAAATCTGCATGAAATTGCCAAGAGCTTTAATCGGATACTTAACGGCATCTTCCACCACCGGATCGATTACCCGGAACCGGTCCATAAGGGGGGTGGCGGCGCCAGAAAGATAGAAGCCGTCGACACAACAAAGCGCGAAAATGGAGATTTGACGAATGCAGATACTGTTGAACAACCGCCAGAGACGCCATCGCTTCGGGAACCGCCTGTTAAAAAGAGTGGCGGAGAGAATCTTAAACGCCTTGGAATGTCCTGAAGGGACCGAACTGTCGGTTTCAATTGTCGGAGACCGCTCCATGCGGATCATCAACCGCGATTACCTCGCCAAGGACCGCCCCACCAACGTGATTTCTTTTTCACTGCAGGAAGGTGACTGTTCCGGCATCAACCCCTTGGCCCTGGGTGACGTGGTCATTTCGGCCGACACCGCTGCCAGAGAAGCCCAGGAAGGCGGGATGGAGTTTTTTGATCGCCTGTCGTTTCTGCTTCTGCACGGAATTCTTCATTTATGCGGTTACGACCACGAGCGGAGCGGCGAGGCTGAAGCCCAAAAAATGCAGCAGAAGGAGCAGCAGCTATTCAGGACCCTGAAAAAGGAAGGGTTGTTAAGCCCGACCGGTTCATAGATTCGGCCAACTGCGCCATAAGCGGCATCCTGCACGCCGCGCGCACCGAAAAGCACATGCGCAACCACTTCGTTTCGGCCTGCCTGGTGCTACTGCTGGTCCTTTTTCTGCGGGTGACTCCGCTGGAATTCGGTCTGCTGGCGCTTTCGATCCTGTTTGTACTCTGCGCGGAAATGATGAATACCGCCGTGGAAGCGGTTGTCGACCTGGTTTCGCCCGGTTTTCACCCCCTGGCAAAGATTGCAAAAGACACCGCCGCCGGGGCGGTGCTGATAGCGGCCTGCGGCGCCGCCATCATGGGTTATCTGATTCTGGCCAAATATGTCCTGCCGCACTACGGAAAGGTTCTCGCGATGTTCGGCACACCATCGGATACGGGCACGCTCGTATCAGTTCTGATCGTTATCATTATCGTTATCATGATCAAAAGCATGACCGGCAGCGGGACTCCGCTACATGGCGGCTTGCCCAGCGGGCATGCGGCGGTGGCCTTTTCAATCGCGACAGCGGTCTCGCTGAACACGCAGGACCCGCTGATCTCGCTGCTATCGATCTCACTGGCCTCCATGGTAAGCCACTCGCGACTGCTGATGAGGATTCATAAAATGCGCGACGTCGTACTGGGGGCATGCATCGGCACCGCGATCACGACAATTGTACTGCTGTTGTTCAAGAATTTTGGTTGATAATACATTGAGATATTAATCAGGAGGAACAAGAAGTGGAAGATGGTAACAGTAGGAAGTCCGGGTTTATCGAACGGCTGAGCCGTCTTGTATCCGGACGAAAAAAGACCTCCGAAGAAGAGATCAATGATTTCATAGATGCTTCGGAAGAAGTAGGGCTTGTAAACGAAGAAGAGAGCGAGATGCTCCGTTCGATCTTCGCGCTGGGAACTACGATAGTCCGGGAAATAATGGTGCCGCGCACCGAAATGGCCTGTGTAACGGTCGAAGCGTCCGTTCGCGAACTGCTGGATACGATCATCGATTGCGGCCATTCCCGCATTCCGGTCTATGAACAGACCGTCGACAACATCATCGGCCTGCTGTATGCCAAGGATCTGCTCAAACATTGGGGAAGCCCGGAGGATACAGTCTCGGTGCGCTCGATCATGCGCCCCCCCTACTTCATCCCCGAATCAAAAAACCTTGAAGAACTGCTGCAGGAATTCAAACTCAAACGGGTTCACCTGGCGATTGTCATCGACGAGTATGGCGGCACCTCCGGCCTGGTCACGATCGAAGACCTGCTGGAGCAGATCGTTGGCGACATCCAGGATGAATATGACAGCGAGGAATCGTTGTTTTTTGCCAATCCGGACGGCAGCATCACCGCCGATGGGCGCCTTCCGGTCGAAGAACTGGAAGAGCATTTCGATGTCAGCATCGAATGCGACAAATTCGACTCGGTAGGCGGTCTGGTCTTTTACCTGACCGGCAAGATTCCGGCAATCGGCGATACAATCGAGGGGTCCGGTCTGCGTCTGAAAATACTGGATGCCGATTTGCGCCGGGTCAAAAAAGTCAGCGTGGCCAGGCTTAACGGCAACGGCAACGGCGACCAGGGGCGCGAGTGACGGAACGGTCGGCGCACACATCAAAAATCATGGAGCTGTTTGATCGCCGTGGCTTGCTGGCGATTGCATCCGGAACACTGATAGCCCTCTCCTTCCCCACCCCGGGACTTTCATTCCTGGCCTGGGTCGCGCTGATTCCGTTATTGATCGCAATGGAGGACGGCACCTCCGGAACAGCCTTCCGGGTCGGCTGCACATGCGGCGTCACAGCCTATGCGATCATCCTGTACTGGCTGAACATCGTGTTCACCCGCTACGGCCACCTGCCCTGGTCGGTCAGCATGCCGGTCTACCTGCTGCTGGTATTCTGGCTGGCATTGTTCTACGGACTGAGCACAAGCATCGCCCGCCTGGGAGAAAATGTCGGAATCAAAGCAGCATTCACGCTGCCGGTGGCCTGGGTGGCCTTCGATTTTATCCGTTCGTTCCTTTTTTCGGGCTTCGCCTGGGCCATGCTGGGACATTCACAGTTCCGCACTCTGCCGCTGATTCAAATCGCCGACCTGGGGGGGGTCTACGGCATCACACTGCTGATCGTGCTGGCCAATGTCGTGCTTTACCGCGCACTGAGGGCCGTATCAGGAGCAGGAGTCCGCTATCCGGTCAAAAGCGCCCTGACACTTCTGGCCCTGCTGCTTGCAACGCTCTTTTACGGATTCAGCCAGCTCCAGAAAAATGATTCCAACGCCTCGAAAAAGCCGATGCGGGTGGCGCTGATCCAGGGCAACATTCCACAGGATGTCAAGTGGAGCCCCGAGTTCCGGGAAAGAACCGTTGACACATATGAACGGCTGACGCGCGAGGCGGTCAAAGGTGGAGTTGATCTGATAGTATGGCCGGAAAGCGCGGTACCGTTCTTCTTTCAGGACGAACCGCTGCACGCCGAACGGATCAGAGGGCTGGCCAGAGAGACCGGCGCGTACCTGTTGCTGGGAAGCCCGGCGCATGAACTGCGCAACGGCAGAAACACCTTCCTGAACAGCGCCTTCATGCTTTCCCCCTCCGGAGAAACGACCGGACGGGCCGACAAACTGCACCTGGTCCCATTCGGTGAATATGTGCCATTGGGAAACATCCTGACCTTCATCAACAAGATCGTGGTCGGAATCGGCGACTTTGCGCCGGGCGAAAAAGCGGTCCTGCTGGATGCGGGCGGCACGAAGCTCGGCACCCAGGTCTGCTATGAAGTCATTTTCCCCGAGCTGGCCCGTGAATACGTCCGGGCCGGAGCGCGGGTACTGGTGGCAATTACCAACGACGCCTGGTTCGGCCGTTCATCGGCTCCTTACCAGCACCTCTCGATCTCGGTCTTCCGGGCGATCGAAACCCGTACGCCGCTGATCCGGGCCGCCAACACCGGCATAACCGCCATCGTTGACAAAAACGGCCATATCAGCACGATGACCGGACTGTTTGTGGAAGGCTACCGCACCGGTGAGATAGAGCCGGGCAGCGGACAATCATTGTACCTGACGATCGGCGACGCGCCGGCCCTGCTCTGCCTGCTGCTGACGGCCGGCGTGGCGCTGCTGGCCTGGCGCAAGCATAAAACAAAAAACAACGAGGAGTAATAGCCATGTACAGAGAAGAAATAGCCAAGCTGAAGGATTGTGAAGAGCGGATCGCCAAGCTTCGGGGGTCACTTTGACATAGATGCCAAACGCGAGTCGATCCAGGAGATCGAATCGATCATGGCAGTTCCCGGATTTTGGGATGATGCCGGAAAATCCCAGGAGATCATCAAGAAGCGCACCAACCTGGAGAAACTTGTTCAGAGCTGGGATGCCCTGGTACGCCAGACCGAAGACGTAAAGGTGATGATTGAACTGGGGGAAGAAGCTCAGGATAGCGAGACCCTGACCGAGGTGGCCGGGATGACGGCGCGCATGACTCAGGCGGTGGAGGCGGCCGAGTTCCAGCGCATGCTCTCGGGGGATCACGATCGCAACTCATGCTTTCTCACGATCAATCCGGGTGCGGGCGGCACCGAATCCCAGGACTGGGCCGAGATGCTGCTGCGCATGTACCTGCGCTACTGCGAGAAGAAAGGGTGGAAAACGACCATCACCGAATTCCAGGCCGGCGATGAAGCCGGACTCAAATCGGCTACCGTAAGCGTCAGCGGCGAATACGCCTACGGTTACCTCAAGGCCGAAGCCGGCATCCACCGCCTGGTGCGCATATCCCCTTTCGACAGCAATGCCCGCCGCCATACCTCCTTTGCCTCAATGTATGCCTTTCCTGAGATCGAAGAGGATGATATTGACATTAAAATCAGCGATGCTGACCTGCGGGTGGACACCTTCCGATCAGGCGGAGCCGGCGGCCAGCATGTCAACACCACCGACTCGGCCGTCCGCATCACCCACATTCCGACCGGCATCGTGGTGGCCTGCCAGAGCGAACGCAGCCAGATATCCAACCGCGGCACGGCGATGAAGGTATTGCGCGCCAAACTGTACGAACGCGAGGTGGAAGAGCGCAGCGCCAAGGCCTCCGAGATCGCAGCGGAAAAAAAGGATATCGGTTGGGGAAGTCAGATCCGCTCCTATGTTCTGCACCCCTACAAGATGGTCAAGGACTTGAGAACCGGCGTCGAGTCCGGCAACCCGGATGCTGTGTTGGATGGTGCACTGGAGGAATTTGTGGTGGCTTTTCTGATGGGAGTTCGTCGTCAGGTTGGAGATGTGGAATAAAGGGGAGCAGCCGACAATGCCACTATATACTCGATTTTCAACATTCCGTAACAGCTTCCAATCCAGACTTTTGTATGTCTTCACCCTGCTGACGGCACTGCTCTCACTACTGCTCAGCACGATCTACGTTGTCACTGCTGTCCAGCAAAGACGGACCTATGCGGTCACGCATCTGCACCAGCTGGCCCAGCAAATGGCCGATTCCGTGCGCCTGCCGCTTTATGCCGAAAACAATAACCATTTGCTTCAGATAGCCGAACTCATATTCCGAGCCCCGGAGATTCAGTCTGTGGTCATCACCTCGTTGAATGGAAAAGTGCTGGTCAACCTGCGCTCCCCGGCATATTCCGAATCAGACGAGAAGATCATTGAAGTGAAGGAAGTATTAAGCAACACCCTGATTCCATCAGTTGAAGGCGCCCTTACCGGGACTTCAAGCCCCCCCCCTCCGTCCATAATCGGAAAAATACGCCTGGAGCGGGGCACGTCCGACCTGTCACGTGAAACCCGTTATCTTGTACTGTATTCAGCAGCCGCGGCCATAATATTCTGGTTGGTGATAACAACCGTTTGCTATCTGGTTCTGCGGCGGGTAACGATTTCATTCAATAGGCTCATGTACGGTCTGAAACTGATGCAGGAAGGTGATTACACCACCAGAATTTCTACCTTGTCCAATGACGAACCGGGCCGTGCGGCGATTGCCATAAACGAGTTGTCTGACAAATTGAAACACCGCCAAGAGGAAAATCTGCAATTGAATAAAGACCTCCTCTGGATCAACCACTCGCTGAAGGAGGAAATTGCAGAACGTATCCGGGCGGAACAATCCGTACGTGAAAGCGAGCTGGACCTCAAAATACTGCTGGACGCCATGCCAGTGGGTGTGGCATGGGCCGGTCTCGATGGAACAGCTGAATATATCAACGATTTTTTTGTCGAGCGCTTCGGCTACAGCCGGGAAGAAATCCGGACCGCTGATGATTGGTTCAAGCATGCCTACCCCGATCCTGATTATCGCGGCCAGATTGCCGAATTGCAGCGCAGCGCACTTAAGGCCAGCCGTAAGGATTGCAGTTACATTCCCATGTTCGAGTCACGCATCACCTGCAAGGATGGCACCGTCCGCCAGGTCATTACAAAACTGAACATGTCCAAAAAACGTACCGTTGCAATTCTGATTGACATTACCGACCGCGAGATCCTGCAGGAGCAAATCATCAAAGCACAGAAGCTGGAGTCGATCGGCATCCTGGCCGGGGGCATCGCTCACAACTTCAACAACGCCCTGACAGGTGTGCTCGGCTTCATCTCTCTGGCAGCCAAGCAACTGGATGAATCCCATAAAGCCACGACATTGCTGCAGCATGCCGAGAAAGCAACAAAAAAGGCAGCCGGGATGGCCAAACAGCTGCTGACTTTTGCACGGGGCAGCTCACCATTTAAAAAAGCCGTGTCGCTCCGCAAACTTGTTGAAGAGACAACCGCCCTGACGCTGAACGGAACCAAAGTACGCGCACTAATCCGGATACCCGATTCCACGCACTCCGTCATGGCCGATGAAGATCAACTCAGTCAGGTATTCAGCAACATCACGATCAACGCGTTACAGGCAATGCCCGATGGCGGAACGATATCTATTTGCGCCGAAAACATCAAACTGACCGGCGATGCGGCATTATCCGCTCAACAGACCGGTTATGTCCGCCTGACATTTACCGACGAAGGCCACGGAATACCTGCGGAGCAACTGAACAAGGTTTTTGATCCATATTTTACGACCAAACCCTCCAATATCGGCCTGGGACTGGCTTCTGTTCATTCAATCATCAATAAGCTCGGCGGTCAGGTTCTGGTGGATTCAACCGTCGGCCAAGGCACAACCTTCACGCTGATACTCCCATCCACCGGGCAGGTTGCCACGCTGGACGAACCCGCCAAAGAGCAGTTGCACTTGCCTAACCAAGTGATCGGCTCAATACTGGTCATGGATGACGAGGAAACCGTCCGGGACATTGTCAAAGATACCGTCGGATTTCTGGGATACCAGGTTACAGTCTGCGCAAATGGGGAAGAGGCTGTGTCGATGTATAAGGCAGCCCATGAATCAGATTCTCCATTCATGGCAGTAATCCTGGATCTGACGATACCGAGCGGCATGGGTGGAACCGAGGCGGCAAAACAGATTTTGGCGATTGATCCCGATGCCAAACTGATCGTCTCCAGCGGCTATTCATTCGATCCTGTCATGACCGATTACAAAGAGTACGGTTTCTGCGCCGCCGTCACCAAGCCATACCGGGCTGACGAGCTTGGCAACAAGCTGTCTCTTCTGTAGAAAACGTTGCGGAAGGATGAATATTCCAACGAAAAAACCCGGCATTGCTGGCGGGTTTTTTCGGACTGTTCCGGAAGGATTTTGGTCACCCAACTGGAGCCGATTGTCGGAATCGAACCGACGACCTCATCATTACGAGTGATGTGCTCTACCAACTGAGCTAAATCGGCAATCTCAGATTGCTGGTCACGTTGACCTGGGAAATGGAAAACTACCTTAAATTGGAGCCTGCTGTCAATGCCATAAAGAGCTTTATTAGTGAATTTCTGCTTTACCGCCGCCCGGATTAGAGCTACTATCAATCCTCTCAAAACGAATCAAATCCACTATTCAGATGGCTGCCATGTATTTTAGTTTCCTTATAGCATCAATTCTGCTGGTCTTGACAAGCACACCGGCCTCAGCCGTAAAATCAACCTCCATCACCCGCCTCGGACATGCCATCCAGATGGGTGCTTTCGCCGATGTCAAAAACGCCGAGCGCTTTACCACAAAACTTCAATCCAAAGGGATTGAGGCATTCTATTTCCGCAAGGACAATGGCGTTTATGCAGTCCGTTTCGGCGACTTTCCCAGCAAGGACAAGGCCCGCGCAGTGGCCAACAAGCTGGTGGCGGATCACTTGATCAACAGCTACTACATCGCCCCTCCCAATGAGGTTGTCTTCAGCCGCCCGAAAGAACCGGGCTGGGAAAAATCGCCGCCTGAAGAGATCCGCAAGCCTCGCGAACCGATCCAACCGGTCGTACCAAGGGAAACTCCCGACAAACCCCAGCCCAAACCTGCCAAGAAGGAAAAGGACATGGGAGAAATTGCCGCCCGTACCGCTGAACGTTTCGTCGGCATCCCCTATCGCTGGGGCGGCGATAATGTTGTGGAGGGCATGGATTGCAGCGGTTTCGTCCGGGCGGTCTACAACCTGTGCGGACTGAGTATTCCCCGTACCTCCCGCGATCAGTACCGGGCCGGCGATGCCGTATCCAGGGATGATCTGCAGGACGGTGATTTAGTCTTCTTCGGTGCCTCGGCCGACAAGATCAACCACGTCGGCATCTATGTCGGAAACGGCAGGTTCGTACACGCCCCCCGCCGCGGTGAAGAAATTCGGGTGACTTCGGTTGACGACAATTATTTCGAGAAACGCTACGTCGGTGCACGCCGCTATTTTTAATAACAAGAATTAAAGGATTAGATATGGCCATCATCAAACCATTCCGCGCATTGCGCCCCCCCAGAGAACTGGCTGAAAAAGTCGCCGCACTGCCCTACGATGTGATGGATGTGGAGGAGGCCAGAGGCATGTCCGCCGGCAATCCAAACAGTTTCCTGCATGTTTCCCGTCCCGAGATCGACCTGCCGGCGGAGATCGACCCGCATGATGAACCGGTCTATCTCCAGGGCAGGACCAACCTGAAGGAATTCATTGCGCGCGGCGTGCTGGTTCAGGATGAGAATGAATCGTTCTATGTCTATCGCCAGCGCATGGGCAGCATCACCCAGACCGGCCTGGTGGTCTGCGCCAGCGTGGATGACTACCAGGACGGCGTGATCAAAAAACATGAGCATACCCGGGCCGACAAGGAAGAGGACCGCGTCAAGCACATCGACTATCTGGACGCCAACGATGAGCCGGTTTTTTACCTATCCCGCTCCTGCAATGAAGTGGAAGGGATCATCGAATCGATTACGGGCGGCCTGCCTGAATACGATTTTGTCAGCGATGACGGGGTCGGCCACACCCTATGGATCATTGCCGACCTGACTTTGATATCGCGCCTGACTTCGCTTTTTGCCGCAATCCCGAAACTTTACGTTGCCGACGGCCATCACCGCAGCGCCGCAGCCGGCCGGGTACGCGAACTGCGTCGCAACAATAATCCGGGCCACACCGGAAACGAGGAATACAACTCGTTCCTGACGGTAATCTTTCCCGAAAACCAGCTCAACATCATGCCCTATAACCGGGCGGTCATGGATCTTAACGGCAACAGCGCCGCCGGATTCATCGAAAAGGTCAACTCCTGCTTCGAGGTCGCCCCCTCTTCCGTGCCGGTGATTCCGGCGGAGCGCCACCAATTCGGAATGTATCTGGAGGGTTGCTGGTACAGCCTCAAGGCCCGCCACGCGATCGTAAATGAAAAGGATACTGTTGACCGGCTGGATGTTTCAATCCTGCAGAACAACCTGCTGGATCCTCTGCTCGGCATACACGACCCCCGCACCGACAAGCGCATCCACTTTGTGGGAGGCATCCGCGGCAATGATGAGCTGGTTCGACTGGTCGATTCCGGTGACTACGCGGTGGCCTTTGCACTGCACCCCACCTCAATCAGCGAACTGATCGAACTGGCCGACCAGGATCAGATCATGCCTCCAAAATCAACCTGGTTCGAACCAAAGCTGCGCAGCGGCCTGTTCGTGCACCTGCTCTCCTGAGTCGGGATCATGCTGGAACGCGCCGTCACAGCAATCCGTGAGGCAGAAGTTTTTGTCATCACCGCCGGAGCCGGAATGGGTGTGGATTCGGGTCTGCCCGATTTCCGAGGCGACCAGGGTTTCTGGAACGCATATCCGATGTATGCCCGCCTGGGGCTGTCCTTTGTCGATTGCGCCAACCCCGAGCACTTCGAGCGTGACCCGGCCTTCGGCTGGGGTTTTTACGGCCACCGCACCAATCTTTATCGTGCCACGGTTCCCCACGAAGGTTTCCGGATCATACGGCGCTGGATAGAACGCAACAGCGCCGAATATTTCGTAGTCACCTCCAATGTGGACGGGCAGTTCCAGAAAGCCGGCTATGCCGAGGACCGGATTGTTGAGGTGCACGGTTCGATCCACCACCTGCAATGCCTGACTCCCTGCTGCCGCAGAATCTGGCCCAATAACGAGCAGATCCCAATCAACATGGAAACCATGCGTTCCCGCAGCATTCCAGGCTGTCCGCATTGCCGCGGCGTCAGCCGCCCCAACATCCTGATGTTCGGCGACTGGTCATGGATTTCGGACCGTACCGACCGCCAGCGGGGATTGTTCAAGGGGTTTCTGGACAACAACAGGAATAAAAAGATTGTGGTAATTGAAATGGGAGCAGGCATGGCCATCCCTACTATTCGCTACACATCGGAAGAGTTGGGAGAAACTGCCGGAGCGACGGTAATTCGAATCAATCCCCGCGAGGCCGGCATAAAGGCGCCCCACATATCGATGCCATGCGGGGCGCTGGAGGGGCTGAAAAAGATTGATGAGTTATTGGTGTAAATTTGCTCCGCTTCACAAGACTTCCGGACCACCTCGTCATGTTGTTCTAACCCTGACACTTACTGAATTTTGCGGATAGTGCTGTTACCAGTATCTGCCACGTAAAGACTCATTCCATCAGTTGTGATACCTAGAGGGTAATTAAAACGGGCAGCAGCTCCAGTGCCATCGGCTGAACCGTATTTACCGGCGGTGCCAGCCAGCGTTGTGACTTCTCTTGTGGCAATCGCAATCTTACGTATCGTACTATTGCCAGAACCACCATATCCAGTATCCGTTACATAAAGATTGAATCCATCTGTAGTTATGCCTTGAGGGGTATTAAAACTTGCAGCGGCACCAATGCCGTCGAAGTCACCTATATATCCGGCTGTTCCAGCCAGAGTGGATACTTCTCCAGTGGCAATGACAATCTTGCGAATTGCGCCATTCTGATCCGTTACATAGAGATTTTGCCCATCCGTGGTGACACCATTAGGTGAAAAGAATCTTGCAGCAGTACCTATACCGTCGACGGAATCGCTATTTCCTGCTGAGCCGGCCAATGTAGTAACAGCACCGGTCGCGATCACAATCTTCCTGATTGTATAATTGGCCCATTCTGCAACATACAGGTTTACGCCATCCGTAGTAATGCCTCCGGGAGCATGGAAGCTGGCAGCAGCCCCTGTGCCGTCATCATGTCCTTCAACATAGGGAGAGCCAGCCAACGTAGTAACAGCTCCGGTGGCGATCACAATTTTGCGGATGGTTTGATCATATTGATCCGTGACATAGAGATTAGTCCCATCCGTGGTGATGCCTGTCGGGTAGGTTAAACCACTACTAACCAGTGTAGAGACCGTTCCAGTGGCAATGACTATCTTGCGGATTGCACCATTCATAGAATCTGTTACATAAAGGTTAGTTCCATCGGTGGTGACGTCGCGGGGATAATAAAACCTTGCTGCAGTGCCATCCCCATCCGCCATGTTGGTAGCACCCGCAAGCGTAGTGACCGCTCCAGTGTTAATTACGATCTTGCGTATCAGGTTGTTATCGGAATCGGTCACATAAAGGTTGGTACCATACGTGGTGATGCCTTTAGGAAACCGAAAACTGGCTGCGGTGCCAACACCATCGGCAGTACCGCCACTCCGATTGCCATCGCCAGCCAGCGTAGTTACGACTCCCGTGGCAATCACGATCTTGCGTATCAGGTTATTATTGGAATCGGATACATAAAGGCTGGAACCATCCGTGGTAATATCAATAGGGCCGAGAAAGCGGGCAGCTGCCCCAACGCCATCCGCCGAGCCGTAACTGCCTGCAGTACCCGCAAAAGTAAAAACCGAACCCGTAGAAATGACCACCTTGCGAATCGTGTCGTTATTGTAATCAGCCACATAGAGATTTGATCCATCTGCGGTAATACCCAGAGGACTCTGAAATCGGGCAACAGCTCCGGTGCCATCCGCCGAACCGCGATCACCGGCAGTGCCAGCCAGTGTTGTGACTTCCCCTGTTGCAATGACTATCTTGCGGATCGTATAATTTTCACTATCGGTAACGTAGAGGTTGGTCCCATCAGTAGTAATGCCCCAAGGCTTATTAAAACTCGCTGCAGTCCCAGTACCATCGGCCGCTCCGGAATTGAATGCTGACCCAGCAATTGTAGAAACCATGCCAGTCGCAATGACAATTTTTCTGATAGCGTTATTATAAGTATCTGCAACATAGAGGTTAGTCCCATCCGTAGTTATTCCTTGAGGCCGACAAAACTTTGCTTCCGTCCCAATGCCATCAGCCCAACCAATACTACCCACTGTACCAGCCAGCGTTGTGACCGTGCCGGTCGAAATGTCAATTTTTCTAATAGTATCATTAAAAGTATCTACGACGTAAAGGTTCACACCATCCGTAACAATGCCAGCAGGGGCAAAAAAACGAGCAGATGTTCCAATGCCGTCAGCTGAGCTTAACGTACCCGCAACTGTTGTGGCATTGCCTGCTATAGTTGTAACCGCTTTCATCAGCGATAGTGCTTTCCCCTGAACGGCTCCAGCCATCGCATACTGGTTGCTTCCCGTTCCACCTGTGCCAACACCGGCTACTTGTCCATTACATCCCGTAATCATGGTAACAATAAGGATAAACAAAACTATTACTCGAGTGACAGGCCAACCCTGAAGTAAAGAGAATGCGTTCATTTTGTGACTCCTTTAACGTTATTATGGCTGTGGCTGTCAGTACATTCAGTCGATGGTGCCGCAATATCCGGAGTTGATTCGGAGAAGGCGTAAAGCCCGATGCGTACACGCTGATTCTGTGGCCGACCGGCAAGGGTATCGGCCTCGATGAGTTCTGTGAGTGTGGGAACCAGGGAATCACGAAGCGTCTGCCACTGAGCTGAAACCAGCGGACGTAATGTATCAATCGACTCGGCGGAGAGTTCATCGGCAAAGACGGCCTGTTCAAAGTGTTGGTGGCCGTCTTTCAAGACATTGGCAACAGCTGCATCAAGATGGTCGCCAACATTGTCGCCCAGGAAATCGAGCATTTGCCGTGAATCCACATCCGGCACGTATTCGGTTCGCGTGAGAGTCACACTGTCATTGGCCTCATCATAACTGGCAAAGCCCAGTCGGATAAGTTCCTCGAGCAGGCTACGCGGGTGAACATCACGAGTGACCGACTGCGCCAGGGTTTCGAAGCTCGGCACGGTGCCCTGTCGCTTGAGCGAACACGGCGCGCCATCTTGGTCCTGCAATGCCGGGTCTGTTGTCCAGCGGGCGAATACCTGAGTTGCATGTGGAGGCTTTGTAGATAGTGCAGGAGATTCGGATTTAATCAAACGCGTAACCTCACGGCGTCTGATACCGGTCGCGGTGCTGATACGGCTGACCGTGCCGTGAGTCGGGGCACCGGGTTGGAGGTTGTTCGCCTCTCGCACGAAGGCTCGCTTGAGCATCTCTTCCACTGCTGCGAAGGTTACACCGTTAGCCAGGCAAAGACGCGCCAGCGGCGCCAGCAGACGGCTAACCGTGCCGACCACTGCTTCATCGGGACTGACAGTGTCTGAGACGATTGTATTTGCAGGTTCGTGTTTGAGAGGTGACATGCTTGACAAGTCCCCCAAAATAGATTTGTGAATCTTATAGATGTGCATTTTGCACATTTAGTAGATTCATGCAAGTCTTTTTTGTAAATTATTAGGACTTTGCCAATCAAGTGGATTGAATTGCTGAAAATGTGGGTGACAAGCGTGTGTCTCGGCTTAAACACAAACAAACGCCCCACATACCTAGGACAGGTGGGGCGCAGATAAGTAACAAAACGGCCCGCTGAATTCAGCGAGCCGTTTTTGTTTATTTACATATGTACCTGAGAGGCGCGGGATTTTTCGTCCCGGCAAGGCTGTCAAGGCAGTACGCGGAGACGTAGCAGCGCTACGTCGCACGAAGCATCCTCGAAGACGTACGCCGCCACGGCGGACAATTCGCACCGCAAATTGGACCGCGAAGGCGCCTCGCAGAGGTCGGTCGTCAGACCGAGTCAAAAGAACCGCCCCGTCAGCGAGCCATCGCATCATCCATGACCTTGTAGGCACAGAACTCGCCGCACATGGTGCAGGCGCCATGATCGGAAACCGGTGAATTGGCCCGGAATTCGCGGGCCTTGTCCGGATCCAGCGCCAGCGCGAACTGCCCTTCCCAATCCAGTTTCTTCCTGCATTTGGCCATGGCAATATCCTTGGCCATGGCCCCTTTGACTCCCTTGGCAATATCGGCGGCATGGGCGGCAATCCGCGAAGCAATAACGCCGTCTCGAACATCCTGGACATCCGGCAGGCGCAGGTGCTCAGAGGGGGTCACGTAACAGAGGAAATCGGCTCCTGCCGCGGCGGCAATCGCGCCGCCGATGGCGCAGGTGATATGGTCGTAGCCGGGAGCGATGTCGGTCACCAGCGGCCCCAGGACATAGAACGGCGCTCCGTGACAAAGCCGCTTTTGTAATTGGATGTTGGTCTGGATCTGGTTGAGCGGCACATGGCCCGGTCCTTCGATCATGACCTGCACGCCGAAATCCTGGGCACGCTGTGTCAGTTCCCCCAACAGGATCAGTTCATGGATCTGGGCCCGGTCGGTGGCGTCGGCCAGACAGCCGGGGCGGAAGCCGTCACCCAGGGAGAGCGTCATGTCATATTCCTTGGTAATCTCCAGCAGCTTGTCAAAATGCTCGAAGAGCGGATTTTCCTTTTTGTTGTACTTCATCCACTCGATCGTAAAAGCACCGCCGCGTGACACGACGTCCATCAGACGCCCTTCGTTCTTCATCCGTTCCACCGTGCCGAGCGTCACGCCGCAATGTACCGTGATGAAGTCCACGCCATCCTCGGCATGCTTGATGATGCCGGCAAAAATATCGTCGACGGTCATATCGACAATAGCCTTCTTCTTGACCCGCACCGCGTCCAGTGCCGCCTGGTACAGCGGCACGCTGCCGATGCAGGCGCTGGTCTCGGCGATGATCGCCCTTCTGATCTCGTCCACCGGTCCGCCGGTGGAAAGGTCCATGATCGCGTCAGCGCCGTATTTGACCGCCACGCGAGCTTTTTCAAGCTCTTTCTGCATATCGGTGTCATCGGAGGAAGAACCGATATTGGCATTGATCTTGGTGCGCAGCCCGGTTCCGACCGGCAACGGTGTGCCGTTGGCATGCTTGATGTTGTGGCAGATCACGATGTTTCCAGCGGCAATGCCGTCGCGGATGAATTCCGGAGCGACCCCTTCCGCTGCCGCGGCGAGCTGCATTTTTTCGGTTACCAGGCCCCTGCGGGCATATTCAAGCTGAGTCATGTTCAAGTTCCTTTGGTATGTTAATGCATTTATCCCGTTTGCCGGGCTTATGATAATTCCTGTGACGCCAGATAGTGATTGACCGGGCTATGTCCCTTGCCCAGCGGCCTGGCCAGACGGATAGCGGCGCTGATAAATTTCTTGGCCTTTTCGACCGCCTGCAGTAACGGCTCGCCCTGAGCCAGGAATGCGGCAATGGCGGAGGCATAACTGCAGCCGGTGCCGTGGGTATTGCTGGTAAAGAAACGCTCGGAGCTGAAAGCATGGCATTGACTGCCGTCGAACAGGATGTCGGTGGACTGCCTCCCGGTCAGGTGGCCGCCTTTCACCAGTACATTGGCCGCCCCCAGAGCGTGCAGGTCACGGGCAGCCTGTTCCATCTCCTGCTCGGACCTGATCGGGCGAGCCAGCAGTCGCTCCGCCTCGGGGATATTGGGTGTCAGAAGGTAGGCCAGTGGCAGCAACTGGTCGCTGAATACCTGGACAGCCTCGCGTTCAAGCAGGGCTGCCCCGCCCTTGGCAACCATGACCGGATCAACCACCAGCGGAATCATGACCTTGCGTTCCCGCAGCCGCTCCGCCACAGCCGCAATGATGGCAGGAGTATGGAGCATGCCGGTCTTGATGACGTCAATCGGAATATCGCTCAGGACTGCGTCAAGCTGATCGAGCACGAAGGAGGGCGGCAGGCCGTGGATCGAAGAGACGCCCCTGGTGTTCTGGGCGGTCAGTGCAGTCAATACTGTCGCTGCATAGCTTCCCAGCAGAGTGATGGTCTTTGTATCGGCCTGAATGCCAGCTCCGCCGCCGGAGTCGCTGCCGGCCAGACTCAGCACAGCGCCTCGCGGAAAGGGGCGAATACGGTTGAAAAGCAGCGCCAGCTCAGCCACGGAAACATCCGGACGCGGGCTGGAAAGCACCGATGAAATTACGGCCAGGGCATCGGCGCCCGCATCAATAACACGGCAGGCGTTATCTGCGGTTATCCCGCCGATTGCCACAACCGGTATTTTTATCTGCTTGCGGATTGCCGCCAGGCCGGCGGTCCCCGGCAGATGACTGATGACCTTGCTTTCGGTCGGATACATGGCGCCAAATCCTATATAATCGGCGCCATCTTTTTCAGCCAGCAGCGCTTCTTCAAGATTGTGGGTGGACTTGCCGATGATCTTGTCCGCGCCGAGCACCGCCCTTGCATCCGCCACAGTCCCGTCGTCCTGTCCCAGATGAACGCCATCCGCATCAAGTTCCGCGGCCAGATCAACATCGTCATTAACAATGAATGACACCCCGTAAACCGCACACAATCGTTTCAGTTCTTTACCTTCGACCAGACATGCAGCATGCTCCTTGCTCTTGGCGCGGTACTGCAGGACTGAAATACCGCCGCGCAAGGCCTGGTAAACCCTCTCGACCAGATCGGCGCCCTGATCAGTGATCAGATAGACGCCGCTGACGGACACGGTCTGAACCGGTTTGTTGACCACGAGGCGAAACGGTCGGTTAGTGTCACTCACTGGAGTATCTCCATGTAATTCCAATTCCATATCAAAGCCCTATCTTCGTTGGCTCGTCTTCGGCTCCTCAACATAACCCTCTCTCTATCTCTCTCCCAGAGGGAGAGAGTACACTGTTTCCCCTCTCCCTCCGGGAGAGGGTGGCCAAAGGCCGGGTGAGGGCCTTCGCCGCCTTGATATCATCTTTGATCTGGAATCGGAATAAAAAGGCCGCACTGATTTAAACACATCAGGCGGCCGGATCTTGTTCATATCCCGAAAGCCGCTTTCCTACGCCGGAATTACCCGGTTCAGGTACAAAGGGTTCCCGCCGCGTGAGCATGATAAGCTCTCAACAGTCGGATCTCAGTTCCAGCGAACTCCCCCAGGGCCTTGTTGCATTGTTCTCTGCTGCTGTCATACCAAGGTGCAATCAAAATGAGTACTAGGCGGCGAGGAGAGTGGCGACCGAGGCGTACTATAAGTACGTTGAGGAGCCACCGACGAAGCCAACGACGTAATCGTTTGATTGCGACTTGGTATCAAACGTCAAAAGAGCCTTGCTTATATACACTGCCGATGCCCCGCATGTCAAGGCAATGGCTATTTTATCCGAACAGCGGTCCGGAGCCGGGCAAAATAGAGCTGTAACAAAAAAACAGAGGTTGTATCGCCTGGATACCCCCTCTTTTCAAGCACTTGCAATGAGTTGTTTTACAGCGGCAGGTTGGCGGTTAACGGGACTTCACCGCAGGCACTGAAACACCCCGGTACACCACAGACAGGCCCCGCATGGCACACTTCTGATATGGCAGTCCTGCTCAAACCCGTCATTCTGAATATAGTCGCAGGGCGCCAGGCCGCAACTGGCACAGGTCGGATAATCGTAAGCCATAACATCCCTGCGAAACGAACTGAAGTCCTGATTGTTCCAGATTCCCAGCATATCCTGACCGGCCAGATTGCCGAACACCTTGGGTTTAACTGCTTGGTTCCATCCGCTCGCAAAACATTCGTAGCGATGCCAGAGAAAATAGCAGGGAGACACGTCACCGCTCCACGAGATGAACGCGCTGCCTTCCTCGACAAAACTGCATTTCCGCTGTTCCCTGAGTGCAACCTCCGGCAAGCGCAGATCCAGTCCGTTTTTTTCGGCCATCTCCCTGGCTGTCGAAAAAATCGCGACGGTCTCGTCCAGACTGTCGTGCTCCAGAGCCAGCAGTTTTTTCATATCCAGCATGATCCCCTGCCGTTCCGCATCGGACTTCATGGCTTCAATCATATCCACGATGGCCTGTTCTTCAGCTGTTCGCGCGTACTTCCAGCGGACTTCGGAATAGCGCCGGATATCGACACCGGCGCTGGCGGCCCTGTTGCGCCAGGAATTATAAAGCTCCAGCGCCTGATCGGTAACATTGCAGAAGACCGCTTCACCAGCATGCTTCTCATCGTATGGAAGCACATGGGTGACGATGGCAAAACTGGCCCCCCGGCTGGCGGCCCATTCCAGGGTTGCCGGAAGCTCCCTGATATTGTTTCGCATCGCAACAAACTCAACGCCGAGCTGAACATCGGGACGGGCACACTGCTTTTTAGCCTCATTCAAGGCGGACAGGGCCCGGTCGATCGCCTCCACCTCCCCCCCTTCGCGGAGCTGCCTGAATTGTTCGGGCGCAACCGCGTCAATGGAGATGCAGACACGGTCAAGACCGGCATCAATCAGGGAAAGGGCACGCAGATCTGTCATCAGGACACCATTTGACTGAAAGCCGATCCAACCGCTTGATGGCATCAGTTTCCTGGCCTTCCGTATGTACGATTCCAGATGCGGATTTAGGAGCGGTTCGCCTATTCCATTGAGTATCAGGGCTTCAAGGCGTGGAAGCGCAGTTTCAAGACGTGAAAACAGTTCGGGTGAAAAATCGCCTTCGCTGACTTCGCTGCCCCGGTTCTGCTTGACACACATGAAACAGTTCAGGTTGCAGCGGGTGGTAGTCTCCACGAACAACTTGGCAGGATGACCTGAAAAGGCCGCTCTGTTGGCATTCGATTCAAGAACGTTTTTTTTTGATTTTGGATGGCTCACGATAAATTTCACCTGATTCGAGAAAGGATATCCTTGGTAAAAGGAATATATGCTTTTTCGAACTCATTGTATATGCCCTGTCTTCAGCAAGCGCACGGCCATCTTCATCACATCGGAGTAGCGCTTGATGTTCCGGTTGCTCATTATATGATCAATCCGTTCTTTTTCCTCGTCTGAAATCCGCACGGTAACAACAGTCAGCGTTTCCTGTTTTTGAGCGTCCTGGTCGACATTCAGCCTCTTTTTATACTTTTTTCCCACGGTTGGCATATCAGAACTCCATCGGCATGGCCTTGACCTGCCTGGCTGTGAAGACCGGGCCGTCC
>CAYWJJ010000024.1:0-55667 GCA_964458105.1 uncultured Geobacter sp.
GCGCTGGATCCGAACAACATCCTGGCGCCGGGCAAATCGGGCATCAGCCTGGGGTAATTCCAATTTCAGATCAAAGATGCACTCAAGGCGGTGAGGACTGAGGCGGCGAAGGCATACAAATAGTATGTTGAGGAGCCGAAGACGAACCAACGAAGAGGGCGCTTTGATATGGAAATGGAATAACGGGATGCAGGGCCGGTTGGTCGGGCATGTGTTAGAAATCAGGAGAAAACTGTCAAGGAGGCATTAAGATGAGTAATTTCATTGCACTTCCCAAGGGTGTGACCGAAGAGAGTTTAAGCAGGGCCATACAGGAATACCGCACCCTGCTGGGCGAGGACCGTGTCCGCATCGATCCGGCTTCCCTGCAGTCATATATGAAGATAGCGTTCGCCGGGAGCGAGGAGCTGCACAGGCCATCGGCGGTCATGTATCCCAGGAGTGCCAAGGAAATCCAGTCCGTGGTCGGTATAGCCAACAAATACAAGACTCCGCTCTGGACGGTGTGCAACGGGGAAAACGAGGGTTACGGTTCGTCCGCACCGGCCACCATGGGTCAGATTGTGCTGGACCTGAAGGATATGAAAAAGATTCTGGAGGTGGATCAGGAACTGGGCTACTGCCTGCTGGAGCCTGGCGTAACCTACGCCGATCTGGACCAGTACCTGAAGAAAAACAAGATCAATCTGTGGCTCGACGTCCCCTCCTCTTCGGCCAATGTAAGCATCGTAGGCAACACCCTTGAACGAGGCAGCGGCTATACCCCCTACAGTGAACACTTTTTATTTTCATGCGGTATGGAGGTGGTGCTGGCCGACGGCAGTTCCCTGCGCACCGGCATGGGAGGGGTTCCCAACTCCACCAGCTGGCAGGTCTTCAAGTGGGGGTACGGGCCATATGTCGACGGCCTCTTCTCCCAGGGCAACAACGGAATCGTCACCAAACTAGGCACATGGCTGATGCATCCACCGCCGCCGGGCGGCTACATGCCGTTCTGCATCAAGTTTCCAAAGGTGGAGATGCTGGGCAATATTATGAAGCCATTGATGCTGCTGCGTCAGACCAATATTATCCCTAATGCCTGTGCCATCACCAGTGCCGCCTGGGAGGCGGCCGGCACAAACGGCAGAAAGCCGGGCAATGCGGCCTGGAGCCTGTACGGCGCCGTCTATGGTTCCCCCGAGCAGGTGGCTCTGAACTGGTCGTATGTCTCCGGCGCTTTCAAAGGTGCCTTCGGCAGTCAGATTCGAATCATCACCGAAAAGGAAGCCAAGGATGATCCGATCTTTAACTATCGCAAACAGTTGATGATGGGAGGGGTCAGCCAGCAGGAGACCGGCCTTGACAAGTTGCGTGCCCGCGGCGGCTACATGCGTTTCTCGCCCACGGCGGCGGCCAGGCCCGGCGAATGCGAACAACAGGTGAAGGTTGCCACCCGGATTCTCCACAAATATGGTTTTGAGTATATCGCCGAGCTGATCGTCGGCTGGCGTGATGCACGCCACAACATTGAAATATTCTTCGACCGGACCAAACCGGATACGACGAAAAAGGCTTACAAGTGCTACGACGAACTGTTGAGCACCTTCGTCAAAAACGGTTGGGGCGTCAATCGGGCAAACGTTGCCTTCATGGACAAAGTAGCCGATAGCTACGGGCCCTCCATGCGAAGACTGAACCGCACCATTAAAAAGGCGCTGGACCCCAACAACATCCTCTCTCCGGGCAAATCGGGCATCAGCCTGGCATGAGCGGATGCGATAGCCGGGCAAACAGAAAAGCTCAATCAATGCGGAGCCGGTTCGATTCTAAAACAGCGGATCTCCGGGTTCAGGCTGATTCCGGTCGGGGGAGCGCGGCTTCCTTGACACCCGTCATTTCGCTATGCTAGGTTCGCCAGGATAGCAATTGAGGTCATAGCCCCGGTACAACTCGCGGATCATAGCCCCGACTGTCCGGAACCTATGATAAAACACAGGTAGTCAACATGCCAGCTTGCTTCAAACTGCCGAATACGGACGCCACGTCACGACTACCCGCTCCGCGGATCAATCGGACCCGGCTTCCGATCGTTCTGCTGCTGGCATCGCTGATTATCCCGCTCTTTGCAACCATTGCATGGGGGGCTTCGGGGAGCCTGCGAATCATAGACTCCTCCAGTGAACCGGTCTCCCTGCATCCCCACCGTTCTTTCGATCAATATTCCGATGTCATTATCAGCCAGATCTATGAGGGGCTGATCGAATTTGATTCCAACGGCCGCCTGGCGCCAAAGCTTGCCGTCCGCTGGCAGGAACTCACCCCCACCCGTTACCGGTTCTGGCTTCGCAAGGGAGTGCGGTTCCATAACGGGGAAACTTTCGATGCGCGCGCAGTCCAGTTCAGTGTGGAGCGCCAGATACAAAGACGTCCCCAAGCGCCAAATGCAATGTTGTTTGACCCAGGCATGCGCGTTGAAATCGTTGACAAATACACGGTGGACCTGGTGACGAACCACCCCGATGCTCGCCTGCTTTCCTCGCTCCCGACCTTTCTGAGCATTGTTCCTCCCATATACCTGACAGAAGTCGGAGATGACGGTTTGGAGCGCCAACCAAACGGCACCGGACCCTACCGTTATCTCGACCGAACGCGTGGCCGTTCGATCAGGTTGACAGCAAACAAGGATTATTGGCAGCAGGGCCTCCCCCGCATCAAGGACGTAACCTTCCTGTTCGTTCCGCGAGAGCAGCAGCTCGATGCACTGATGCAGGGACGAGCCGATCTGGTGACAAAGCTCAGGGGAACCGACTCCCTGGCGGTCATGTCCGGCCCCAACACCCGCGTTACCAAGCAGCAGGGAGCCGTCGCCCTTTGGGTTTCCCTGAAGAATTACGACAGCCCGTTCTCCGACCGTCGTGTGCGTAAGGCGGTCAGTTACGCGGTCAACAGGGAGCATTTGATCGATTACGTGGACAAAGGCAGTTCCGCAAGCCTGCCCACTCCGTCCAACAAGATGGAAAGCGGTTACAACACGGCGCTTCGCCCTTATCCGTTCGACCTTGACCAGGCTCGCCGCCTGCTGGCCGAGGCCGGCTACCCGAGAGGCTTCAAGGTGCGGGTACTCGCGTCCGAAGATACCGAGGAGACGGTTCGCGCCATACAATCGCAGCTCAGGATGGTCGGGGTGGAGATGGATCTGACTATCGCGCCTTGGGAGAAGTTCCTGCAACTGATCATGGTGACGAAGACCGCGGCAGGCAAACCCAGGCGCGATTGGGACATGACCGCCTGGGTAACGGCAAATCCGACCCTGAACGCTTTTTTCATTCCGATGGCGCTTTTTTACTCCCAATCCCCCTATTCAATCATGCATGATCCGGTATTCGATCAATTGTATCTCGACTACGTAAAGGGAGAGAGTCCGAAAGTTCGCCAGGAAAACCTGAACAAGCTGCAGGCCCGGGCTTTGAGCGAGGCCTACGGGATTTATGTAGCTCAAAGAGTTCAGATTTACGGGCTTCATTGGGATTTGCACATCGACAATCATCCGACCGGAATGTTGACCAGCCGGACATTGGCAGAGGCTTACTGGAAGGAACACCCAGGTTCCCTGTGGGATGAAAGTAACCGGCTCAAAAAAAGAAATAAAACGAGGCGGCCATGAGATTGGGAATTACAGGCAAGCTCATATCCATGATTCTGCCCATGGTCGTGCTGCCGGTGCTTATCACGGGCCTGATGGCTTATAACGCAACCGAAAAGATCGTAACTGAACTTCTCAGCCAGGGGCAGACCAATCTCGCACGGGAAATAGCTGAAAAGACCAATCAGGACTTCAAGACCGCCAGGTCGGATATCAGCATGCTTTCCGCCCTCCCTGCACTGAAGGATTATCATTACAATAAATTTTACGGCCTGGAATCCGAAGCGGAGCTGTCGAGAAGGGCGATTGAACAATTTTTCCGGGATCTTTCGCGTAAATCCGGCCTCTACTCAAGGATAGCGTATCTGGACCATGACGGCCAGGAAGTCGCGACTGTCACCCGTGGCGATATGGCCATCAACGCGCCGCTGATGGAAAGCAGGCATGCCCCAGCCAAACAGGATCTCACAATCTCCAGGGTCATGCCGCTTGGGTCGTCCGGTCCGCGTATCGTGCGCCTCAGTTATCAGCTGTTCGACGTATGGACCCGGCCGGCTGGAACGGTACTGCTGGAACTGGACATCGACGAACTGGCACGGAAGACCCTGTCCCGGCGGATTGGACGTGACGGTTACCCGTTCGTGCTGGACCAGACCGGCCGGTTACTGATTCACCCGGATCCCGGCCTGGTCGGCAAGGATCCTGATCAGCTTTCCGTCCGTTCCCTGGAAGATCTCGCAAGGGACATGCTGCGCAGACACGAGGGCACTGCATTCTACAGCTATCAGGGGCCGAAGGTTGCGGCATTCACCACTGTTGAGGACAACGGCTGGGTGGTAGCCGTCACCTTGCCGGTCGGAGAGTTCAAGGCCAGGATGACGGCCATCAAGGACCGTGTATTGATCATCGTCCTCATTTCCGCCTCACTGGCCCTCGGAGCGGGAATCGTTTTCTCCTGGCGATTCGTGCATCCCATCAAGCAGCTCGCCCTGGCGGCGACCGCCATTTCCGAAGGGCAATTGCCGGCGGTGGTGACACCCGAATCCAATGACGAACTGGGGGCGCTTACCCGCTCCTTTAACCAGATGGCGCAGAACCTCCAAAACATTCAGGCCGAACTGGTCAAGTCCGAGAAATTCGTTTCTCTCGGCAGGGTGGCTGCCGGTGTTGCCCATGAGATCCGCACCCCGCTGAACGCCATCAACATCGCTTCGCAGTATCTGCGCCGCAAGAAGTGCGATGATCCCGAGACCCTTGAATCCATTGAGCTGATCACGGAGGAAATTTCCCGGTTGAACACCTTTGCCGGGGATTTCCTGCGCTATGCGCAAAAACCATCGCCGAAACTGACACCCATGAATATAAACGAAATGGTGGACGATGTGCTGACAAGCCATGCCGCCCACGCACGGGAGAACAAGGTGCAGATTGAAATGGATCTTTACGCTCCCATGCCGGACATCCCCATGGATGCCTTCCAGATCGAGCGGGCCCTTGTCAATCTGGTCGTGAATGCTCTGGATGCCATGCCTGAAGGAGGCGTTCTCCATATCGCAACCTCGATTCAGCCATCGGAAAACAGCGAGCAGATGGTTGCCATCCGGGTAAGCGACACCGGGGAAGGCATCAGCAGGGAGAACCAGGAACGTGTCTTCGATCCGTTTTTTACCACAAAAGAACAGGGTACCGGAATGGGCCTTGCGTTAACTCAGAGCATAGTGGAAAGTCATGGCGGCCATATACGCATAGAGTCCGCGGCTGGAGTGGGGACCACCATGACAGTGCTGCTTCCATATAATCAGGACGAGGACAAGGAGGAACAGAATGACCGTTAAAAGAGTGCTGGTTGTGGATGACAGTGCCGGTACCCTGCGGGCGTTACGCCAGGTGCTGGGGGCCGAGGGGTATGATGTCGTAACAGCCTCCCGTGCGCAGGAGGCCGTGCGTCTGTTTGAATCGGGCCCATCCTTCGACGCGGTCCTTGCGGATCTGAAAATGCCGGGCATGGACGGGTTGGAACTCTATCGCCAGCTGGTGGCGCTGGATCCGATGGTCCAGTTCATCATCATGACCGCCCACGGCACCATCGAGTCAAGTGTGGAAGCGATGAAGGAAGGGGTCTACACCTACCTGGTCAAGCCTCTGAATACCGATGAACTGACTCTGATACTGGCCAAGGCGATCCAGGAGCGGCAGCAGAAGGTGGAGTTGACTTCCCTGCGGGCGGAGGTGGCCGGAAGATACAGCTTTCACAACATTGTGGGTCATAGCCTTGCGATTCGCAATGTATTCGATATGGTCAAGGCTGTGGCACCCACCGATGCGACCGTGCTGATCAGCGGAGAAACCGGTACCGGAAAGGAGCTGATTGCAAAGGCCATTCATTTCAGCAGCCAGCGTAGTCAGGCCGCTCTCGTATCCATCAACTGCGCGGCGCTTTCCGAATCCCTGCTGGAAGCGGAGCTGTTCGGTCATGTCAAGGGCGCCTATACCGGTGCTCTTACAAGCCGCAATGGCCGGCTGGAAGCTGCCGACCGCGGCACGCTTTTCCTCGACGAGATCGGCCATATGAGCATGGGCCTACAGGCCAAGCTGTTGCGGTTCCTGCAGGAACGGACCTTCGAACCGGTCGGCTCCAACGTCTCCCGTACCGTCGACACCCGCATCATTGCCGCCAGCAACCGCGAGATGGAAGGCGAAGTCAAGGCACAACGCTTTCTGCCCGACCTTTACTACCGTTTGCAGGTTATCCAGCTGAACATCCCGCCGCTGCGGGAACGCAGGGAAGACATTCCCCTGCTGACGGCGCATTTCATCGAAACATCGGCTGCCGAGCACGGGCGGCCCGTCAGGGAGATGAGCAGCGAAGTAGCCGAGGCACTGAAGTCCTACTCGTGGCCCGGTAACGTACGGGAGCTGAAAAACACGATCGACAGGCTGATAATTCTGGGACAGACCCGAAAAATCGCCCTGAGCGAGCTGCCGACCCACATGGTCGAACACTCTTCCCCATCCCGCGAGCCGTCGGGCGATCTGTTAAGGGAACTGCCACCGGCTGGCGTCACGCTTCAGGAGGTCCAGAGCGAGCTGATTTGCAAGACGCTGCAGCTTTTTGACGGAAACCGCACCTTTGCCGCGAAAGCGATGGGAATTTCGAGAAAGTCCCTTTGGGAGCGTATTGAGCGCTTTGGACTGTCCTGATTTCCGCGTATTATTTGTCAACCGGCCGCCGGCCGGTTTGATGCCGGGTGCTGCATCCGGAATATTGCCATACCTGCAAAAATCCTAAATCTGATAATCATCCACAAATACCCTGACCTGACGCGGTCGCACAAAGACTGATTCTCCCTGCTGCAGTCCCAGGTTCTGGAAGTTGTCCCTGGTCAACTCCGCCTCGACAAAATCTTTATTGCCTTCAATAGCCAGAGTCACCCGGACAGCCGGTCCCAGTTTCTGGATGTGCCTGACATTGGCCTTCAGCGCCGTTGAATCCTGCGGGCTGCGATCAATTTCAATATCGTGGGAACGGACGTATGACACGGCATTTTCATTTGTCTCGTGTTGTCCGCCACCGGGCTGCTGCACCCGGCCATGGAACAGGTTGACGTTGCCCAGGAAGTTGAGCACGAACGGGTTGGCCGGATGCTCGTATACCTGGTCGGGGGTGCCGGCCTGCTCGATCCGCCCCTTGTTCATGACAACGATGCGATCGGCCACCTCCAGCGCTTCTTCCTGATCGTGGGTCACAAATACGCTGGTGACATGGATCTCGTCGTGCAGCTTGCGCAGCCAGCGGCGAAGCTCAGCCCGCACCTGGGCATCAAGCGCGCCGAAGGGTTCGTCCAGCAGCAGCACCTGCGGCTCCACCGCCAGTGCCCGGGCCAGCGCGATGCGCTGGCGCTGGCCTCCGGAGAGTTGAGCAGGATAGCGCTTGGCCAGACCTTCCAGCTGCACCAGGCGCAGCAACTCCATGACCTTGTCGTTGATCCCGGCTTTGGAAGGTCGCGTGGCACGGGGACGAACCCGCAGGCCGAAGGCGATGTTTTCGAAGACGGTCAAGTGCCGGAACAGGGCGTAATGCTGGAAGACAAATCCGACCTGCCGTTCACGCACATGGGAGTCGGTGGTGTTCTGCCCGTTGAACAGGATGCGACCGGCATCGGCCGATTCCAGCCCGGCGATGATCCGCAACAGGGTGGTCTTGCCTGACCCGGAAGGGCCCAGCAACGCCACCAGTTCCCCGGAAGGGATGTCAAGGCTGACGTCCTTTAATGCGGTGAAGTTTCCGAATTGCTTGCTTATGTATTCGATCTCGATACTCATCTGGTCACCTGTCGATTAGTTGTTGTCTAATTGCTGCCTGACTTTCCACTCGGCGATGGTCTTGATCGCCAGCGTGATCAGGGCCAGGAAGGCCAGTAACGAGGCCACCGCAAAGGCGGCCGTATAGTTGTACTCGTTGTAGAGTATCTCCACGTGCAACGGCACGGTGTTGGTCATGCCCCGGATATGTCCGGACACTACCGATACGGCGCCGAATTCGCCCATGGCGCGGGCGTTGCAAAGGATCACGCCGTAGATTATGCCCCACTTGACGTTGGGCAGCGTTACCCGGAAGAAGGTCTGCAGGCCGCTTGCGCCCAGCACCAGGGCGGCCTCTTCCTCTTCCTTGCCCTGGGCCTCCATCAGCGGGATCAGCTCGCGGGCCACGAAGGGAAAGGTGACGAATATGGTGGCCAGGATGATGCCCGGCACCGCGAAGATAATCTTGATGTCGTGCGCATTCAGCCAGGGTCCCAGCCATCCCTGCAGTCCGAAGATCAGGACATAGATCAGGCCGGAGATGACCGGCGAGACCGAAAAAGGGAGATCGATCAGCGTGATCAGCAGGTTCTTGCCCGGAAAGCTGAACTTGGCAATGGCCCAGGCCGCGGTTACGCCGAAAAACAGGTTGAGCGGCACGGTCACGGCGGCGGTTATCAGGGTCAGCCTGATGGATGAGAGGGTATCCGGTTCACGCAGGGCTTCCAGATAGACGGTGAGCCCCTTGTCGAAGGCCTGGCTGAAGACAGCCGCCAGCGGCAGCAGCAGGAACAGCGCCAGAAAGACCAGTGCCGCCGCGATCAGCAGCCAGCGCACGACGACCGGTTCGGTCTGGGCCCGGTCGCTCGTGCTATTTGATTTGTAAGTTTTGATCGGTGCGGACATGGTAACCTCAGAAGCTTGACTTTTATTTATTCCGCATACCTTCTGCTCCATTTTTGCAGCAGGTTGATGACCAGCAGCATTGAAAATGAAGTCAGCAGCATGACACAGGCGATGGCCGTGGCCCCTTGATAATCAAACTGCTCCAGCTTGGTAATGATCAGCAGTGGCGTGATCTCCGACACCATCGGCATGTTGCCGGCAATAAAGATGATCGAGCCGTATTCGCCCACGGCCCGGGCGAATGACAGGGCGAAACCGGTCAGGATCGACGGAAACAGCATCGGGAAGATCACCCGTTGCAAGGTCTGCCAACGGTTGGCCCCCAGACAGACGGCGGCCTCTTCCAGTTCGCTGTCGATCTCCTCCACCACCGGCTGAACCGTGCGCACCACAAAGGGCAGCCCGATAAAGGTCATGGCCAGCACGATGCCTATCGGCGTAAAGGCCACCTTGATGCCATGCGGCTCCAGGTAGCGGCCGATCCAGCCGTTGGGGGAATAGATCGTGGCCAGGGTGATACCGGCCACGGCGGTCGGCAGGGCAAAGGGGAGATCCACCAGCGCATCCACAATCCGCCGGCCGGGAAAGCGGTAGCGGACCAGCACCCAGGCCACCAGCACTCCGAAGACCGAGTTGATCAGCGCCGCGATAATGGCCGCACCAAAGGTTACTTTATAGGAGGCCAGCACCCGCGGCGCGCTGACGGCGCTGATGAAATCGCCCCAGCTCAGCCCGGCGGTTCTGAAAACCAGCGCCGACAAAGGGATCAGCACGATCACGCTCAGATAGAAAATCGTGAATCCCAAGGTCGGCCCAAAGCCGGGCAGTACGTTGTTATGGCGCTTGAATGGTTTCATGTCTGGCTTTCCCGTTTCAGGTTGGCAATATCAGCTTTATCTTTGACGCTATTTCGAGGATGAGTAGATCTGGTCGAATGTTCCGCCATCGGCAAAGTGCGTTTTCTGGGCTTTCTGCCAGCCACCAAAGGCCTTGTCGATCGTGTACAGCTTCACCTTGGCCAGCTTGGTCGGAATCTTTGTGTTGATCGGACGATAGTAGTGCTTGGCGGCGATTTTTTGCCCTTCGTCGGTGTAGAGATATTTCAGGTACTCTTCGGACACCTTGCGGGTTCCGCGCTTGTCGGCGACCTTGTCGATTACGGTTACCGGCGGTTCGGCCAGTATGCTTTCAGAAGGCGTCACGACTTCGAACTTGTCCGGACCCAGTTCGTTGATGGCCAGGAAGGCCTCATTCTCCCAGGCCAGCAGTACATCGCCCAGGCCGCGCTGTACGAAGGTGTTGGTGGAGCCGCGCGCGCCTGAATCAAGTACCGGCACGTTCTTGAACAGTTTGGCAACAAACTCTTTGGCCTTGGCGTCGCTGCCGCCCGGCTGGTGCAGGGCAAAGGCCCAGGCGGCCAGGTAGTTCCAGCGGGCGCCGCCGGAGGTCTTGGGGTTGGGGGTGATCACCGACACGCCCGGTTTTACCAGGTCGTCCCAGTTCTTGATCTTCTTGGGGTTGCCCTTGCGCACCAGGAAGACGATGGTGGAGGTATAGGGGGAACTGTTGTGGGGCAGTTCTTTCTGCCAGCCGGACTTGATCAGCCCTTTTTCGGCGATGGCGTCGATGTCGTAGGCCAGCGCCAGGGTTACCACATCAGCCTCCAGACCATCGATGACCGAACGGGCCTGCTTGCCGGAGCCGCCGTGGGACTGTTTGACCGTGACAGTATCGCCGGTCTTGCCTTTCCAGAAGGTGGCGAAGGATTGGTTGATATCCTGGTACAGCTCGCGGGTCGGGTCGTAGGAAACGTTCAGCAGGGTGACGTTGGCGGCAAAGGCAGCCGCTCCGGTGGACAGAGCCAGTGCGATCGTTGCAAGGGTTGTGGCGATTTTATTTATTTTCATCTTTTTCTCCTTATTCTAATTCTATAGTTATTATAGATATTACTTTCAAAAAAAAGCTGCGCTAATCTTCGACCTTTTCCAGCTCCAGAATATAATGGCCTTCATCGGTCTGCTTCAGGCCGATCAGTTTGTGGCCGTCGGCCTTGAGGCTTCGGGGAACATTTTTGACCGGTTCGCCGTCATCCAGCAAAATCTGGACAATAGTGCCATTCTCGAGATCTTCAAGGGCCAGCTTGGCCTTGACAAAATTTGTGGGACAACTTACTCCACGCAGATCTATGGGCTGCATGAGAATCCTCCTTTAATTGGATATACCGATCTGGGTTGCAATGACCTGCGGAGCGATGGTCTCGGATACCGCGTATTCGGGGAATAAAGTGTGAAGATGGTCCAGAAGCGCCTGCGGCCCTTCTTTGATGATCGTGTCGCCCAACCTGATGCGGCCAAGACCTTCCGCCTTCTGTTTATACCATTCCAGCACTGCGGCAATGAATTCGACCGCCTTCTCTTCCGGAAGGAATGTGGCGAACAGTGTGCCGACCAGCGGGTTGCGCCCCCACTTGCCGCCGATGCGAACGGTGTAGCCACGCTTGGCTTCACCCCAGGCGCCTGTCGGGCAAACTTTGAGGCAGTCGCCGCACCAGATGCAGGGGGCATCGCTGAATACCGGCTTATTGTCATCTCCCATGCTGATCGCCCCAGGTACGCAGCTCTTGTCGCACAGACCGCAACTGATGCAGGCCTCCTTGTCAAGCTTCGGATAAATCGCCCCCTGAAAGCCGATATCATTGGTGGCCGATTTGGGGCAGTCGAAGGGGCAGCCGGCAAATGCCACCTTGAATTTATGGTGACCGGTGGAAGTTCCGAACAGTTTTTCGTCGACCTCCAAGGCTGACTTCTGGGTATCCACCAAACCATTGGGATTATATTCGCAGCCGCCGCAGGCCACCGGCACGCGAACCCTGGCTCCGCAGGACGCAACCTTCTGGGTTGCTTCGCCCAACCCCTCAACTACGGCATCGAAATCCTTGAAGTTTATGTTGATCAGCTCAAGCGACTGCCGCACCGAAAGATGTACGAATTCTCCGCCGAATTTTTCGGCAACCTCGGCAATCCTCTTCAACCGTGGAATTGACAGCCTGCCGCCCGGGATTCTCAAGCGAACCGTAAATAAATCCTTGCCGCGTTCTTTTATGAAGCCGCCGGCTTTCAGGTTGCTCAGGTCAATCTTGGGCTGTTTCACATCGGACATCGTTATAACTCCAAATAAGTGTGGATTGGATAATGCCAAAACCGAAAGCGGCTGTCAAGCATTATTATTAATATCTATAGAACAACTATACAATTACTTCCATGGTTTCGCTCTGTACGTTTCCGGAGCTGATTTTGAAGGATTTGATATCCGGGGCAGCGGCATCGGCAAGCGAGATGATCACGTAGGAAACATCCGGGGTCAATGCCAGCCGGATATCCTCTTCCGAAGGCCGGGCCGGGCTTTCGGGGTGGGAGTGGTAGATTGCCAGCATGGCCAACCCCTTTGCCCGAAGATCCTTGATGACGGCAAATTGCTCCCTGGGGTCCATCATGAAATGCTCGTTGCTGGCATCGGTATTGGTCATGGGGTAAATCGCCGAGACCGTTTCACCGGTTCCGCCCAGTATTCCGCACACCTCCAGCGGAAAACCTTCCCTGGCGCGGACAATCAGTTCTTCATGGATAGCCTGGGGAATCTGCTGCATTTCAATGCCCCTTCAGATCGCAGACGGTCATTGCATCCAACTCGTCCTTCGCTTCAGTGATGGTCGGATTCTCGCCGCAGACCGGGCAGCTGGAGTTGCGATTGACTTCAACATCTCGGAATGTCATGCCAAGAGCGTCATACATCAAGATCCGCCCTGCCAGCAGTTTGCCTTTTCCGAGCAGGAACTTGACAGCCTCGGTGGCCTGGATGGTGCCGATCACACCTGGCAGAACCCCGATCACACCGGCCTGGGAACAGGTGGGAATGGCATCCTTGGGGGGCGGCTGCGGGAAAATACAGCGAAAACAGGTCGACTGGCCGGGGAGAACGGTAATGGTCTGGCCGACGAACTGGAGAATGCCGCCGTGGGAATAGGGTTTACCAGCCAGGACACAGGCATCGTTGATCAGAAACTTGGCCGCGAAGTTGTCGGTGCCGTCAATGACGAAGTCGTAATCGGCGATGATGCTATTGATATTGGCGGCGGAGATCCATTCCTTATAGGTCACGACCTTGACATCGGGATTGATGGCTTCCATCTTCTCCCGGGCTGATTCCACCTTGGGTTTGCCGATATCGGGGGTGAAGTGGATCACCTGGCGCTGAAGATTGGAAAGGTCGACGTCGTCGGCATCGGCGATGCCGATGGTACCCACTCCGGCAGCCGCCAGATAGAGAGCGATCGGTGCGCCAAGACCGCCGGCCCCGATGATCAGCACACGGCCGTCAAACAGCTTCTGCTGCCCTTTGCCACCGACCTCTTTCAGTATGATATGCCGCGAATAGCGCTCGATCTGGGATTCTGTCAGCATGTCAGCACCCTCCCCCCATGAAATAGAGGAATTCAACAGCATCGCCTTCAGCGACGGGTGTGCTCTCAAAGGCGGAACGGTCAAGAATTTCGCCGTTCAATTCCACGGTGACATACAGGCGCTGTGAAACATCCAGCTCCTCCAGCAGAGAATCGATGGTGCGGTCCGGATTTTCAGCGATTGCGGTTTCTTTTCCATTGACGGTTATCTTCACTCAGCAACTCCTTCTATAATCAAAATCAACTGTATTTATTACAGCCTGAGAGCGTCGCCACCCTTTACTTCAATATTCCCAAACTGATGATTGCGGATCGTATCTCCGTTGAGGGTCACTTCCTGGCTGTTGGCTTCGAGAATATCCAGCAGTACCTCAAGAGTGATAAACGTCCGGCACCCGATGTTCAATTTCCTTTCAGAGCCGTTTACAGTGATCGTCAGCATAATATTTTCTCCATTTCATTCCGGCTACAGATCAAAGATGATCTCAAGGCGGCGAGGATTGAGGCAGCGAGGCGTACAGATACGTACGTTGAGCGGCCGAAGACGAGCCAACGAAGAGAGGGCTTTGATATGGAATTGGAATTAGGCCGCATCCAGCGCCTGTTTGAAATCTTCGACAATATCAAGGCTGTCTTCGATGCCGACTGAAACCCGGATCTGATCTTCCGTAACCCCCATCAAAGCTTTTTCATCCGCTTTATAGTCGGCGCAGATTGTGCTGGCCGGATGAATCACCAGGGTCTTGGCGTCACCGATGTTGGCCAGATTCTTTGCCAATCTGAGTCCGTTGATGACCTTGAAGGCAGATGCTTTGTCCCCGGTGCCGAAAGTCAGCAGACCGCCGTAACGGCCGCCATAGAGCCTGGTGGCAACGGTGTGGTGGGGTGAATCTTCCAGACCGGGGTAGCTGACCCAGGCCACTTTGGGATGCTGCTTCAGAAAACGGGCCAGTGTCAGGGCACTGGAGCAGTGCCGTTCCATACGCAGAGCCAGAGTCTGGATGCCCTCGGTCAGCAGAAACGAATTGAACGGGGCCGGGCAGGCGCCCAGATCCTTGTGCACCAGCTTGCGGACGCGGGCAGTAAAGGCAAAGCCCCGGTATTTTTTGTGGAACGGTTCAAAATGAGGAAACTTGGGACTGTTCCAGTCGAATACGCCCCGGTCGATAATGACGCCACCGATGGTGGTGCCGGTGCCGTTGATGTATTTACTGGTGGAGTAAGCCAGAATATCGGCAGAGAGTTGAGCTGCATTGGCGAGATAGGGGGTCGTAACCGTCGTATCGACCATGATCGGTATCCCCGCTCCATGAGCGATCCGGGCCAGTGCGGGAACATCCGGCACATCCAGCTTGGGATTGCCGATCGTTTCGACAAACAGCAGACGGGTACGTTCGTTGATGGCCGACCTGAATGCATCGAGATCAATCGGATCGACGAAGCGAGCCGTAATTCCATAGTTGGAAAGAGTATCCCGGAACAGGGAAAAGGTGCCGCCGAACAGGGACGACGAAGACAGGATTTCATCACCGGAGCGCAGGATTGTCAGCACTGCGGTGGTGATGGCCGCCATGCCGGAAGCTGTGGCAATCGCCGTACCTCCCCCCTCCAGCAGGGCCAACCTCTTTTCAAGTGCCTCGGTGGTTGGATTACCGAGACGGGTGTAAACCTGCCCCACCGCCCGTCCGCGAAAAACATCCTCCAACCCTTCCGCGCTTTCATAGGCAAACGAACTGGATTGAACAATCGGCGCCGATGTCGCGCCGGCCGGACCGGGTTCCAGGCCGCCGTGAATCAGCATCGAATCGAAACGCAACTGGTTCTGCATCGTCATCTCCTCAAAAAGTAAAATCCATCCGGCAAGAGATGGGTAAACGTCATGAGAAGATATACTCGCGACCTGACCTCATCTAATCAGCACACTCAAAAGAGGCGGTTGCTGCGGCTTCACTGGCCTTTCCCTCCGCCACTCTCGATAAATAGTCTACTAATTTGTAGTGTTTTTAACAAATACAAAACCACACAACTTATGTCAATATTATTTTTTATATACATAGCATTTTGATGTAATATATTCCCCGCTAACTTCCTACCACAATAGTGCCGACAAGATCCTCGACCAACCTCAAGCCGCCCCGGAAGCCGTAACTGCGATCCAATGTAATGACATCTCTATGGTTGTTAGGGTGCGCCACGCGCACCAGGTGAGGAAAATTCTCCAATTCAGGAGGCCCGCTGTAGCATATTCATTATCGGATGAACCATCCCACCCTAATGGCCAACACGGTTTTACCTGTACAATCGGCATGTTGCGCCGCCGGAGCTGATGTGGCACGCCAGTTGAAATAGCTATGATTACAAACTGGCATCTGCCGGAAAATTCAGATCAAAAGGAGAACAGAGATGAAAAAGAATATGATCGTCGGAATTGCATTGGCATTGGGGATACTTACCGTTGGCGCGTTATCGGCTTCAGCCGCGGAACCATGCGGCAAATGTACCGAGCAACAGGCCGTTCAGCAGTACAAACAGGAAACTGCTGCGCTGAACAGTGCAATGAAGGCCAAGGATCTTCAACTGCGGGAACTGAACACCTATGACAGTATCGATATCCACAAAGTCAACGCTATAGAAGCTGAGCTTAAGGGACTGAAGGACAAGATCGATGCTGCTGCCGAGAAGTACGGTATTTCGGCTTGCAGCCGCAGTTAGCCGTGAGAATGCTGCAGGAGACGGGAGAATTGTGGCTCCCGTCTCCTCCGTCACAAAACCGGATTATTTTCAATATGTTTTTCACATCCGCTGCAAGCTTGGGTTGTTCGTTTCATCAGGTGTCCGGATCAGTTTCTCCAGCGCAACAGGTGCCGATCAGTTCGGCCGCCAGCAGCACGAAGGCGAAGACCAGCGCCAGGAATCCAATCATCAATCGTTTCATCGTATATCCCCTTTCATGTGTAGTTTCCTCCATATTCCCTCTCCTAAGGTCTGCGAAAGCTTTGCTAAAGCATCATCGTCATGGGCATGGCCTGAACAGGCCGGGTTGATCTTCCGCAGCTCGACGAATTCGTGCCCGGCATACTGCAGACGGAAGATGTGAAAATTATGAGTCCGGGCGAAATGCTCGTTGACGGTCAGACCATCGCTGCTGGCAATTGCGTTTTTCACGTCCATGGTTCAATCCCCTGATGCAATAAACAAAAAGAGGTCAAGGTAAGGGCATAAGTGCCCTGCCTTGACCTCCACTTTTTCTGGTCGGTCTGTATCAGTTAATTCCAGCTACTAATCAATGTGCTGTTTTCGTTGGAGTCGCCGCCTTAAAACTCGCCGCACGATTTTATTCCTGATTCAAGAAAGCAATAACGGTCTATCGGCCAACCTGCGCCAATACCGGGGGAGCCGGTAGCCCGCTAACGATCGGCAGATTCTTGTCCTTGGACCAGCCTATCCAGGAACTATCGTAGTTATGCAGCTTGTCAAGCGGCCAGCCTGCCAGATAGAGTGCAAACAGGGCCTGGGTTGAGCGAACGCCGGACTGGCAGTAGAAATACTGATCACTTCTACGGTCGTAGCCGAGTTTGTGCAGTACGGTCTGGAGTTCAGCAGCCGATAACCATTCCGCGGGATTCTCCTTCTTTTTGAAGAGCACCCAGTTACTGTGACCACTTCCAGGAATGCGTCCGGCACGATAGGCACCTTTTTTCAATTCTTCGCCGGTAAACTCCTTGAGGTCGCGATTGTCCCAGATCTGCGCCTTGCCACTGCCCTGAGCGGCTATGATCTCAGACGTATCCACCCTGAGCGAAGACAGCGAAACCTTGGCGATGAAATTGCCGCTGCGGACAGGTGCATCAGGTGCCAGCAGATCAACCTGATAACCGGCGTCCTTCCATGCCTTGATTCCACCGTCCAGCACTCGTACATCCGATTTGCCGTAGTAGGCGAAAGCCCACCAGAGACGTGTAGCGTCATACTTGGTGTCGTACACAACCACTATCGAATCCCTGTTGATGCCGAGACTACGGGTCAGTTTGGTAAAGCTTGCGGCATCGACGATGTTGCCGGTGACACCGTTCTGGGTTTCGGGGGGCGCCTCGATGGCAGGGCGGTCCACCTGGTGTGAGCCGGGGATATGTCCCAGCCGGTACTCGATGCTGTTTTCGGCTGCCAGGATCACCAGCCTGGGATCATTGGCATCGATCAGTCGCTTCAATTCCTGAACGTTGATCAGTGCGTTGCCGCGCGGATAGCCCTTGTAGCTGCCCTGTTCCGCATAACCGTTGATTGTCAGCAGGCTCAGCAGGCTCAGAATCATCAAAAAGATACGAATCGGTTGTGTGCCCATGTTCAAGCTCCTTGCAAAAGAAATCAGCTGACGTTTTGGGATGGAAGCACCCCGTTCCATAGTTGGCCTGCGGTACCTTTGTCAGCAGTTTTTGTAAACTAGCAAACCGAATTCTACATGTCAAGACTATTTATACCATATCTACTGATTTAGTAGATATATGGATGATAAATCAGGCCGGCGGTGAGATATTACAGGTCGGCATAAATTCCATCGTCAATGATCTCATCGCCGGATTCCGTCTGGGCGTGCAGACGGTAAAAATAGTCGTTGATCTCCTTGTACAGTTCCTTGAGCCGCAACGGCGGTATGCCGCAGACCCCCTGATAGGCCTCGGTAAAATGAACCTGATTGAAGTCGAGTCGATACGGCTCGATCTTCCCTTCGGCGATCAAATCCTCGTACAGAGCCGAGCCGGGCAGCGGGCTGTAGATGCTCCAGGTCCAGCGATCCAGGTTCAGGGCCTTGGCCAGCTCAAAGGTCTGCTGAACATCCAGCTCTTCCTCGCCCGGGATGCCGATCATGAAAAAACCGAACACCTTGACGTGGCGCTTGGCGATTGCCACCTGTTCCTTGATCCGTTCGACGGTAATTCCCTTTTTCAGACGGATCAGGCTTCCGGGGGAGCCGGTCTCGATCCCCAGGTCGAGCTGAGTCAGACCGGCCTGTTTCATCAAAATGATCTGCTCTTCGTTGATCAGGTCGACCCTGGTCAGGGCCTGCCACTGGATGCCGGTGCCAGCCGCGATCAGCAGTCGGCAGAACTCCCTGACCCATTCCTTGTCCAGATTGAAGATGCTGTCCTTGAACCAGACCCCTTCGATGCCGTGACGCTCCTTGAGGATCACCATTTCCGATACTACCTGGGCGGCGGTTTTGATGCGCCATGTGCGCCCCATGGTTTCGTGTACGGCGCAGAAGGTGCACTGGAAGGGGCAGCCGCGGGATATGATCATGGAGATGCCGCGGATGCTGCGCAGATGGCGGTTGTGCTCGATGTAGCGCTCGATGGGAAAGGCTTCGTAATCGGCCATGGAGAGGCTGTTCAGATCCTTGATCAGTGGCGCCTTGCCGTTGATAACCAATCTGCCGCCGCCTTCCTTGTAGCTCACGCCCTCGATGGAATTGACGGGCAATCCGGACGAAAGCGCGGCTGCCAGCTCGGCAAAGGCGAACTCCCCTTCCCCGCGAATGACAAAGTCCACATTCCGGCTGGTGAGCACGCTGGCCGGATCGAGAGTCGGGTGAACGCCACCCAGGACGATCCCGGCACCCGGTGCCGTTTTGCGGGCCAGTTCGGCAACCCGCAATGCTTCGGGAACGGTGGGGGTCATGGCGGTGATGCCGATCAGATCAGGGCTGTAATCCGCAATACTCCTGACCAGCTCCTCGCTGTCCATCAGCAGTCCCTGCATGTCGAGCAGATTGACCTGGAAACCGCGCGCCTTGAGGAAGGCGCTCAGATAGGCCAGGCCGAGCGGAGGTTCGAAAGGGGCCACGTAGAGGTTGCCCCCCTTGATCCAGTCGATGTAGTCATCGAAGCGGTTCTTGAAAGCATTGCCGTCGTAGAAAGCCGGATTTATCAGTAGAATTTTCATAATTGAATAGCCTCCCTTCTTTAAATCGCATAGGCGAAGGTTTTTTCCGCCTCGGCAAAGAACTCCGCATAGATCTCCCTGCGGATCTGGACAAAATCGTAGCTGCTGCGGTCCCGTGGCCGCGGGAGATGCACCTGGACAATCTTTTTGACGGTGCCGGGACGACTGGACATGATCACCACCCGGCCCCCCAGAAAGATGGCTTCATCGATATCGTGCGTGACCAGCACCATGGTGGTGCGTTCCGCTTCCCAGATGCGCAGAATCTCCTGTTGCATCTGGATCTTGGTCAGGGCGTCCAGCGCCCCGAACGGCTCGTCAAGAAGCAACAACTGTGGATTATTGACCAGCGCCCGTGCAATGGAGACCCTCTGGGACATGCCGCCGGACAGCTGATGGGGAAGCGCCCTGGCAAACCCGGCCAACCCGACCAGTTCCAGGTGTTCGCGGACGATCACGTCCCGCTGGCCGTTGTCCAGGCTGTTCAGTCCGAAGGCCACATTCTGTTCCACCGTCAACCAGGGGATCAGGCGGTGTTCCTGGAAGACCATCCCCCGATCGAGGCCGGGACCGGCGATCGCCCTGCCGCCGATCCTGACTTGGCCGGAATATCCGTTCTCCAGGCCGGCGATGATGCGCAGCAGGGTGCTCTTGCCGCAGCCGCTGCTGCCGACGATGCTGACAAACTCCCCTTCGCGTATGGCCAGATCGATCCCCTGCAGAGCGACGACATGGCCGCTGTTGACTTGATATTTTTTGTTGAGCCCTTCAATAACCAGGTTGCTTGCTGCTGTTGCACTCATAGAGTTTCTCCTCCAGGGCCTGTTAGTAAATAAGAAGGCCCTTAATTGCCGGCAAAGGCAACCTTCCAGCTTATCAAGCGTTTCTCAAGCAGCCTGATCAGGCTGTCCATCAGCTTGCCGATGACGCCGATCGAGATCATTCCCACCAACACCACATCCGACTGGGAAAGCTGCCTGGCATCCATGATCAGGTAACCGATGCCGCTGCCGGCGGCGATCAGCTCGGCCGCCACCACGCACATCCAGGCCACCATCAGACCGACCCGCAGACCGGTCATGATGGCGGGCAGTGCCCCCGGCAGCACCACCTGGCGAATGAACTTGAACCGTGGAACCGCCAGTATCCTGGCCAGCTCTACAAATTTGTGATCGGTCTGGCGGATGCCGTCGATGGTATTGATGATGATCGGAAAGAAGGCTCCCAGGAAGATGATGTAAACCTTTGATTGCTCCCCGATCCCGAACCAGAGTATGGCCAGCGGAATCCAGGCGATGGGCGGGATCGGTTTGATCACCTGGATAATCAGGTCGGTCCAGCGGTCCAGAGTTCGTGAAAGGCCGATGCCGACTCCGAGACCAAGTCCCAGAACAGCTGCGATGGCAAATCCCTCCAACACCCTGAGTATGCTGATGCCGATATGGCGCGGCAGGTCGCCGCTCTGCAACAGATCGCGGAAGGCCAATGCAACCTGTGACGGCGGCGGCAGCAGCACCGGATTGAGGTAACCCAGATGAAACAGCAGCTGCCAGACTCCGATAATTGCAACCGATAGCCCGATGTATTGAAGCAGATGCTTTATTCTACGCAGGCGTGGGGTGGTGTCGTGGGCCATGATGTTACTCCTCGTTGCATATATCTTCCCCCTCCCCCGTCAAGGGGGAGGGATTATTTTCTATTTGATACCGATTTCACGCGTCAGGCTCGGATCTGCAAATGTAGCGATGTTGACATGCGATTTGATAATGGCGTTGTTTTTCATGAACAGTTCTACATTCTTCAGTTCTTCCATGTCGTCTGGCTGGATAGCCGGATTGTAATCGAACTTGGCGAACACTTTAAGCAGGAGCTCGTTCGAAAGGTTCACATCTTTGGCGATTAATTGCGCGGCCTCCCTGGGATTTGACTTGATAAAATCGGCGCCGCGCTGATAAGCCTTCAGGACTGCCTTGGTCTGGTCGCGGTGTTTGGTTACGAAATCGTTGGTGGCGATGATTACCAGGGCGCCCTTCTTGATGCCGCTGCCGTCTGCCAGGACACGAACCGTGCCCTGGGTTTCCAGCTTGGTGATGAGAGGCTCCCAGATTGCCGCCGCATCGATGGTGCCGTTGGCGATCGAGCTGGCGATATCCGCCTGGGAGAGATTGATGAATTCGATATCGCCGGTGGTCAGGCCGCCTTTCTGGAGGACCAGCACCAGCAGGTGGTGCGCATAGGAACCTTTGACGACGGCGACTTTTTTGCCTTTGAGATCCTTGGGCGACTTGATGCCGGACTTGACCGGAACAACCACTGCCAACGACTTTGGTCCGGAAGAGGTCAAGCCGATGATGCGCGTGTTTATACCGGCCGATTTACCGATGATGGCCGGAGTGTCGCCCAGGAAGCCGAAATCCTGCTGGCCGGCGGCAAACGATTCGTTGATCGGAGGCCCGGCCGCGAAGGAGGCCCATTTGAGGGTCGGCCTGGCTCCAACCTTGGCAAGTTCCTCCTCAAGCCACTTCTTCTGCTTGGCCACGAAGATCGGTGCATAGTGCGGGATCGGCTGGGTGGCAAAACGAATCTCGTCGGCCTGGGCCAGGGAGGAAAAGAGGGTGGACAGGAGTGTGAGTGATAAAATACGAGTAATGATTTTGTTCATGTTTGCTCTCCTTTAGGTGCTAATTGAGCTTGGTTGCGTAAAGTCCCCCCCCTTGCGGGAGGGGGTTAGGGGGAGGGAGAAGCTGTACCATGCGTAGAAGATGGCGCATTCACCCCCACCCCAGCCCTCCCCCGTCAAGGGGGAGGGAGTCAATAATTAAATCTTCACAAGCCGGTCCAGATGCCTGAACAGCGGATGCGCCTGCTCTTCTTCTGCATGCCGCACAAAAACATTCTCGTTGATGATCTCCTCCGGCTCGATTATCCAGACGGCCGAAAGGTCAACATCGCCCAGACGCCGGCGCACATCGCGATAGTGGTGCAGGAAGGTTGGTCCGGTGACCAGCGTCTTGACAGGTTTCCCCTTGATCTGCCAGCTCTGACCGTCTCTGTCGCTGACGGATATGGATACCTTCTGATCGAACCAGATGCTGCGCACCAGATTTTTCTGGGTGCGCGACGACTCCACCAGTTCCAGGTAGAGCAGGTTGCCGTCATCATCCACCCGGATGAACGGTTTGGCCGCGGCATGGGGGAAACCGCGTTCGTTGACTGTGGCCAGCACCTTGGTGGAATCGTCGCTGCTTAACAGCGCAATAATTTCCTTGTTTAATGTTGTTGCCATAGTTGTGTTCTCCTTTTCGCCCTAACACCTAACCCCTCTCCCCGTGGGAGAGGGTGGCCGAAGGCCGGGTGAGGGTAGATTTTGACTGCCTACAGCAGCCGGGAAAGATCCGAGTCGGGATGGTTGCCGCAACGGCGATAGTCGTTGTAATCGATCGGCAGCTTGTACTTTACCCGCAGATCGTGCAGATCCTGCGCCAGGCGAACGAAATACTCCAGCGACGGGTTCTGCTGGTCCTTGAAATAGGAACCGGGACGGGGCACCCAGACAATGTAGAAGGTGCTCACACCGTTCTCCGCCAGTGATTCCGCCTCTTCCAGAGTGGATTTGAGGGCATCCGACTCGCTGGTGAACCCGTGGGGCTTGGCCAGTTCCACACCACCCACCAGACCGGTTCCCACATTGCCGCGTCCAAATATATCTACCGCCCTGATCAGGCGCTGCTTCCATTCCCGGTAACCGACATACTTGGCTTTGCCGGGGCAGATCCAGTTAAACTTATCCTCTCCCAGAACCTCCAGATCGCTGGTGTAAGCGGTCAGGCCGGTCTGCTCGTAGAGCCTGGCCAGCTGCTTCTCGTTGAAAGCCGACGAGATCAACTCGCTGGGAAATTTCCTGGATGAAAAGTTCTCGCCGATGGCCTGCAGCGTTTCGATGTAGAAATCAACCTCGCGATCGAAAATTTCATCCCCCTTGATAACCGATCCCGAGGTCAGGCAGATGCTGGTGAATCGTCCCGGCTCTTTCAGCGCTTCCCTGATCGTTTCGGATATATCCTGGGGTTTCAGCCGTGAGGGCACTCCCAGTTCATCCTTCTGCTGCTTGGTGTGGGTGACGATGTCGCAGAACTTGCACCCCTTGTCCTCGGCCCAGAAATGGCAGTAACTTGACTGGAAGACATTCAGCCGCTGCGGCCGGGCACTGACGATATGGCTCATGGGGATGCCGGAGCCGGTCTTTTTGTCGTAGTAGAGCGGTTTGGGCCAGAGATCTACCTGTTCCACCAACTCGCCGCCATCCACCAGGGCCAACCTGCCGTCGACCAGGTCAACCAGGTAGGGGTTTTGCGCCAGTGGTGTCGGATCGGTCAGGATGGTAGTGCCGTCCCGCAGCAGCAGGGATTCAGGCAGTTCCTTGATTTCACCGTCACGCGAGCCGAACAGATAGGGGCTGCGCATCTGGACCGTATCGTCAACGGTCTTCAAGGCCCGTTCCGTGTAATGCACCCCACGGCGCTGGGCATCGATCTTGACCGCCACCAGGCGTGGAAACTCGGGGTGCCTTTCCAGCACCCGATCCAGTTCCGATTCCTCTATTACCAATCGTTTCAATGCAACTGTCATTGTCTCCTCCTTGTGCGGTCAATATGGTTGTGTAGGGGCGATCCTTGTGATCGCCCTGGTTTGAATGCAACAACATCGGGCAGACACAAGGTTTGCCCCTGCATTATCGTGACAGCTCTGCGACTCGGTCCGTCCGTTCCCAGGGTAGTTCCAGATCGATGCGGCCGAAGTGCCCGTAGGCGGCGGTCTGGCGATAGATCGGCCGACGCAGGTCGAGCTGCTCGATGATGGCAGCCGGACGCAGATCGAAGTGCCTTGCAATCAGGGCCGAGAGCTGCTCGTCGCTGACCATGCCGGTGCCGAACGACTCTACGAAGACGGCCACCGGCCGGGCCACGCCGATGGCGTAGGCGATCTGGATTTCCACCTTTTTCGCCAGTCCGGCCGCGACGATATTTTTGGCCACATAGCGGGCGGCATAGGCTCCTGAACGATCGACCTTTGTAGGATCCTTGCCGGAGAAGGCGCCTCCGCCGTGCCGTGCCACGCCGCCGTAGGTATCCACGATGATCTTTCGGCCGGTCAAACCGGCATCTCCGTGGGGGCCTCCCACGACGAATCGGCCGGTTGGGTTGATGAAGTAGCGGGCCCGGTCGTCCAGCAGGTTTTCAGGAATGACCGGTCTGATGATTTTATTGATGACATCCTCGCGGACCTGTTCCATCTCCACCTCCGGACTGTGCTGGGTCGAGATGACCACCGTGTCGATCCGCACCGGGCGGCCATTCTCAAATCCGACCGTCACTTGGCTCTTGCCGTCCGGCCTGAGGTAGCCGATTTCTCCCAGCTTGCGGGCCGAGGCAAGTTTTCTGGTCAGGCCATGGGCCAGTGCTATGCTGGTCGGCAGGTATTCGGGCGTCTCATCGGTTGCATAGCCGAAGACCATGCCCTGATCGCCGGCGCCCACCGAATCCAGGTAGCCGTCATGGCCGCCCCCGTTGCGCTGTTCAAGAGCCGTATTGACTCCTTGGGCAATATCGGGTGATTGCTGATCCAATGAAACCAGCACGGCACTGTGTTCGGCATCCAAACCGAGCTCGGCGCCGGTATAGCCCACCTCGGCAATGGTGTCCCTGGCCACCCGCACCGCGTTGATCTGCGCCGTGGACGACGTTTCCCCGATAATCACCACCAGGCCGGTGGTGACACTGGTTTCGCAGGCCACACGGGCCAGGGGGTCCTTTTCCAGCAATGCATCCAGGACAGCATCCGAGATCTGATCGGCGAGTTTGTCCGGATGTCCCTCGGTTACCGACTCCGATGTAAACAGGTAATTCTTTGCAGCCATTGTGTTCTCCTTTGTTGGTTTGTTGGTCCAGATACGAAAAGAGGCCGAAGGAATTATTCCCCCGGCCTCCAGTTTTTCTGGTCAGCACAGCTATTATTGCAAGTCAGATTTATCAGACCTGTTATGTCGGTAGTATCAGAGACTTAATCCATCTGGTAGATTGCGGCCACCGCATGACTGCGGTAATAGTGGCTGATGCGACTTAGACCGTGCGGTGTCAGCAGTTCGTCCAGCTCCTCATGGGTCAGCGTCTTGGAGCATTCGGCACAGGAAAAGTAATCGGCACAGGCCGTGTCGCAGTTCTCCTGCGGCTTGCGGCAGCGTACCTCCATCAGCAGGTAACCGCCCGGTTTCAGGTTGGCAACGGCATTATCCAGATAGGCATGCCGTTCGGCGCTGTTCATGATGATGTTGAAGACATAGGTGGACAGCACCAGATCCACATTGAGATTGCTCTGGGGAAGTTCGTCGGTGGCCAGCAAGCGTTCGATGTACATCAGGGCCGGGCAGCCGCGCAGTTTATTGACCTGCTCCGGAAGATCGGCGGCATAGACATTAAACCCTTCCTGCGCCAGATAAACCGCATTGCGCATCGTGCCGGTGCCGTAATCAAGCACGTCCATGGCCTGCCGTGTTTTGAAGAAACGGCTATAACGCCTGACACTTTCAGCAACTGCAACCATGTGCGCTCCCTTCTGAATAATATATTAACTATAAATTTTATAGATTATTAACATATATTTCCATTGTGTGTCAAGAAAAAATCAGACCATTAACCAATCAATCTCCCGGTTTTTTTATGGAAGACCGACATACAGGCCGAGGAGTAAACATAAAAGCATGATTTTATTAATGTAGTTGTTTGAAAGATATGGGAATTATTTTGCTGTAAAGCTGTTTTTGCATTGGAGGTCAGAGAAAGAAATGCCGATGGACTCCGTTACCTTTACCCTCAAAACGCTGCCCCCCTTCCGCCTCGACCTGACGGCCTATATTCTCTAACTTGATACAATTAAATTTCACACATGTTGTGGTATTATCAGCGGGTATGACGTAGATATAGTACAGCTGATCATCGATTTGCCGGTAGAAACGAATACCTTCACTGAAAGCATTTGATCCGAAATTGTTGAACATCTCCCGAGCTGCGAGGAAGGAGAGCATGTGATACAGCTCAAGCGAGTCTATGATCCGCCGGTTGCCGGTGATGGCAAGCGTTTCCTGGTGGAGCGTCTATGGCCGAGAGGTATGAAAAAAGAAAGCCTGCCGATGGATGGATGGCTGAAAGATGTGGCACCCGGTGACGCTTTGCGTAAGTGGTTCGGGCATGACCCGGACAAATGGGAAGATTTCAAACAGCGCTACTTTTCCGAACTGGAGAACAACCCCGTCACCTGGAAGACACTTCTGGAGGCGGCCCGGCAAGGAACCATCACTTTGCTCTACAGTGCCCACGACCAGCAGCATAACAACGCCCTGGCGCTCAAGCTCTTTCTGGAGAAGCGGCTGACCGGCACGAAAAGAAAGGCGTTATGAGACCAAAAAACTTGATCGGACTGTTTGTTTACCTGACGGCAGCGGCATTAGCCGGCTGCTGTGGTGGCGGCGCGGTTTTGAACGCGCAATTCGCACCCAGGTCAACCGACCAGTACCTGGAACAGATCAGAAACGACCCGGCACGACTTGCGGAGTTCGCAAAGCTGGTCCCCAAGGGAGGAGATCTGCACTCCCATCTTTCCGGCATCCCCGTTGCTGAAAATTATCTGGCCTGGGCCAGCCAGGATCGCATGTGCATCAATACGTCAACCTGGGCCATCTCGCCGGCGCCATGCAGCGCCGTAAACTTGCCGGTTGCCGAGGTGACGGCAGATTCCAGCTTGCTGGCCCGGGCCATTGACGGCCTGTCGATGCGTAATTTCCAACTGGCCGCGCCGCTTTACGGGCATGACCATTTTTTCGATGCCTTCAACAAGTTCGGAATGGTCAGCGAGCGACACAAAGCGGATATGCTGGCGGAAGCCGGCCGCCGGGCCGCAGGTGACAACACCGACTACCTTGAACTGTTGATCACGATTCAATCCTCACAGCTGAAGGATGTGGCCGATGCCGTAAAATGGAATGAAAACCTGGAATCCGGTTACCAGGAGCTTCTGCCGGGAATACGCGGACTGTTGAAAGCCGGCAGTGCCGAGCTCGATGCCATGCTGGCCGACCAGCGCCGGATTCTTTCCTGTGACGGAGCCAGTCCGGAACCGGCCTGCCGGGTGACGATCCGCTTCATCCAGCAGGCCAGCCGGGGCGCTTCCAACCAGCGGGTATTCTCGTCGCTGATCTTCGGCGCAGAGCTGGCCGCCAGGGACCCGCGACTGGTTTCGATCGACCTTGTCTCGCCGGAGGACAGCCCGGTTGCCCTGGCCAATTATCGTACCCATATGAAGATGCTGGCGCTGCTGAAGCAGAAGTACCCGGCCATCGCCATTTCCCTGCATGCCGGCGAGCTGACACCCGCCCTGGCGTCACAGCCCGATCTGTCGTTCCACATCACCGAAGCGGTCCGGACGGCCGGCGCACGGCGCATCGGGCACGGAGTTTCAATCAAACACGAGCCTGACTGGCGGTCCCTGGTGAGTGACATGGCGCGGGACGCCATCGGTGTCGCGATTCTGTTTACCAGCAATGCCCAGATCCTGGGGATCAGCGGGGAGGGACATCCCTTTCGGGCCTACCTGGATGCCGGGGTGCCGCTGATGCTGGCCACCGATGACCAGGGCATTTCACGGGGATCGCACAGCGGCGAGTTTCAGTGGGCCATCACCACCTATGGCCTGAACTGGCCACAGGTCAAGCGTTTGGCCCGCACCAGTCTGGAACAGGCCTTCATCAAGGGGGTCAGCATCTGGAAGGAGCGGGGAAATTACTCCGTTTTTGTGGAGGCTTGTGCCGCTGATGCGCCGCTGGCCGCCACCCTTTCAAAAACGTGCGACGGCTATCTGCAGGCCAACCCCAAAGCCGGCGAGCAGTGGCGTCATGAGCGGCGCTTGGCCGAATTCGAATCCAGAAAGTGGCAGTAGCCGGGATAGATTCGGTGAAGTGCGCTTTATTTCTGCAAATGACCGTGGAATCATTATCAATAAACGGAGGGCGACCATGCCGATTGCCGTATTCGATGCGATCAGGGAAAATATCAGCTCTTTTTTAGGCGGCGCCGAAGTCGATCTGCTCCCCGGCGATGCCGAGAAGGTGGCGGCCGAGAATGCCATCAGCGAGGTCGTCTACATCGAGGAGCGCCCTTACCACTTCATGGCCCGGCGGGAGGCGCTGCCCTTCACCCGCAGCGAAGCGGTCTTCTGCCGGGAACTGCTGACCGCCTTTTCGGGCCTGTACAGCGGCTTCCAGCAGGAAGGGTACGCGGCCCAGTTCCGCACGGCGCTGCTGGCCTCGATCATGGACATCACCGTGGCCCGCTCGCTGCGCGGCGACCATCGCAAGGGTTTCTGGCCGATCCAGCAGCTGATCCAGCTGCTGAAAAACCTCTCCTATCAGCGCTACGAAGGAAAACCGGCCACGACCGGTTTCATCGTGCACCGCACCACGCTCCCGCTGCTGCGCAAGATGGTGCGGGAACGGCACCATACCCTGATCCAGCTGCAGCCGCACGAGGACATATCCCCCGAATTTTTCTGCAATCCGCTGCCCTATCGTATCGTTGACGGCACCAACCTGTTTTTCATAGCCAATATCCAGATGCAGGTGACCGGCGTCCTGCGCACTTCGACGGCCGTGATGCACACCGACATCGAACGGCTGACCCAGCGGGAGATATTTTCACTGGTCCGGCGTGCCGGACGGGGGGCCTTTGCCGTGACGGTCAACGAGGCCTCCGAGATCGAGGTCCTGATCAGCCCGGCCAAGCTGCTGGTGCGGCGCAAGGGGGCCTGGGCCATCTTCGATCCGGACATCTTCCGGTCGTTCCTGGCCGGGAGCATCGACGCCGAGTCGATCGACGAGCTGCTCTGGACGGTCTACGCCCTCTCCAAGGACCGGCACGGCACGGTGATCCTGATCTACAACCAGGGGGCGCGCAAACTGGCGGTGCTGAAGAAGGGCTCGGTGGGGGGCGATGATCCGATCGGCCGGCTCCTGATCGGCCGGGTCAAGAGGCGGACCATCAGCGAGCTGAAGAAGGCCGGGATTCTGCTGCGGATCCTCTCGGCCGACGGAATGACGGTCTTCAGCAAAAGCGGCCGGCTGATGGAAACCGGTTTCATCTTCGATACGACCCACGCCCGGGAAGTGGTCACCGGCGGCGGACGAACCACGGCCGCCAGCGCAGCGTCCTTCTTCGGCAAGGTCATCAAGGTTTCCCAGGACGGCCCGATCGAACTTTATCAGGACGGCCGGCTGATCTATCGTTTCGGGTAAGGTAAAACCAGACCTTTTCTTTGAATACCTAGTCACTGCAAACCCGGTTTGTTCGTTGACAAAGTGCAATCATTGCACTAAATTGAACTATGCCCCTTATACAACGTTTTCTTAACTGTGCCATCTACATCAATACGCGTGATCATAACCCGCCACATTTCCATGTGCGTACGAATGACGGCAGAGATGCACTGGTGGAAATAGAAACATTCAAAATCCGTTCAGATAGTGTGCGGCGGCGGGATATTAGTGAAGCATTGACATGGGCAACGTGTCATTGCGATCTTTTGCTGGCAAAGTTCAAGGAGTACAACCCATGAAAGCAAACCGATTTAAAATCAATGCTGTCGAAGTATGTGCACCCTTCCGTCTGCGAATAACGTTTGGCGACGAAGTTGTAATGGTTGTTGACCTGGAAGGAATAATAAATCGCTATCCTGCATTATCCCCTTTGAAAGATATTTCGATTTTTTCTCGCGCGCATGTCGGAGAATGGGGTTTGACGGTTGATTGGATTCCCGGAGAAATCGATCTGGCCGGGGATAATCTTCGAGCGGAGGCCGTGGAACAAAGCGGCGGAATTTCGCATGAGCGCATCTGGAACTGGATGGACAGGAACAGTTTGACTTTGGATGGCGCAGCGGCAGCACTCGGGATAAGCCGACGCATGGTGGCCTACTACCGCAATGGTGAAAAGCCTGTTCCAAAGCACATCTGGCTGGCATGTCTGGGGTGGGAACGATGTGCGGCTGAAGGCCCCGAAGCATGGAAAGAGGCCGCATGATCCGTTTTGACTTTCTGTCCGATTGAACCACAGGGGAGCCGACCAGCTCTCCTTTTTTTGTTAAAATAGTTTGGTTTACCTTCCCCCTAAAACCAAGCCATTGCAAACCTGGTGATTTCGGTCCAGAACCACCCCCGTCTCAAAATCCGATCGCCTCCATGAACACCCGCTCAAACTCGGGACTCCCGGCCAGATCGACCACCCGCACCTGTTCGACACTCTGCTGCAGCTGCTCCCTCAAATGCCGGTTCAGCAGCAGCATTTCCGCGCCGCTGCGGGAGGTGTTGCCGACGAAGGCAACTTTTGCGGCAGCCTCGGGGGGCAGCAGCCCCAGCGTCAGCAGGCTCCGCTCGCGCAGATGATAACCGAATGATCCGGCGATCAGCACCCGGTCCAGATCGGCGGCAGTTAGTCCGGCCTCTTTCAGCAGAAGTTCGATCCCGGCCCGGATGGCGCCCTTGGCCAGCTGGACCTGGCGAATATCCTTCTGGCTGAGCTGCAACTGTCCTTGCAGGAGGAAGGCACTGCCGCCGTCGGTTCTGGTGATGCGCCCCGCCAGGGCCTGATTGGCGGCTCCGGACTTGGGGGCTGTCAGCCGGCCGCTGGGTCCGATAATTCCACCTTCCACCAGTTCCGACACAAGATCCATCAGTCCGCTGCCGCAGATGCCGGTCGGTTCCGTACCGCCGATCACGCCGATGTCCAGCACTCCCTCGGGTGAAATATCGACCCGTTCGATCGCCCCGAGCGCCGCCCGCATGCCGCAGGAGATGTTCATCCCCTCGAAGGCCGGGCCGGCGGCGGTGGCGGAGGCGGTCAAGCGGCCATCGCTGGCCAGCACCAGCTCGCCATTGGTGCCGATGTCGATGAACAGTGTCGTACCCGGCAGCACGGCCAGATCACTGGCCAGGATACCGGCGCTGATATCGGCTCCCACATAGGCCGAGACCACCGGCGGCAGATAGACCAGCCCAGCCGGCGCGACCTTCAGGCCGAGCTCGGCGGCTTTCAGGTGTTCTCCCCCTCTGATTCCGGGCAGGAACGGATGTTTTCCCAGGGGAGCGGGATCGACACCGGCCAGCAGGTGCAGCATGCAGGTATTGCCGCTAAGAACCGCTTCGTAGATACACCCGCTGCCGATTCCCGATTCAGCCGACAATTTTTCCAGCAGCCGGTTAAGTTCGTCGACAATATCCATCTGCAACAGTGCCAAGCCGTCCCGGTCAGTGGCAAAACGGATCCGGGACAGCACATCCTGGGCACGCAGGCTCTGGGGGTTGAGAGAGGAACTGCTGGCCAGCGTTTTGCCGCTGGCCAGGTCAACCAGCGCTGCCGCCAGGGTGGTCGTGCCGATGTCCACCACAAGACCAAGGTTATTTCCTCTACTGTCTCCGGACTCAATCGCCAGGAGACTGTCTCCGGCGAAGATATTGGTCTGATCGGCAACACGGTCATATCGCTTCCGGATCAATGGCTCCAATCCAAACTCGACCGCGGCACCGGAGCCGACCACCCGCAGCCCCTCTTCCCGGCGCTGCGGCACTGCTACGGTCACATCACCATGCACTTCCGCATGGCAGGCCAGCACCGTCCCTTGATCACCGTCAGGCGGCGCATCGACATGCACGACCAGATTGGCCAGATCATCGACCGGCAGATGCACCTAACATTTGCCGCAGTGTCCGGCGCCGTTGCAGGGCGCTTCGATCAGGACGCCGGCCCGTCGCGAAGCTTCCAGGATCGTGGTTCCATTTGGAACATCAACAGTGCGGTTATCGGGTTTAAATGTGACGATCGGCATCAGGCTTCCTTTACGGTGTCGGTCATGGCGCGGATGGCCGCGATCGATGTGGAGGTGCTCAGTCCGCAGGCCGGCGAGATGATGTCGATCCGGTCCCGGACCAGGGTCTCGGTCCGGCGGGCGACCTTTTCCGGATCCCCGCTCTCCAGCAAAATCGTGCTCAGGTTGCCCATCGTGGTCAGCTGCGGATATTCCTGTTTGAGCAGTTTCAGGTTTACGAAGGCATCGGTGCTGATGGCATCGGCGTGCAGCAGCGGGATCGACGGTTTGACCGCCTTCATCTCGCCGCAGATATGGACCAGCACCGGCACGCCGGCGGCGTGGATGCCGTCGATAACCTTGTTGAGATAGGTGACAGCATACTCGTCGAACATGCGCGGCCCCAGAATCTCGCCGGTGGCGGTCGGATCGCCGATGCAGATCGCGGTGGCGCCGCTATCGACCAGCGTGTGGGCGAAAGCGATCAGGAAGTCACCAACATACTCCAGCACGCGATGGGCGGATTCCCGTTCCTTGCGCAGCTCTTTCAGGAACTGCATCGGATCCACCAGCGAAGCGGCGGTGCTGATCGGGCCGGTCAGGCTTCCGATGATCGGCTGGTCGGGATGCAGCCGTCCCAGAAGCTCGGCGGCGCCGGCCACCTCGGAAATCCGGCCGCTCTGCAGCATGGACGGGATCTTCCGGAAGACGACCTCCTTGACCGACGGATACAGCTCCCGGGCGATCATCGGTTCACAGGCCAGCGTGCCGAAATCGATCTCACTCCCCAGCACCTCAGCCTCGACGGTCATGCAGAACGGGATGCCGATATTTTCGAAGCCGGTCTCGCAATGGATATCGCCGGCCAGCTCGGCCATGCGGCCGGCCTCGAAATGGGCCTCCGGCAGGGTGTGGCCGCTCCTGGTCATAACATCGACAATCGCGGCGTTCATCATGCCGCCGGTACAGATCACCGGCGGGCGATCGACCCGCTTTTTGGCCAGCGTGTCCAGCAGGCGTTGTTTGGGACTGAGGCTACTCATGAATCGCTCCTTGAAAGTATGTCGGCACCGACCGGCCAGCCGATCTCGGCTACCGCGTCAACCATGGCTTGAATGTTGGCAAAAGGGGTTTCGGTTGGCAGGCTGCAGCCGGAAGCCACGATAAAACCCTTGGGGCTGCCGCCGGCCTGGGCGACGCAGTTCCGCACCGCCCGCCTGACATCGTCGGGGGTCCCCTGCAGCATGATCTCAGACGGATGCACATTGCCCATGATGCGCACCCGGTCGCCCACCGCTGCAACGGCGCCGGCCAGGCTGGCATCGTTGTCGATGCTGATGCAGTCCGCACCGGCATCGGCCATCAGCTGCCAAACCTTTTCGGTCTTGCCGCAGATGTGCAGCGTGACCGATCTGCCCTGGCCATGGATGAAACTGATCAGGCGCTGCAGGTAGGGGTAAGACAACTCCTTGAACTGGCGCGGTCCGATCACGGTGCTGGACGACATCGGGTCGGTCAGGCTGGGGGTGCAGCCGACGGCAATCATGGCGGCTGAATAGCTAATCGCCGATTGAAGCGCCACCTCGCAGAGCCGGTGCACCGCTTCGGGATTCTTGATGGTCAGGCGCACCAGGTTCTCGGCGCCGATCAGAAAGGAGGCGGTCGTAAAGGGGCAGCTGACCGCGCCGGTGATCGGCACTTCCGTTCCCAGCACGTCAATGGTCCGCTGCATCGCCTCCAGGTGGCTGGGAAGGTTACCGTCCCGGCCCGGCTCGACCGGCTGCAGTTTTGAGATTTCTTCAATCGATGATATGGCCGGGGCAGCCAGGTAGGCGGTTTCGTCCTCCGGGTAGTGCACCCGCGCCCCCATCGCCTCCGCCAGCGTGTAGAGGTCGGTGAAGACCCGGATCACGTCATAGCCGAATTTTTGGTAGGAAGCGATCTGGGCTTCGGCGATCAGCTTGCCGTTGCCGCGGAATTGCGAAACCTTGGCTCCGATGACCCGGGCGGCGGTGTTGCCGATGATCGGCACGCAAGGCAGACGGTCGACCGGCTCTCCCTTGGCATAGGCGGCCAGGCGTTCCAATGGAGTCATCAATGCGTGTGACATCAGGCGTTACCCACCAGTTCAAGGGCAACCTTGACCGCTTCGGCGGCGTTGACCGCATAGCCGTCGGCGCCGATCCGTTTGGCGAAACCGGGCGAGATCGGCCCTCCCCCGACCATAACCTTGATGCCGTCACGGATATTACCCTCGTTCAACAGTTTCACCACGGTCCCCATACCATCCATCGTGGTTGTCATCAGCGTCGAAAGGGCGATGATGTCGGCCCCGGCTTCGCGGGCCGTGTCCACGAAACGCTTGGGCGGGACATCGCGCCCCAGGTCGATGACCTTGAACCCGCCGGTTTCAAACATGATCCGCACCATGTTCTTGCCGATATCATGGGTATCCCCCTCGATGACTCCGATCACGACCGTTCCCCGGCTTTCTCCGACCTGTTTCAAGTGCGGCTTGAGCAGATCCAGGCCGGCATACATGGCATCCGAACACATCAGCAGCTCCGGGATGAAATACTCCTCTTCCTCGAACAGTTGCCCGGCCCGCGCCATGCCGTCCGAAAGCCCCTGCTGGATCGCGTCGTACGCGTCCACACCGGCCTCAAGCGCAGCGTTGGCCGCCGTTACCGTCCGTTCCTCATCCATATCCACTACGGCATCGGACAGTTCTCTAAAAAATGACTCTCTGCTTTTCAACATCATCAACCCCCTCGTTATATTCGATCAAATAGCGGCGCCGTCGGTCACCAATCCATTTTCCATGGCAAATAGCCGGTCGGCCCATTCGTGGGCCCAGCTTCTCAGTTCATCAGCAGTCAGAGCACGCGGCTGATTCTTTATCTTCAGCGAACTCGACTGATCCACAATCTGGTTCGCCAGGCGCCGGTAAAAATAGGCTTGATTGGAGAGCGGAGCAGCCTCGATCACCGTCTTTCCATACAGCTCGCACTGCCGGACCATCAGTGAACGTGGGACCTGTCCCAGGGTCCCGGTTTTGGTATGCTTCGCAAAATCGCTGATGAATGACTCCTCGAACGAACTACTGATGCTATTGGGAATAACTCCTCCAAATGGAATCGGCACCTGCGATTCACCGAAGCGTTCGAGGGCGGTATAGATCGAATTGGCGGCACTCAACGATTTGAAATCGGCAGTGCTGACAACAAAAGCCAGTTTGGCGCCCAGCCTATGAATTGGCTTATGATACGCGGCAAAGGAGTACTCGCCGGATACGTCATACAGCACAAAATCCGGACTGCTCGCTTCAAAGAGCCCACCCTGTCCAATCCGGTCAAATATCCGCTCAATACCTGCTTCTCCGTTGCCCGGGTCTCCCAGCTCAACACAGTCTATGCCCTTGAAACCCCGATGAGCCATCTCCTTGAGGTCGATGTTTCCATTCTTGCGCAACCGGTCGGACACCGTGGGAACCGGAATGCCTCCGTTAAGGATGCTGGTTGAATCGCCCTTGGGATCGCAGCCAACCTGCATGACCTTGAAGCCGGTCTCAACCAGCGCGGCACTGATGTTGGATATGAGGGTCGATTTACCGACGCCGCCTTTGCCGTAAAATACTATCTGTTCGGTCATGGTAAGCCTCTTGTGCCGTTTCTAAATCAAAGTGCCATCTTCGTTGGCCATGTTTGAAAAAAGAAAAGGCCGGAGAGCTCCCTTGCGGTCAGCTGCTCCGGCCTCCGGTTTTTCCGGTCAGCACGGTTTTTCTGTATCCATGGAAGGGCTAGATGCCGCTTCCGTCAATATGTCCGGCTCGGTTGAGACGGATCTTCTCGTTTTTATCCACTTGTATGACCCGGCCATCCTGCACAACCAGGGTAACTGTCCCGAAACGGATTGATGTCAGCGCTTCACGCACCAATCGTTCAAGATCCCGGCTCCAGGGTTCGGGACTGGGCGCCGACATCAGATCCCCTCAAACAGCGCCGTGGAAAGATAGCGCTCGGCTCCGTCAGGCAGTACCACCACAATAGTCTTGCCGGCAAATTCATCCTGATTGGCAAGCCTGACTGCAGCAGCAACTGCGGCCCCGCAGGAGATGCCCACCAGCAGGCCTTCTTCCTTGGCCAGGCGTTTGGCATAGTCAATTGCTTCGTCGCTGGATACCTGTTCGACACGATCTACCACCGACAGGTCAAGCGTGTCCGGGATGAATCCGGCGCCGATGCCCTGGATCTTGTGCGGAGCCGGCTGGATCGGCTGGCCGGCCAGCTTCTGGCTGATGACGGGACTTTCCTTGGGTTCGACCGCCACGGAAATTATCTTCTTGCCCTTGGTGTTCTTGATGTAGCGCGAGATGCCTGTGATGGTGCCGCCGGTACCGACCCCCGAAACCAGAACGTCGATAGCCCCGTCGGTGTCATCCCAGATCTCCGGACCGGTGGTCTTTTCATGAATCTCGGGGTTGGCCGGGTTCTTGAACTGCTGCGGCAGGAAATATTTCTCCGGCTCCGCTGACGCAATCTGCTCCGCGCGGTTGATTGCTCCCTTCATCCCTTCGGCACCAGGGGTCAGAATCAGGTTGGCGCCAAGGGCGGCCAGCACGCGGCGACGCTCGATACTCATGGTTTCGGGCATGGTCAGCGTCAGCTTGTAGCCGCGTGCCGCTGCAACATAAGCCAGGGCAATTCCGGTATTGCCGCTGGTCGGCTCGATAATTTCAACGCCGGGCTTGAGAACGCCGCGCTTTTCGGCATCCCAGATCATATTGGCACCGATACGGCATTTGACCGAATAGGCCGGGTTGCGAGCCTCGATCTTGGCAAGCACGGTTGCCTTGGCATCGCTGCCGACGATCCGGTTTAACTTCACCAGAGGAGTGTTGCCGATGGACCGGGAGTTGTCTACATAGATCTTGCTCATTTTGTATTCTCCTTTCGATGGTACTACATATTTCTATAGAATTTATAGGTAATGTGGGCAAAAAAAACTTAGATGCTATAATCTACGATATTCTCCCGCTTGCTTCTCTCACTTTCACTTCGCTCCAACATATCAAACAACGTCAGACCGTCCAGTACGTTTGAAAGTGCGACATAAACATCTGCCATGGTCAATCGGATACCACATGTCAATTCATCCTGGCATTCCTCACAACGGGCATTGTTTGCGGTGTTGAGACATGGTACCGGCGCGATATCACCTTCCAGTATTCGCACAACCGCACCGATTGTGATCTTGTTGGGCGGCAATGCCAGAAAATAGCCGCCACCCTTTCCAATCTTGCTCTGTAGAACGCCGCCTTTACGCAGCGATAACAGAATAAACTCAAGAAATTTCTTGGGGATATTTTCATCTCGCGCAAGGTCGGCAATAAGCACAGGGTGGCCGCTTGGTTGACCGGCGAGATATATAAGGGCCTTAAAGGCGTATATAGTCTTTTTGGATATCATATCTATTAAAGCTATAGATAAACAAAATAATTGGCCATGTCAATAATTATTTTCAAATATATTTATCTCGAACAGGTATTCGTGTGAATATGACGGAACCTTTCAAATGCCGGCAGCAATACCAAACGAAGAGCGGCACCATCCGGAGACAATTCCGAAGGTGCCGCTGGTCCGGAACCGGATGCGCCATAAGCCGATCATTATTGCGACCGACGAGATAATGTCCAATCAGCGAAAACAGAATTACTTGTAACCAAGCCTGGCAGAGAGATCTTCGGCGGCCTCCTTGATTAGAGGAATCAGCGACGTATTCATCCGTTCGGCGCTGAATCGCATTGTGGGTGCTGCGACGCTTACCGCGCCAATGACACGTTTCGTATAGTCACGAATCGGCGCACCGATGCTTTTGACGCCTATCTCCAGTTCTTCATCGTCCACTGCATAGCCGGTTTCAACTATCCTTTTCAGCTGTCTTGTTATCTCGTCCTGATCACAGACAGTATTCGGTGTGTACTGCTTAATATTTTCGTTTTTGAAGTAATCCCGCAGGTGTTTATCGTCCATACTTGCAGCTATGACTTTTCCCACTTCGGTGCAGTAAAAAGGATACATTTTCCCGACGCGGGAAACAAGCCGCACGGGAAGATTCGACTCGACTGCGTCAAGGTAAATGATCTGATAATCCTTCAAGATGGCAACATATGAAGTTTCTTCACACTTCTCGGTCAGAGATTCCAGAATCGGCCTTGCATGTCGAAGCAGCCCGGTCTGCTTGAAAAACGTCTGCCCCAGCTGCAGATTTTTCAGGCCGAGCCGGTAGCCGGTTGTTGATTTGTTCTGCTCGATATAATTACGGGACTCCAAAGTGGCAAGCAGCCTGAACACTTTGTTTTTTTGAAATTTAAGACGCCTGCACAATTCAGTGAATCCAAGCTCTTCATTCCTACCATGGAACTGCTCCAGAACATCGAGAGCATGACCAACAGTTTGTATGCTATAGGCTGATTTTTCTTTCATTTTTCATCAGATATACTGCCCGGCATCCACTTTGATCACTTCGCCGGTTATCATGCGTGCCGCATCGGAAAGCAGGAACAGTACCGTATTGGCAATGTCTTCAGGTGTGGCAAGTTCAGGTAAAACGCTTTCATTTTTTGCTTTGGCAAGAAACTCTTCCGGCAAAGCAAGCGCCATTTCCGTCAAGACCATTCCGGGGGCAACTGCGTTTACAGTTATTCCTTTGGGCCCCAGTTCGCGTGCCAGCGTCTTGGTCAGGCCGATCAAGCCCGCCTTGGAAGAGCTGTAGTTGGCTTGGCCAAACTTGCCGCGAATACCGTTGATTGACGTGATATTGACGATCCGGCCATATTCGGCATCGCGCATGTCCGGCGCCAAAGCCCGCACCACGTTAAATGCCCCGGTCAGGTTCACGGAAAGCACGGACTGCCATTCTTCGTCCGTCATTTTGAGTATGCTCCGGTCCCTGGTTATGCCGGCATTGTTGACCAGCAGCGTAACCTTGTCGGGAAGCTGGGCAACGGTCTGAGCCACGCTGGCAGAGTCGGCAATGTTGACCTTGTGAAAATGATAATCCTGCTCACCTTCGCCTGGAGCCATGTCAAACACGTGCACTTTGGCGCCATACTTGAGCAGACCCTGGGTAATAGCCAGACCGATGCCGCGCGCACCTCCGGTGACGACTGCGGTACGTCCTTTGAAATCGATAAAACCCTGCATAGTCCCCCCCCCTGTTATTGGAAACTTATTCCGATTCCAGATCAAAGATGATATCAAGGCGGCGATGAGTGAGACTGCGAGGCGTACATTTCAGTACGTTGAGCAGTCGAACGACGAGCCAACGAAGATAGGGCTTTGATATGGAATTGGAATTACCGATCCTGCCACACAGCCGGCCGTTTGGCGATGAAGGCGGTGAGTCCTTCCACAGCGTCATGGGTTGCCATCAGCTCTTCCAGGTACAACTTTTCAACAAACTCGATCTTTGCCCTGATTCGTTGCATCACGTCACTCCGGACTGCGCGAACCGCAAAGCGGAGGGTGCTTGCACTCACTGAGACAAGATTCTGGTCAAAATAATCCAGCGCAGCCTGATCGGGGTCTTCGGCTACAAAATTGACCAGACCAATCCTCAAAGCCTCCTCGGCATTGATGCTCCTGCCCGAGAAAAGCAGGTCCTCGGCCTGAGCCTGCCCGATACGCTCCGGCAGCAGACAGGAGGCGGCCGGTGCAAATACGGCCAGCTTGATTTCCGGTTGACCCAACATTGCGCCGGGCGCGGCAAAGATGATATGCCCGGCTGCGGCTACCTCAAGCCCGCCGCCCAGACATTGCCCGCGCACAGCGACCAGTACCGGAACCGGGCTCTCAACGAGTTGCAGAACCAGAGCATGCAGCGTTTTCAGCATCTGGGCGCAGGAATCAGGCATATGCTCGTCCACACTGGCACCGAAACTGAAGTGGGGGCCTTCGGCCGACAGCAGTACGGCCCGCAGCTGCGGCTGATTAAGGTGTTCGCCAAGGGCCGTCCGCAGGGCGCCGATCATGGCGGCGTCAACTATATTGGCCTTGGGGCGGGCCAGCGTCAGGCGAAGCAGACGCCCCTCGCGCTCCAGGGACACTTTGAGAGGAGTTTCACTCATGTTCGTTTCTCCTTTATGGGTTAGGAACCAGGATTGCGCGCCGTGTAAGTTTGTGCTCATGGGCTGCGCTGAAAACCTGATTGATATCATTCAATGGGTGTTTTTCGATAAAAGGAGCCAGTGCAATTTTTCCGTCCAGCACCATATCCAGAGCAGCCGGATAAAGCTCGGTCAGACAGCCCCAGTTGCCGAGTGCTCTGGCGTGGAAAGCCATCAGATTCGACAGGCGCAGTTCGAGTTTGTCCATGGTGAAACCGACCACCGACAGGGTTGCACCGTACGTCATCAGACCGTAGGCGGTTTCCTGGCCAACAGCGCTTCCGGAACATTCGAATATCTTCCAGCAGGTTTCGCGAAGTCCCTTTTCCTTGACAAAGGCGGTGATCGCCTTTTTCATATCACGTCCCTGCACCTCTCTGGCGTTGATGGTCAGACTGGCGCCGTACTTGGCCATATTGTCCAGTTTGGCCTGATCAACGTCAATGGCCACCACCGTGGCCCCCATGGCACTGGCGATCTGGACCGCATAGCCGCCAACGCCGCCAATCCCGACCACGATGGCCAGGTCTCCGGGCTCCACTTCTGCCTGCACCGCCGCCTGATATGGGGTAGTAACAGCATCGGCCACAACCGATATGTCAGCCAGTTCAAGACCGGCTGCCTTGAGCTTTTGTTCATCCACCGGGCAGAGACCGCGGACCGGAACAAGAATATGGCTGGCGAAACCGCCCTGAATGTCATTGCCAGGCATCTGTTGCTTGCGGCAGATGGTACCGTGGCCGCTAAGGCATAGATCGCACACTCCACACGGCATTACAGCCGGGATCAGTACGGCCTTGCCCTGCCACGCTTCGGCGCCGGCGCCTGCGGCAACAACCCGGCCGCTGATCTCGTGACCGAGTGTTAACGGTGCCGGATGGTTGAAGCGGACGCCATCGTAATAATATCCCAGGTCGGTGTGGCATACCCCGCATCCCGCAACCTCTACTACAACCTCTCCCGCTCCAGGCTGGATCGGCTCGAATTCACTCTTTACCATGGGCTCACCCACAGCGGTCATGGACCAACGAAACGGCGACTTGGACATAATTCCTCCTTCGTGATTTTACTTGAAATAATACTGCAAGATCAGACTCGTTCGATAATCATGGCAATACCTTGCCCAACCCCGATACACATGGTGCACAACGCGTAACGGCCACCGGTGCGCTGCAGATGGTATGTAGCGGTAGTTACCAGGCGAGCGCCGCTCATCCCCAAGGGATGTCCCAATGCAATGGCGCCTCCGTTGGGGTTCACGTGCGCTGCGTCATCCGGCAATCCCAGGTCGCGCAACACGGCCAGCGCCTGAACGGCAAAGGCTTCATTCAGTTCAATCACATCCATCTGGTCCAACCTGAGACCGGCAAGGGCAAGCACCTTCAGGGTAGCCGGGACCGGGCCGATCCCCATCACCCGTGGCGCGACACCGGCAGTGGCCATGGCAACAATCCGGGCCTTTGGAGTCAGTCCGTACTGTTTTGCCGCAGCCCCGGAAGCGATCAACATGGCGCAGGCCCCGTCATTGACCCCTGATGAGTTGCCGGCAGTAACCGAACCATTGGCCCTGAAGGGGGCCTTCAACTTGGTCAGATCTTCGATGGTGCTGTCCGGTCGCGGGTGTTCGTCGCAGTCTATTACCAGATCGGCACCTTTGCGCTGAGGGATGACCACCGGCACAATCTCGTCCTTGTAATTACCGGCAGCGACAGCCCGGGCCACCCTCTGCTGGCTACGCAGAGCAAAATCGTCCTGATCGGCCCGTGAGATATCATAATCGGCAACCAGGTTTTCGGCCGTTTCCGGCATCGAATCGACACCGTAGTTATCCTTGATTATCTTATTGACGAAACGCCAGCCGATTGTGCTGTCAAAGAGTTGAACATCACGGGCAAATGGCGAGGCCCCTTTGCTGAGCACGTAAGGCGCCCGCGACATGCTTTCCACCCCTCCGGCTATCAGCAGATTTGCCTCGCCCAGCTTGATCGCTCTGGCGGCGGTGCCGACCGCATCCATACCCGAACCGCACAGCCGGTTGAGCGTCACGCCACCGACAGCGATCGGAAGTCCCGCCAGCAAGCCGGCCATTCGGGCCACATTCCGGTTGTCTTCACCGGCCTGATTGACGCAGCCGTACATGACATCGTCCACTTTTTCCCAATCGACAGACCGGTTTCTCTCTATCAAAGTCTTGATGGGATATGCCGCCAGGTCATCGGTACGAATGCCGGACAAACAGCCGCCATAGCTGCCAATTGGGGTTCGTATTGCATCACAGATATATGCTTCGACCATAGCTTTTCTCCCTCATGTTCTGTTCGCTTTTCATAAGCATCAATTTAGAAACACGTTTTATGTAATTTGGTACCGTATTACCTATTTATTGTCAAGAGTTTTTATATCACAACCTAAAACTATTCCGATCTAAAAAGGCATCCCCATTCTCATCCGCTTCTGGATCATGTCATGAATCTTCTGGTCAGCATTGTCGGGGGTGATTCCTGATTTACCACAGAGCTGCGCAGCCTGCTCAAGTCGTCCGGGAATCCGCATATCGCCTAACCGCAGGAAATAACCCGACCGTTTGCCGAGCTGGAACAAAACCCGGTCAGCGGGCGCCATCCCGATAAAGCTCTGAAGAACTCCCATCATGCGACCTTTGTCATTCGGCAGGACGCCGTCTATTTCCTGAAACAGATTGTAGGAATGGTCGCTCTTGACGGTGCTTGTTACACGGTCCAGCCGTTCCAACAGCAGCAGGATCTCTTCCGCCAGAACAAGATCAGGAGCCCACTGGTAGCGGCAATCGGTTGCATTGGCAAAAAGGTTGATTTTATCCTGTATGTGCAGGGTTCGGAAGCGGATGAAGTCGGGGTTGATCTGATTGAGAGCATCAGCGGTTTCAATGGCATGCTCCCGAGAAAACTCGCTGCCGCCGATGCCGGTCAGGACATATTCCGACAGTTCGATACCGGCCGCCTTTGCCTTCAGCCCGGCAGTGATATGGATATCCTTCGTGCACCCCTTCTGAATCATGCTCAAAATAGTGTCGGAAGCGGTTTCCATGCCGATATGGATCCGGTTCAATCCGGCCGCGGCAATTTCCTTCATATTTTCATCGCTGAGCCGGGCGACTGTTTCGGAGCGGGCATAGGAGGTGATTCGTTCCACCTGGGGAAAGCGGGTTTTGATATGCCGCAGGATTTTGATCAGGTTTTCCGGCCGGATAACCAGGCTGTCGGCATCCTGCAGAAATATCGACTCCATCCCCTCTGCCAGCCAGCTCCTGGCTGCAAAGAATGCCGAATGGTCATCCGGGGACAGGCTTTTTGCAATAACAGCCGGATTACGCTGCCCTTGCTGCAGTTCGGTGACGAAACGATGAATGCTGTCGATATCTGCGATTACATCAGCTACCGGACGCAGGGAAAATTTCTGTTTCTTATAGATTGAACAGAAGGTGCAACGATTCCAGGGGCAATTGCGGTTAACGCGCAACAGCAGACTGGCCGCTTCACTTGGTGGCCTGATCGGCCCCTGCTCAAATCCTTGGTACTGTTGCATCTAGGGAACTCCCGGAAATGGATCCTACTTACTCAAATAACTTATTGCCCGATCCAGCCCGTCCATATTCAACGGGTACATCTGCCCGCCAACCAGCTGGTCGATGATCTGGATTGAATCCGAATAACGCCATTCATTGTCCGGCGCAGGGTTAAGCCAGACAGTTTTTCTGTACTGCCCCAGCAACCGTCCCAGCCACACGGAACCGGCCTCCGGATTGTTATGTTCCACGCTTCCACCGGGCCACAGAACCTCGTAAGGACCCATGGTCGCGTCCCCAACAATAATAAGCTTGTAATCAGGCCCGAACTGATGAATCAGATCCATCGTGGAAATTTTCTGATCAAAACGGCGGCGGTTCTCCTGCCACACCTGCTCATAGATGCAGTTGTGAAAGTAAAAATATTCAAGATGCTTGAATTCGCCCCTGGCAGCGGAAAAAAGCTGTTCACAGAGTTCTATGTGCGGGTCCATTGAGCCGCCCACATCAAGAAACAACAGAACCTTGATCTTGTTGTGTCTCTCGGGCACCATCCGGAGGTCGAGATAACCGGCATTCTTGGCGGTGGCCCGGATTGTTCCGGACATATCCAACTCTTCCAGCGCCCCTTCCCGGGCAAAATTGCGCAGCCGGCGCAGGGCAACCTTCATGTTGCGTGTGCCCAGCTCAACCGATCCATCCAGGTCCTTGAATTCGCGTTTATCCCAGACCTTAACCGCCCGGCGGTGCCGGGACTCTTCCTGACCGATCCGTATCCCTTCGGGGTTGTAGCCATAGGCGCCAAACGGGGATGTGCCCCCGGTACCGACCCACTTGCTGCCCCCCTGATGCCGCTCTTTCTGCTCTTCCAGGCGTTTTTTAAAGGTTTCCAGCAGTTTGTCCAGCCCACCCATGGCCTTGATCTGCTGTTTTTCCTCTTCTGAGAGAAAACGCTCAGTCAGCTTGCGCAGCCATTCCTCGGGGATCTCCGCGCTTAGTTCCTCCAGCGGGTTACTCTCACCCTTAAAATATTCCGCAAAGACACGGTCGAACTTGTCAAAGTGGGTTTCGTCCTTTACAAGACAGAGTCGTGCAAGAAAATAGAAATCCTCGACATTGCCAAAGGCGAGATGCTGCTGAAGAGCCTCAAGCAGAGTCAGAAACTCCATCAGGGTAACCGGGATTTTGGCGTTTTTGAGACGCAGAAAGAAATCGAGCAGCATGGCCGGGATTAATAACCGGATCTGGAGAGACGTTTATAATCGTCAAAGATCTGCAAATCCTGCTCGTTTTTCAGAAGCGCCCCATGTAATTGGGGGATTAGCTTGGCCTTGCGGTTGTTCTTCAGATCTTCAGGCATGACCTGTTCGGACATCAATATTTTCAACCAGTCAAGCAACTCCGAAGTTGATGGTTTTTTCTTTAACCCCGGAATTTCACGGACTCCGAAAAACACCTCCAGGGCCTCTTTCACCAGTGATGCCTTGATATCCGGATAGTGTACATTGACGATCTGCTCCAGAGTATCCCGGTCTGGGAAGCGGATGTAATGGAAAAAACAGCGCCGCAAAAAGGCGTCGGGCAGTTCCTTTTCGTTGTTGCTGGTAATGATGATCATCGGCCGTTTTTTCGCCTGCACAAGTTGCCTGGTTTCATAGACGTAAAATTCCATGCGATCAAGCTCGCGCAGGAGATCGTTGGGGAACTCGATGTCGGCCTTATCAACCTCGTCAATCAACAATACGGACTGGGTCTCAGATTCAAAGGCTTCCCACAACTTCCCCTTGACGATGTAGTTGGAAATATCGTGCACCCTGGGATCGCCAAGCTGGGAATCGCGCAGACGCGAAACTGCGTCATACTCGTACAACCCCTGCTGGGCTTTGGTGGTGGATTTGATGTGCCACTGGAAAAGCGGCATGCCGAGTGCAGCAGCGACCTCCTCGGCCAGCATGGTTTTTCCGGTGCCCGGCTCCCCCTTGATCAACAGCGGACGCCCCAGCACCATGGCGGAATTCACAGCCAGCATCAAATCGTCGGTAGCAATGTAATTATCAGTTCCGGTAAATTTCATCTTTTATCCAATCTTGTGAGGGCCTTGCAAAAGCCCTGGCTATGCTTCTACTGGCATCCGGAAGACGGATGAATAGGTGTAATTTGGTACCACATTACTTGTTTCATGTCAAGCGTTATCAACATGGACACGGGGGGGATGGATTGGGTATGTTCCAACGTTACTGAGGTGAAACGGCGGCGCGGTCTTATCGCGCCGACCGTCTGACGCCGAGAGCTGGTCCTTTTCTCTGTCTCATTCCGTGGGTACTGCTTTTAATGTTGTTGAAATACTCCAGCCATCTTATCTATTGAACAATAGTACCAATATATATTATAAAGTGGTATCATAACACCATTGATGGAGGTAATTTCATGCAAAAAAATACCAGTGTTACCCTTGGCAAACACTACGAAAATTTCATTTCTCAGCAGGTTGTCCAAGGACGTTTTGGTTCAGCAAGTGAGACAATCCGTGCCGGCCTGCGACTTTTGGAAGAACGGGAGACCAAACTGTCCTTGCTACGCCGTGCGCTCATTGAGGGAGAAGAAAGCGGCACCGCTGATTATTCGCTCAAGAACTTACTTTCTGAGCTTGACGGTGAAAGTTTTAACTGATGCCCACTTTCACCCTCACAAACATGGCAAAGGCTGATTTGAAAGAGATCGGCCGCTTCACACAAACCCGTTGGGGGCGTGAACAGCGCGACCTGTATCTAAAAATGCTGGATGTTTCATTTCAGCAATTGGCTGCTAACCCGCTGAAAGGGAAAGATTGCAGTGAAATTCGAATTGGCTACCGGAAATTGAATACTGGCAGCCATGTAATTTTTTACCGTCTAACACTTGCCGATATGATCGAGATTGTCCGTGTTCTGCACGGACATATGGACATTGAAACGCGACTTTCCGATTGATCTGGTAACAATTTGATTATATTTCGGTTTTTGATTCCCATCCGTAATCACCAAAACCATCTTCTTGTTCTTCATGCGAAAGGTCATTTTCAATACCTGCCGGATACACGGCTACTTGTCCCTCGAAAACGTCTGACGCTACATCATCTACGTCTATGCAGCCTGCATCTGAAAGATGTTTGCATTTGGACTTTTTCTTGTCAAAGTCTTCAACTGATAAGATCTCAGCTTTTCGTGGATGCTCAATCGTAGCGGGCAGCACACGATATCCATTAATTAATTCACTCATGATTTTTCATCCGCACAACGGTAGCGTGGCGCACCGACGATGCGAAGCGGAGGCCGTGTGCCGCCGGGTTGTTATGCTTATTTCGCGCCGTCTCTGAAGAACTGTCGATACTTGTGCAAGTTCGACAGCATGTGATCTTTATGAACTTCGAAAGCTCCAGTTGTGGCGGACACTAACAGGAACTCCGTGTTTTCTGGTGGCACAAGAGTTCCCTTGATCGACCGCCTGACAGCCACAAGATCGTCTTTCATTTGATTATTTTCTTCAAGCAGTAGGATATAGAAATAGAATGAGTTTATTGAGACAAGTCTTACCGTACACCAGTCAGGTAACGGCGGAACCCCAACTACCCTGGCACTCCGAAAAGCTGTTGCCGGGAATTTTTTGACCCCGCCTGTTGTGGGGATCATTGAGTGGGTGACAACATCTAAATAAAGTTCAATGCCTGATGGACGGGCAGACTTCCCGATAATGTACGGCGCAAGCGGTTGCAATAAAGAAACATTCGGATTTGCAGAAGATCGGGTCGTGTTATAGGCAATTTTAAGTAACCATCTCAAGAGGGTGTCATAGTTATATTCAAAATTAACTTCTTCCTCTGGTTCAGCGACTTTGTGGAAATACTTGTCAAACAACAAACACCCATACTCATCTAACTTGCTTAAAACTCCATTATTGCAGCTAACGCAGACGTCTTTAATTACATGATCACTGTCTAGGACCTTATCAGCCTTTTCGAAAAACCTTCCTCTGTAGGTTGGGAGCCTCTTGAGTATTCCCTCAGGCCAGACGTGCTCTCTTGTCAGCGTATTTTTCTGAAAACAAAAGGCACATGTTTTTTCAGCTTTTTTCATCTTAATCCTTTTGATGCATAACGGGGTGGGCGCTGACCTGACGGTTTTATTGGTCAGGTCGAGCGTCCTGGTTAGGTGGCTCAAGTTCAGCGGATAGATTTTAGTTCATCATTTATCGTGTTAATTAGAACATTTGACGGCATGCATTGCTCAAAGCCAACTGTTGGATACAACCTGATAGCATTGTTGGAATGTTCTAGGGCATCCTTAAATTTTGAGAGTTTCATTTTTGAATCCTGCGCCGCCATAGCTTCAGCATAACTATCGCACGCAAGGAGATGATTAATCCAAGCTGTTCTCTGCGGACAGTAGCCTTTTGTGCGCTTATAACAAAGACCTGATCCCGCATCTCCGCCTTTGTCGTTTTCTGAAAGGTATTTCTCGTTATCTAAGTACTTATGGAAATCATTGTGATATGCATCAGGAACCTCTGAATTGACTGCTAGTGGCATTTTCAGGCAACTTTTTGGCGTGAAATAGGCAGAGTCCATTATACGTCTCATTTCGCCTCTGTAATACAATGCATGCCCATTCTTTGGGTCAATCGTTAACAAAGCATTGATATCCTTTTCTACCAACGAAAAATCTGCACTTTTATTCTTTTCCAGATTATCCCTTGCTTGTTGGTAATGTGTGTACAGGTTCTTGATTTCTTTCTTGGTTTTTGTATTCAGCAAATTTTCGAGATAATCTTTAAAAAAACTTGCGGAGTCTACCCAATTATTCGACATCAACCATCCGACAGCAATCACAAGAGCTGCTGTGGAAACGAGGACCTTATGACGCCATCCATAGACAATAAGCCACCTAATATTTTGTAGAATCTTGGGCGGAACAGGCTCCACGTTGTCTTTTGATGTGGGATTTTTATCTGACGGAAGTTTAGGATGCTCATCGATCGCCATGACGGAAACCTCCTCTTACAATTTCCACCTAACTCGTTAATCACCGGTTAGGACCAGCATCTAATATTGTATGCCAGCATCTAATGTTATATGCCGGCATCTAATATTAGATATCAGTGGGCATATAATATTAGATGCATTTACTTACTTTTGTTTTATCCAGGCATCCAATATTACATGCTTTTCCATTGGAGTACCTTTGATTTCCCAAACGGGATATACCACAGCCTTACTTCCGGGACACCAACTGACGCACATCGTTTTGGCCATGCACTTCAATTCAATCTATCTAAACTAAACGCGCACAGAAACAAGAGCTTAGTCCGCTAGTCGCTTTTGCAAAGACAGTGGCAATATACCATGCACACTTTGACCACGCCAATTAAAAAAAACTTGTACCTAATAAAAAAACTAGCTGATTTTATACAGTTTTACGTTTAATAATAGCGGATATTTGCGAGCAACCACAAAACCATTTCAGCGATGGCCTATTTATAAGCACGAGCACCCATCAGTGCGACAGCGCCTGTCAGACAGGCGAAAGCAGAAACTACACGGCCTCAGAATCGGGAGGATTGGGAAGTGATGTGGCGAGACGAGCTGCGCAGACGGTCAGAAGGACTGAGATTAGGAATGTGAACCGGTGGGGACGGGTACGACTTAGGATGTAGCTGATTTATTGGCTGACTCAGCACTTAATCGACATATCAAACACGTCCCTCTAACGGTTCCTTCCCTCTTCCGTGGAAAGGTAGGCCACTGCACACCGGCCTGCTTTAGCTCACGGTCCCAGCAGGTTTCGCAACATCAGTTCGTATTCGGCCAGTTTCCTCTCCAGCACACTGAGCTCGTCAACGGTATAGACCGCATCCCCTCGCGCGATTTCCTCCTGCAGATCGCCGATGATTTCCTGAATGCTCGGCTGCCGGTTGGGTGATTCCTCCCGTCCGAGCAGGCGCAAGTTTTTTCCTTCCACTATGTTTCCTCCTGGGGGCGGTCCAACGGCCGGCGGGAGTATGCCGCAACCCAAAATAACCATGCTGCCAATATTGGAAGCTGTTGGGTTACGCTATGAAGCCGCTGACCCACCCTACGAAATAATTGATGATCCATGGTACTCGTGATATCAGGTCCGCGGAGTCTTACTCATCGCCTGACCACGGATGGCCGTCAGTGTTGTTCGCGGAGTTATCGCTTCGGGGTCCATGCGAAGTTCCAGCAAGGCCGGCCCGTTGGACCAGACGGCGCGGTCGAAGGCAGCCTCGAAATCCGCGGTTGTTTCCACGACCTCGCCATAGGCGCCGTAGGCCCGGGCAAGCGCGGCGAAATCGGGATTGGTGAGTGAGGTTCCGCTGATTCTTTCCGGAAAGCGTCGCTCCTGATGCATGCGGATCGTGCCGAACATGCCGTTGTTTATGACGATAATGATGATTGCAGCGCCGTATTGCACTGCGGTTGCCAGCTCCTGGCCATTCATCATGAAGCAGCCGTCACCGGCGAAACAGACCACCGCCCGATCAGGATGCACCAACTTGGCCGCCACGGCCGCCGGCAGCCCATATCCCATGGAACCGTTGGTCGGGGCAAGCTGCGTGCGGTACTTTGCATAGATATAGAAACGGTGAACCCACGACGAGTAGTTGCCGGCCCCGTTCGTCACGATTGCTTCCGGCGGCAATCGATCGCGCAGGAACAGCATGATCTCGCCCAGGTCCAGTTTTCCCGGTGCGGGCTCCGGTTGCAGAATCTGCAGGTAATCTTTCCTCGCGGCAACTGCCCATGGCGCCCACACCGGGACAGCGACGGGCGGCAACGACCGTGCCGCCGCGGCAAACTCCGCCATGCCGGAATTGATCATCAGATCGGCTTGATAGACACGCCCCAGTTCTTCCGTTGCGGGGTGCACGTGAACCAGTTGCTGTTTTGGCCGTGGCGCTTCTATCAGGGTGTAGCCGCTGGTGGTGATTTCCCCCAGTCGAGGGCCGACCGCCAGGATCAGGTCCGACTGTCTGATACGATCCGCCAGGGCGGGATTGATGCCGATGCCGACATCGCCGATATATTTGTGATGGCGGTTGTCAAACAGGTCCTGACGGCGGAAAGAGCAGGCTACCGGGAGATAATTGGCTTCTGCGAACGCCATGATATCCCGGCAGGCGCCCTGCGACCAGTCACCACCACCCAGCAGCAGCACCGGTCGCTGCGCCTTGCCCAACATGTCGCGCAGTGAGTCCAGATCAGCCTGGCCGGGGTGTGCCTGCACCCGTTGGTAGCTCTTTGCATCACTGACGGATGCGGTGGCCGCCAACATATCCTCGGGAAGCGCAAGCACAACCGGGCCGGGCCGGCCCGTAACGGCCAACTGGAATGCGCGGCTGACCATCTCGGGGATCCGCTCCGGACGGTCTATCTGCCCCACCCACTTGGCCATCGGTCCGAACATGCGGCGATAGTCCATTTCCTGAAAGGCTTCGCGCTCTGCAATTGCACCGCCCACCTGGCCGATAAAGAGTATCATCGGTGTGGAGTCCTGAAAGGCCGTGTGGACGCCGATGCTGGCATTTGTGGCACCTGGCCCGCGGGTGACGAAGCAGATACCGGGCCGCCCGGTCAGCTTGCCATACGCCTCCGCCATGTATGCCGCCCCACCCTCCTGGCGGCAGACAATCAGCCGGATGGCATCCTGCTCATCGTAGAGCGCATCAAGTACCGGAAGATAACTCTCTCCCGGAACACAAAAAGCAATCTCGGTACCATTAATCTTGAGGGTGTCAACCAGGATGCACCCTCCACTGCGTTCATTGACCGCTTTTTTCATAATTGAATTTTCCCTTCACTCGTCTCTATTTCAGGCGAGGCAGAAATCGTACTATAATTGGCATCGTTATTGATCTTAGCTAGTTTCTCATCCGGAGTTTCCGGATGGAAACTAGCTAAATCAGTTCAAGTTTTCTGCTATCCGGCTCATGCGCTGCATAACCAGCGGCAGACGTCCCTGACTGGCCTTATCGGGCAAGAGGTGACCACTGATACACTCCACAAATTGGGGGTTGGCAAGAAACTCATGGAAAGTGTCGGCCAGAAATTCCCGCAGATTAGTCTGGGTGGTTATTATTTCGCCAAGCAGTTCTTTGCGGCCGTCAATAAGGGTAATCATATCTTCCAGGTCGTGGCTGGCAAGATAGTCACCGTTGCCCCGTCCAAGGAAAGCTTCAATCTTGGTGGCCAGAAAATAGGGAGCGGTAACCAGGCGGATAATCAACTCGGGAGCCAATTTTCTCGTTACAGAGTTTTGCAGGGCGGGGCCATACCAGCGATTTGAAAAACCGAGAATGTCCTCGCTGGCAGGCATGACATCTACAATTACGCCATCGACCAGCCAACGGCAGACAGGCGCACCTTCACTGGTATCCTGAACAAAGCCTCTATGAAGCAGTTTTTTCTCCAGACGGTGATACTCTATCCAGGTAGCAGCCTCGACAATTACATCAACATCCTGCGTGATGCGAACATCCGGCGCTGCCGGATCAGTAATTAAGAGACCTGTTGCCGATCCGCCCAGGAAAACGAACTTCTCCAGCAGGCTACTAAGTTTTCTGGCAACATGAAGTACCATCTCAAGGTTGTCAGATTTGGCCTTCATATCTGATCACCCAGGCGATTTATCAGTTCCTTGATTGCCAACTCACGCTCTCTCGCCCGCCCGTCACGAATGGCATCTACTATGGCCAGCAGCGCATACAGTTCCTTATCCTTCAAAGCAGCAGACGGTGCAGACTTGTACAACGGAGAAAACTCATATCCCCGCACCTCCCCTTCGGGATGGGGCCAAACCGGAGGGACGTCGTTTGTGCCAATTGCCAGAATTTCATTCAGGGGATAGGCGGCATAGCCGGTTGGAATCCCTCTGGTCAAGGCACCATGCTGCGAGGGATATGCGTATTTCACTCCATGCACCAGGTACTCTTCCAGGTTTTTCCTAACAGGCATCTTGCGGAATTCGTCAAACAACCTCGCTGCGCTAGCCCGCTTGATGCCGGCGTGTACCTCGGAAGGGCTCATAAAGAGGTCACCCGCCAACGATGCGAAGGACCAAACTTTGGTTCTGGCTGCAATGAGCTTGAGCAGGACAACGATATCTTGGGGTTTTAGTATCATGCAGAATATTCTATTCGCGAATAGCGAATGAAGCAAGCGTATTTTTAATCATAGCGTGCTCACACCACGGAAATATTGTCATGGCCCGTATTACTCACAAGGCTGGACAGTGCTGAATCTTTTTTTGTTGCATGCAAAAAGTATCAGCGTGACGGTCAAACCACAGATCGGCATCAGAAAAGCGCCATGATATGCCGTGGCGGGGTAACCGGACATTCCGCGCGGAAAGGAGTGGATGTAGACCCCCATGGCATGCTGCGCGGCCGCCGCACCCATCAGCAGAAAAAAATTTACGAAGGTCATTGCGGTTGCCGCATTGTGATGTGGCACCAGGTTGCGGGCCAACGGGTAAATCAGCACTCCTGACGCCGATGCCATACCGATCACAAAGAAAATCAGCGACAGCACCGTACCGGAAACGAGTTCGGCGGGGCCGAGCATGGCGGTCATCGCCAGCAGCAGAATCAGTTGACCAAGCACCATTGTTGTGGTCAGCGAGCCCCCCAGCTTGTCGATGACCTTGCCCAGCAGCAGCGAACCGCAGATATACCCGAACGATATGTACAGCAGCAAAGTGCCGGCCGCAGAGCTATTCAGGCCAACCACTTCCCTCAGGTAGGGCCCGCCCCACAATGCCAGCAGAACCATGTAATTGGCATACCAGAAAAATGCCATCATTGAAACCAGCCAGAAAGCAGGTGAGGCAAACAGCAGCTTCCAGACCTGAAAAATGATGTAATTATTGCTTCGGGTTGCGAGCTCTGCCGGTGCGGATATTATTTTTTTCTGGGCGGGAGCATCGCTGGTGACCAGAAAAACAGCCAGCGTGACAGCCAGTTGAACAAAGGCTGCCGCGATAAAGGTGGGGCGCCAGCCGAACTGGCTGATGATATGTGCCAGCGGTTTAGTGGCAGCAATGCTTCCCAGATTGCCGACTGCGATCATGAAACCGGATACCTTGGCGAACTCTTGCGGGGAAAACCAGTTGGTATATATTTTCAGCGCCCCCATCAAAACCGAGGCTGTCCCCAGACCGAGCAGCGCACGGCCCGCAACTACATTGGGGTAACTTGAGGCGCAAGCAAAGAGCAATGACCCGCCGGTAGTGACAATTCCAAGGGTGAATATCATGATTTTCCCCCCAAAACGGTCGAGCAGGGCGCCCAGCGGGATTTGAGCACAGGCAAAGGCATAGAAGAACACCCCCGAAATCACGCCCAGTTCCGCAGCGCTGAGTCCAAGGTCTGTTGTCAGGTCAAACGAGACGACCGCCATCGATACCCGGTAAAACATGCTGATGACCAGCATGCTTGCAAGGACAGAGAATATTTTCCAACGTCGGGTCAGGTGCATGCGTCACATGAATGGCAGTAAAATTTGTGGGGGTTTCTCAGATCATAGGCGACATTATCCATCAAAGCAACCAGATGAGGTCCGAATTCAACCGCCATAAGCTCTGCTCTGTGGAAGGAAGGCAGGAATATTGTTGATTTTAAGTTCAAGTTTCAGCATGCGGCATTGTTCAGCAATCCTGAATGCTGGAACGGGAAACACCCACGCTTTCTCCGGCAGTCAGAATTTCCTCCCAGGTCGTCTCATCCAGCGCCACTCCGCTCAAAGTCCGCTCTGCCCGTCTGTTGCGTTCGGGGTCACCGGCCACCAGCACGGATTCACCGGTTGCCGAGGGGGGCGATGCCTTGACAAAGCGGGTTACCGCATCGATCTCCCGTTGCATCCAGTCATGTTCAACCAGCCGCCCCGGATCTACCACAAAGGTAAGCATATTGTTGACAATGCCCCCCAATCGGGGATTTTCAGGCTGAATAGTACCGCCGCCGGTGAGCACCCCCGCCAGCAGTTCACAAAAAAAGGCCAGCCCGTACCCTTTGTGCTCTCCAAAAGGAAGCAGGGCGCCGCCAGGCTGCCTGAACATGACCGCGGGATCGGTCGTCGGATCTCCGTTCGAGTCCAGAATCAACCCATCCGCCATCGATTCACCCTTGTTCATGGCAACCATCGCCTTGCCGCGGGCAATCCGGCTGGTCGCCATATCAAGCAGCACAGCCGGATTCTCGGCCGTCGCAGGCATTGCCATACAGATCGGATTGGTTGAGTAACGGGCATCCCTGCCGCCGAATGGGGCAACCAGTGGCGAATGGTCAATTACGTTGACAAAGTGAAGCGACACCAGGCCGGCACGGATACTCTGCTCGCCATAGGTACCAACCCGGCCGATATGATGGGCATTGCGAAGTGCCATCAGCACCAGGCCGGTATCCCTGCAGCGGCGGATGGCGGCATCCATCGCCTCCGCGGCGACTCGCTGGCCGTACCCCCGCTGGCCGTCGAAAATCATGATAACGCCGTCATCCCTGACCAGATTGGCGCATGTGCCGGGGATCAACAGACCATCACGTATGTTTCTGATGTAGATGGGAAGCATGATAGCCCCGTGGCTGTCATGCCCGGTCATGTTTGCGCCGACCAGATGTTCGGCAACAATCCCCGCTTCGTACTCGTCGCTGCCGGCCTGCTGCAGAATTTTCTGCAGCAGGCTTTTCAGTTTTTGTTCGGATATTATTTTCATATTTTGTAATCTACTTGAATTCAGCGTGATCTTCCAGTTTCCATTTACCGTTTTCAACT
>CAYWJJ010000025.1:0-54597 GCA_964458105.1 uncultured Geobacter sp.
CGCGATCATGCTCCCGACCAGCCCCGAGTATTTTTATTCATTTTTCGGTATCCTGTTGGCGGGCGGCATTCCGGTTCCCATATATCCTCCCGCTCGCCTCTCGCAGATAGAAGATCATCTCCGACGCCACGCGGGCATTCTGTCAAACGCCCAGGTCACGACCATGATCACGGTGCCCGAGGCGCGCTCCGTGGCATGGCTGCTTAAAGCACAGACAACGGATCTGCGCTCCGTGACTGTTCCCCAGGAACTGCTTCAGAACCGGGAAAAAGTACCTTATCCGCAGATAAACAGTCAAGACACCGCCTTCCTGCAATACACATCCGGCAGTACCGGCAACCCGAAGGGGGTCGTGCTGACCCATGCCAATCTTCTGGCCAATATCCGCGCCATGGGACAGGCTACCCGGATCACATCAACGGATGTCTTCGTGAGCTGGCTGCCGCTGTACCACGACATGGGACTGATCGGCGCCTGGCTCGGCAGCCTGTATTACGCCGCGCCGCTGGTGATCATGTCGCCGCTTGCCTTCCTGGCCCGCCCCGAACGGTGGCTGTTGGCGATCCACCGCTACCGGGGGACGCTTTCGGCAGCACCCAACTTTGCCTATGAGTTATGTCTGAATAAAGTCAGGGACAGCGATATACAGGGCGTTGACCTTGGCAGCTGGCGTATGGCCTGTAACGGAGCTGAACCGGTCAGCGTCACCAACATGATCGCCTTCAGGGAGCGTTTTGCAGCCTACGGCTTCCGACCCGAGGCAATCGCCCCGGTATACGGACTGGCGGAATCTTCGGTGGGCCTGGCGTTCCCTCCCGTAGGGCGGGGCCTGCACGCGGACCGGATAAGGCGCGATGAGTTCATGTCCACCGGCCATGCCGTACCGGTGGAAGATTCGGACAAGGATGTGCTGGTTTTCGCTGCCGCCGGATTCCCGCTGCCCGGACACCAGATCAGGATCATTGACGGCATGGGACATGAGCTCCCGGAACGGATGGAGGGGCGCCTTGAATTCTGCGGACCTTCCACCACCAGCGGCTATTTCCGCAACCAGCAGGAAACCCAGCGCCTCTTTCATGGCCAGTGGCTGGATTCCGGCGACCTGGCCTACCAGGTTGCCGGTGAGATCTACATTACCGGCCGCTCAAAAGATATTATCATCAAGGCCGGCAGGAACATGTACCCCTATGAACTGGAGGAGGCGGTCGGCGCCGTTCCCGGCATACGCAAAGGGTGTGTGGCCGTTTTTGGCAGCAGCGATTCTGTCTCTGGAACCGAGCGTCTTATCGTCCTGGCCGAGACACGTGAAAATGCACCCGAAAAGCAGGAGCAGCTGCGCGATCTGATCAACGGACTGGCGATTGACCTGCTGGGCGCCCCTCCGGACGATATCGTGCTGGCACCGCCCCACACCGTATTGAAAACCTCCAGCGGGAAAATCCGCAGAGCGGCCAGCCGCCAGTTCTACGAACAGGGAGGCCGCACAGTTCGCACCGCTCCGGTCTGGCTTCAGTTCTGCCGCCTGGCATGGAGAGGTGCTGTGACACAGGGTCGGAATCTGCTGTCTGTCGCTCAGGAAATCCTTTATGCCGGATACGTCTGGTGCATTTTTGCGATAATCGCACCGATCGCATGGCTGCTGGCCTGTCTGATGCCGTTTCCGAACGGGAGCTGGACGGTCAGTCGCGCAGCAGCTCGCAAATTTCTGCGTCTGGCAGGGATACGGCTTTATATTGAGGGAACAGAAAATCTCACTGAAGATACCCGCTGCATACTTGTCGCAAATCATTCAAGCTATATTGACGGACTTATTCTGGTTGCCGCGCTGCAAGGCCGCTATGGCTTTGTGGCAAAGCGGGAACTGAAAAAAAGTATTATCTCCAATCTCTATCTGCAACGCATGGGAAGTGAATTCGTGGAGCGTTTCGACTTTCAGCAGGGGCTTGAGGATACCGGCAGGATCAGGGAATCGGTCATGAATGGTCACTCATTGATCTTTTTTCCGGAAGGAACTTTCAGCAGGAGACCCGGCCTGATGCAGTTCAAGATGGGGGCGTTTCTGGTTGGCGCCCAAACTTCGACCACTGTCGTACCGGTTGCGATCAAGGGGACCCGTTCGATACTGCATCCTGACAGCTGGTTCCCGCGCAGAGGCAAGGTAACTATTACCATCGGTCCGCGACTGAAAGATGAAAACAGTGATTGGGACGCCGCCATAAGACTGAAGGACGCGGCCCGGGCCGAAATCCTGCGCAACTGCGGCGAACCGGATCTGTCGGACCGATAGGTCCGGGCAACACAGTTCATCCGGGTATTCCACTAACGCCTTTTCTGCGCTTCGCCGGTCATCGGCACAAATTTGACCGGATCGAGCTGCTGAACGTCCAGCTCGCCTCCCTTGCGTTTAGTCACCAGCGTGAGCGTCTGATAAAAAACCGTGCTTCCGAGCGGAAGGATCAGCCGGCCGCCCTCCTTCAACTGCTTGATCAGTGGCGGAGGGATATGATTTGCTGCCGCAGTGATAATGATGGCATCGAAGGGCGCCTGATCCTCCCAACCGAAATATCCGTCGCCATACTTAACCGTTACGTTGCCATATCCCAGCTCCTTCAGCCGTGCGGCAGCCGTTTTAGCCAGACCCTGGCGAATCTCGATGCTCCGGACTTCCTTGACGATTTCCGCCAGAACCGCTGCCTGATAGCCGGACCCGGTTCCGATCTCCAACACCCGGTCTGTGGGCTTTAATTTGAGCGTCTCCGTCATCAGGGCCACCACATAGGGCTGGGAAATGGTCTGCCCCTCGCCGATCGGCAACGGGTGGTCGGCATAGGCGTCATCCCGGTAGCGCTCTCCCACCAGAAGATGACGCGGGATCTTCTCCATAGCCGCCAGCAAATGGCGGTCGCTGATACCGCGTCCCTTTATATCACGCTGCACCATCTTCTGACGCTGTTCCTGAAATGTGTCGGCAGCCGTGAGAGGATTGGTCAGAGTCAGTAACGAAAATACGGCAATGATAAGGATTCGCATCAGCATCTTGTCACTCCTACAGGATTTGATCAGGTATTGCGTTTCCGGTTGACTGTTCCACGTCCGGAAGGCGCAGCCACCGATCCACATCCTGAACCATGAGCGGCGCCGGAACCAGGTGTTTCGGTAAAGGCAGGATCGTGGTTCCCTGTGGCGGATGAAGTTCCGTGTACAGATCCACGGTACGGTAAAAGTAGCTCTTGGAAAGGTGGATCGGCATGAGAAAACGGGGAGCCAGCCGGATTGCAAGTTCGTTCAGATCTTCCGTGCAGAAGTGGTATGAGGCACGGGCCTTTTGGACATCGGCCGCCAGGAAAGTGCAGTCGGCGCAGAGCAGGGTAGTCCCGCTCAGGAATGATTCTATCTTCTCAATATTTTCCCTGGTCCACCCCACATCGCACAGATAGCCGATCGAAGCGCAGGACTGTCCGGCTTGGATGCTGCTGTAGAAACTGTCGGGATCATCCACCTTTTCCTGTCGCACAATTCCACCATAACGCCGCGTTACCACGACTTTCGCTTCTGTGCGCCCTTTCCACGAACGGCTCTTCAGGTCGCGTATCCAGTCGCCCGGCATAATTCCATGTTGCTCCATCAGTACCGGATCAATTGCGAAATGCGGCTTTTCCTGAATCCTGAAGGCCAGAACCGGAAGTTTGTGATCAAGCAGTTCCGCAGCAACTGCTACATAGCGGCACGACCAGATCTCCTGGCCGCTGCGGAGCTCTTCGCCATCGAAATGGCTCGCGAACCCCTCCGGCCCGACAAAGCTGTAGTGGTGTACCCGTTCCTGCCGGATCTCGTGGACGCGCAACGTGAACCAATTCGGCTCGCTCAGGTTCCATTCGTATCCCATCAGGAGGTGGTATACCCGCTCGGCGATGCCGGGCGGGCCGAATATGTCCAGGGGGCGGGGCGAGGCGTGGTGATGGCGGACCAGGGTGGGAATGCCCATGATGTGGTCCATGTGGGCATGGGTGATGAAAACGGTATCGATCGCCTTTACGACCCTTTTGGCCAGATGAGCTATCTGGCCGCAATCGAAGAGCAGCGCCCTCCTGAGCGGCCGTATTCGCAGAAAGAGCAGCGGATCATCGAGTATTCCGCCGAAGAATGCCGGTTCAACGTATCGGAAGGGCAGGCGCCTTTTCGTATGTGTCATACTCGTTCACCCGGTTCATGTGAACACTAACGCAAATCTAACTATATAAAACGACCTGCAGAAATCATACATCAATAAAACGATTTTGCCAGTCAGGGAGCTGAAATCTGCAGCAAACCAATCGGGAACCGCTTCCCCATTCATTGATATTTCAATTGTTTTACTGTCATAAAGGTATTGCTCACCGCTTGCCAATAATGTTATATATATTAGTTCGTGAACCACAGAGGTCACCCGCCGCTGTGGTTTTCTATTTATAATCCCGGAATAATCTGAATAAGCGCGTCAACTTACTAAAAGGAGCACCACACAAGCATGATTGCAGCAAATAACGTAACGCTTTCCTACGGCAAACGTGTCCTCTTCAAGGACGTCAACATCAAGTTCACACCCGGCAACTGCTATGGACTGATCGGCGCCAACGGCGCGGGCAAATCGACTTTTCTCAAGATACTGTCGGGGGAGATCGAGGCCGACAAGGGTGAAATCAGCGTCGGGTCCAGGGAAAGGATTGCCGTACTTCGTCAGGATCAGTTCGCATTTGACGAGGAAACCGTTTTCAACACGGTTATCATGGGACACAAACGCTTGTATGACGTTATGACCGAGCGCGAGGCGATCTACTCCAAAGCCGAATTCACCGAAGAAGACGGCGTCCGCTCGGCAGAACTGGAGAGTGACTTTGCCGAAATGAACGGTTACGAGGTCGAATCCGAGGCGGCAGTGCTGCTGAATGGTCTCGGCATACCGGAAGAGTTGCGCGGCAAGCGCATGAAGGAGCTGGAAAGCGGCGACAAAGTGCGGGTGCTTCTGGCCCAGGCGCTGTTCGGCAGCCCGGACGTACTGCTGCTGGATGAGCCTACCAACAATCTGGATCTGAAATCCATCTCCTGGCTGGAAGATTTTCTGTACCGTTTCCCCAATACCGTTATCGTTGTTTCCCACGATCGCCACTTCCTGAACCAGGTCTGTACCCACACGGCCGACATCGATTTCGGCCGGATTCAGATCTATGTCGGTAACTACGATTTCTGGTATCACGCAGCCCAGCTCAATCTGAAGCAGAAGCAGAACGAAAATCGCAAGGTTTCCGAAAAAGCCGACGAGTTGAAAGCCTTTATCCAGCGTTTCAGCTCCAATGCATCCAAGGCCAAGCAGGCCACCTCGCGCAAAAAGCTGCTGGACAAGCTCACACTGGAGGACATGCCGGTTTCTTCGCGCAAATATCCGCACGTCGTTTTCAAACCGGAGCGCCCCTGCGGCGATATCATCCTGGAAATTCAGGGCCTTTCCAAAGTAGTTGATGGCATTCAGGTTCTGGACAACCTGGACCTGATCGTGCGCAAGGGTGACAAGATCGCCTTTGTCGGCAGCAACTCGCTGGCCCGCACGACTCTTTTTCAGATTCTGGCAGGTGAGATGGAGCCGGACAGCGGCAGTTTCCGCTGGGGGATAACCATCACCAGCGCCTATTTCCCGAAAGAGAACAGTTCCTACTTTGAAAACGATATGACCCTGATCGAATGGCTTGGCCAGTATTCGCCCCCCACCGAGGGGGAAACCTTTGCCCGCGGTTTCCTTGGCCGCATGCTTTTCTCCGGCGAAGAGGCGATGAAGAAAACCAGCGTCCTTTCCGGCGGCGAGCGGGTACGCTGCATGCTGTCCCGCATGATGCTGACCGGCGCCAACGTTCTGATCCTGGACGAGCCTACCAACCATCTGGACCTGGAATCCATAACCGCACTGAATGACGGCATGATCGCCTACACGGAAGTCATCCTGTTCGCTTCGCACGACCATGAATTCGTTTCCACGGTAGCCAACCGTATCATCGAAATCACTCCCGGCGGAGTCATTGACCGCGTGATGGGCTTCGAGGAATATCTGGAGGATGCGGACGTGTCGCGGGAGCGGGATGAATATTATCATGGTCACGCCGAATTGACGCTGTAGTTGTTATCGGTTTTGCATCGTGACCGGAGACGGCATGGTTTCAAATTCAACGCTCACAATTCGCTGGCTGCAGCCGGAACTGCAGGAAGAGCGCTGGGAGTATTTCAATCATCCCGCCAAGCAGCAGTGGTATCAGCAGCATGCTGCTGCCTGGGAACAGATCGAATCCAGCTTCGATTCCGGCCTGCTTGTCCCTTATCCCCGTTCCGGGCTGATAGGTGAAGTTCCTGTTGCACTTTCATATCACAGCTATCCGGAATATCAGACTTATCTTGCCAAGGCGAAAAGAGGTTACAGAAGGAATTATTCCAAAATGGAAGAGTCGCTGCAATTTAACGGCACCCTGACTCTCAAGGCCCCCATAATTCTGGTCAGCGGCGGAGAAGCATTGCTTTTCTCCGGGTACCGTCGCCTCTGTCTGGCCTGGAATTACGGGATTATTCCCCATGTATGGCTTGTTTCATTAGCTGAAAGTTTCTGCGAGGTATCTGACGCATGAAAATATGGATCGATGCCGATGCCAGCCCGCGGGTTGTTAAGGAGATAGTGTTCCGTGCCGCTGAACGCCTGCAGGTAGAGGTTTGCCTGGTGGCCAACAAGCCTTTGACAAAGCACAATTCGCAGTTTGTTACTTCGCTGGTTGTACCCCAGGGTCCGGACGTTGCCGATGATTACATCGCCAAACATGCTTCAGCGCAGGATCTGGTCATAACGGCCGACATACCGTTGGCGGCCAGGATTGTGGAAAAGGGCGGTGTGGCGTTGGACCCGCGCGGTGAGTTGTACACCGAAGACAATGTGGGTGAGCGCCTTTCAGTGCGCGATCTGATGCATGATCTTCGTGCGGAAGGTTTTGCCGGAGGCGGACCGGCCCAGTTCGGTCTTGTCGATCGCCAGCGTTTCGCATCTTCATTTGATCGCACAGTGACCCGTCTTCTCAGAAAATAATTAAAGCAGGGAGTATTCTTAATGGTTCATCTGTCCAATATCACCCGGCAGCACGGCTCGCAGGTTCTGTTCCGTGATGCCAGTTTTCAGATCCTGCCCGGCACCCATACCGGCCTGGTGGGTCCCAACGGCGCCGGTAAAAGTACGGTTTTCCGGATTATAGCCGGACAGGAGGAGGTCGATGCAGGCGAGCTGATCATTCCGAAAAAAACCACCATTGGCTACTTTTCGCAGGATGTGGGTGAAATGTCCGGACGCTCGGCACTGGAGGAGGTCATGGCCACCTGTGCGGCTACGGTGCAACTTGCGGAGCAGATGAAACAGATGGAGGCGGCCATGTGCGAACCGCTACCGGATGATCAGATGGCCGCGTTGCTGGAACGCTACGGCACCGCGGTGGAGGAATTCGAGCACATGGATGGCTATGATCTTGATACCCGTGCTCAAGCGGTACTGACCGGCCTTGGAATCGGCCCCGACCGCTACGACCATCCGGTGGAGTCATTCAGCGGCGGCTGGAAAATGCGCATCGCCCTGGCAGGTATTCTGACACTCAAGCCTGATGTATTGCTGCTGGACGAACCGACCAACCATCTGGATGTGGAGTCGATCATCTGGCTGGAGGAGTGGCTGTCCAGCGAATTCAATGGTGCGCTGCTGATGACCAGCCATGACCGTGACTTCATGAATCGGGTTGTCACACGCATCATCGAGGTTGCCAACAAAACTGTTACCACCTATGGCGGCAATTATGATTTCTATGAGCGGGAGCGCGATATCCGCTTCGAGCAGCTGATCGCTTCCCACAAGCGACAGCAGGAGATGCTGGCCAAGGAAGAGGAGTTCATTGCCCGTTTTGCCGCCCGTGCTTCCCATGCCGCACAGGTGCAATCGCGGGTCAAGAAGATTGAAAAGATCGAGCGGATTGAAATCCCCGCCGAGGAGCGGACCGTGCGTTTCAGCTTTTCCGATCCCCCCCGCAGCGGCGACGATGTGGCTGCCTTTAGCGGCCTCGGCAAAGTATGGCTAACTCCCGATGGTCAGGAAAAGCAGGTTTTCAGCGGCGTAACCGGCATGGTAAGGCGGCTTAATAAAATTGCCGTAGTCGGCGTCAATGGCGCCGGCAAATCGACATTTCTGAAAATATTGGCCGGTCAGACAGAAGCCACCAGCGGCAGCATGACGATCGGCGCCAATGTGGAGATCGGTTATTTCAGCCAGCATGCCATGGAGCTTCTAAATCCGCAGATGACGATCTTCGAAACGCTGCAGGAAGTCATGCCGCTGGCCAACATCGGCGTGATCCGCAACCTCCTGGGAGCCTTTCTTTTTTCGGGAGATACCGTGGATAAGCGGATTGAGAATCTGTCGGGCGGTGAGAAGAGCAGGGTGGTGCTGGCAACTATCCTCTGCCGTCCGGTCAATTTCCTGATTCTGGACGAACCGACCAACCACCTTGATATCAGATCACGCGAGATTCTGCTGGAAACCCTGCAGAATTTCTGCGGCACAATCGTGCTTGTCAGCCATGACCGCCATTTTCTGAGATTACTGGTCGATCGCGTCTTTGAGGTTGATCATGGCGAGATGCGGGTGTATGAAGGAAGTTACGATTACTACCTCTCTAAAAGTCATCATACTGCAGGGTAGGGCTGAGCAGGAGAGTTTCACTAAATTTACAGAGGGGGGGATATTATGGCCAAGCCGAATTATTCGTTTGAAAAACGCAAGAAGGAAATGGAACGCAACAAGAAGAAGGATGAAAAAAAACAACGTAAGCTCGAACGGGGCGATGACGGTGTTGAAACCACAGAAAATGACAACGAGGCCGAGACCGTAACTGAAGAGTCTTGAAACAGGTAAAGGAGTTGCCTGATATGGGTGAAACCACCAACATTGTGATTCTGGACGGCTATACGATCAACCCCGGCGACAACCCCTGGACTCCGCTGGAGAAACTGGGGAATTGCACGATCTACGACCGCACTCCGCCGGAACTGAAGCTGGAGCGGGCCATTGACGCTGATGTGATCCTGCTCAGCAAGGTCAAGCTTGATTCAACCGCACTGCAGTCGCTGCCCAGACTGAAATACATCTCGATGCTGGCTACCGGATACAACAATGTGGATATTGAGGCCGCCGGCCGTCTCGGGATCCCGGTCTCCAACGTGCCGGCCTATTCGACCGAATCGGTTGTGCAGACGACCTTTGCCCTGCTGCTGGAACTGGCGATGCACGTGGGGGTTCATGATACAGCGGTAAAAGCGGGCGAATGGGTCAGCTGCCCGGACCACTCCTTCTGGAAGACGCCTTTGATAGAACTGGATGGATTGACCATCGGAATCGTAGGCTACGGCACGATCGGGCAGGCTGTGGCTCGTGTAGCCAAAGCTTTTGGCATGAAGGTTGTCGCCTATGCACCCCGCATACCGCAGCTACCGGAAAACGATGCGGTTCGTTTCCTGCCGCTGGAAGAACTGTTTGCATCGGCGGACGTGATCAGCCTCAACTGTCCGCAGACCCCCGAAAATAGCGGATTCGTAAATTCAACCCTGCTGCGCCTGATGAAACCGGGCGCCTATCTGCTCAATCTGGCCAGGGGCGGGCTGGTCAACGAAGAAGACCTGGCACAGGCGCTGCGTTCCGGACAGCTTGCCGGGGCCGGACTGGATGTGGTCGCCCATGAGCCGATGCTGGCCGATAATCCGCTGCTGAACGCTCCCAACTGCATTTTCACGCCCCACATTGCCTGGGCTTCGCTGGCTGCCCGCCGTCGCCTGATGAACATAGTTGCCGCCAATCTGGCTTCATTTAAGTCCGGGTCTCCAATAAATGTGGTTAATGGCCGCTTTCTTGTTGCGAACGTATGATTCCACTTCCTAAGGACGTTGATTATGAATGATACGACTCTATCCATACCAAACGAGTTTCCGATCCTGATCGTGGATGACAATCGCCTGCAACGGAGCGTACTCGAAGCGAACCTGAAAGCGGCAGGCTATCAAGTTGTCGCTGCTGAAAACGGCAAAGAGGCGCTGGAAATTTTCAGGAAAGGGCACTATCCGATTCTGATGACTGACTGGATCATGCCGGAAATGAGTGGGCTGGAGTTGTGCCGGGCCATTCGAGAGGAAGAATCCGGCCGCTATACCTACATCATCATCCTGACCTCACTGGATTCCAAAAACGACATCATTGCCGGTCTTGATGCCGGAGCTGATGAATATCTGGTTAAACCGGCCCACCAGGCTGAGTTGACTGCCCGCCTGAAAACCGCCCGTCGCATTCTTGAACTGGAAAATGTCAGAAACAAATATATCGAGGAGATCAAAAGTCTCTCGTTGATTGATCCACCGACCGGGATTTTCAATCGTTTTTACATGGATGAACATATTTCACAGGAGATCAAGCGTGCCTACCGCTATGAGCGATCCTTGACACTGATTCTGGTTGGCGTGAACCGTTTCAAAGAAATTGTCACAGAATTCGGACACTTTTCGGGAGACGTTCTGCTGAAAAGGACTGCGGAGTGTCTGATCGAGTCGGTACGCAAGGATGTGGACTGGATTGCTCGTTATGGAGAAGATTCATTCATGGTGGTTCTGCCGGAAACCGATACAGCCGGTGCGATGATTGTAGCAAAACGCCTGCGACTTAGAATTGCGGCAATGGTAGTCAGTATGTATGACAAGGAATTGCGGATAACGGCTGGTTTCGGGGTAGCAGGTTTTACGGCCAGCCAGCAAAAACAGGGTTTTACGACGGAAATATTTCTGGACAAGGTCGATCGTTGTCTTTGTCAGGCGAGGGAAGATGGCGGAGATACGATCAAGGGCATACAGATCGGCTGAATTGGCTGAATATATAAACCGGAGTGGCATCTTATTTCAATTTCAAATCAAGAGTGAAATCAAGACGGCGAGGATTGAGGCGACGAAAGCTTACAATCAGCACTAAGTGTTACCAAGTAAATAATTAATCATCACAAAGAGAGGGTGGAACGGCAATGACGTTCCACCCTCTCTTTGTGCTAAAAGTCTGTAAATTACTTGTTGAGCTTACGCCATCTGAAGAATCCAAGCCCCGCAAGGCCTGCCCCAAACAGTAGGAATGTGCCCGGCTCGGGAACAGGGTTACCGCCAGCCGGTTTCCAGGTTAAATCGTGGGAACCCGGATTTCCTTCCCAGTTGGTTGTTAAAAAAGTTGTCTTATTTTCTGTTTTATCAACGGTCTCAAGAGCCATTACATCGAAGTGCACCCAGTCATAGCCGGTAACCGTAATACCTGTAAATATCTTTATTTGGCCATTAGCAGCTCCGGTTTCAAGTTTAAAATCAGGAACCGCATTGGCAATTTCCGAGAAATTGCCAATATTATAAAAAAGGAAATCGGCAATAGTGTCCTGTACCGGCGCGTGGTTGTTGGGGAAATAACTATTCGTGGGGGACGACGTAATAAAGGTTGCACCGGGTATTGATATTGTACCAGTATCGCCGTTGGGTACCGAAACGACCAGAATGGCTCCCTTACCATTAAAAACAGTCGGGATACTGCCGAACGAGGACCAATCGAGTCCTCCGGTGTACTGTCCGCCGAGATTCAAGATCTTATTGTTCTGATAAACACCGGCCAAATAGAGGGTTCCTCCCGAGGTGATGGCCGTGTTTTCTTCAGTAGGAGTGGTAGTACTGGACAGATAGTTTGCGTAGGTACCCTCGCCCGATCCGCCCGGTGCACCCACTTGAAGTACTGGTACAGCGAAGGCTGCCGTTTCCATAGCCAATACTATTATAGTCGCCAATAGAAGTTTTTTCATTTGGGTCTCCTTTCGCTTTCTTTTGAGGTGCTTTTATTGGCAAACAGTTTGGGTTGCCGGAAAACATTAGATACATTCAAATTTACATTTGCTTGATTCATGCCATTTCAATATCCTGCTGGAATCACAACGAAATAAAAATAGCTGAAAAAAACAACGGATAAAAATGTAAAAAACTTCGACAAACTGTTTGATGAGTCGAATTTGGGGCTGCCTAATCAATATTATTAGTATCGCCCCTTGTCCCTTGTACTGAACCATGCAACAACAACGCATTGCATGGTTATTTTGTAATGAATTCCGACACAGGTCTGTTATTTCAGTCAAAAGCCAAAACTGAATTCAAAGTCGTCGTGTAAAAATGCAGCTGGTAGCTTCACTGAGGGCCGGCAAGGATGCCGCCAGCAGATCCGGAAACAATAAGGTCGAAGTGTTGCTCTTTTCAGTACCTCAATACTTTGGTGAAAAAATTACGTACCAGTTGCTGTCGGGGGGATGCAAAGATTTCGGCCGCCGGCCCGTTTTCCGCTACCCGGCCGTCCGCCAGAAACAGGCACTGGTCGGCCACCTGGCGGGCAAACCCCATGTTGTGGGTGACAATGATCAGATCCCGCCCCTCGGCACGCAGTTCGGCGATAAAATCCAGTACTTCGGCCGTCATTTCCGGGTCCAGTGCAGAAGTCGGCTCATCGAAGAGCAAAAAGCGGGGCTTGATTGCCACCGCCCGGGCAATTGCAACCCGCTGCTGCTGTCCGCCCGACAGTTGGGCCGGACGCTTGTGGCCGTGGGCCTGAAGTTGAAAGCGCTGAAGCAGCTGGCCGGCATATTCTACAGCCGATTCCCGGCCATAACCGTGGACCTGTACCAGCGGCAGGACGATGTTCTCCAGCGCTGTCAGGTGCGGGAACAGGTTGAAAGCCTGGAATACGGTACCAATACTGCAGCGGTGCCGGCGAAGTTCTTCTTCTCCGACAGGAAGCGGCGTACCGTTAATAATCACTATTCCACGGTCGGGGACTTCCAGTCCGGCGATGATCCGCAGCAGGGTCGATTTGCCGCCTCCCGAGGGGCCAATCAGCGCCAAGGCATGGAACTCGGGAATAGACAAGCTGACGCCGTTCAGGGCCGGTTGGCCGGCGAACGACTTGTGGATGTCGGTCAGCTCAAGTTGCATAATAGAAACGCTTCTCCAGGCTGCGCGAAACCAGCGAAATCGGCAGGGTCAGCAGCAGATAGCCGACCGCCAGCGGCAGATAACTCTCAAGGGTACTGTAGGTGAAAGAGTTCACCTCCTGGGCATTCAGGGTAAACTCACTGACCGCAATGATGGAAAGCAGTGACGAGTCTTTGATCAGGGAGGCAAACTGACCGGTTAAAGGCGGCAGAACACGGCGGACAACCTGGGGAAAAATGACATGGCGGTAGATCTGCCAGCGGGTCAGGCCGATGGCGCGAGCCGACTCCAATTGTGACTCACCGATACTTTCGATTCCGGCCCGGACTATTTCGCAGATGTAGGCTCCGGCAAAGCAGGCCATGGTCAGCACTCCCACCAGGTAACGGTTGCTGATACCGAAGGCATCCGCTACCACGTAGAAAAAAACCAGGATCTGCACCAGCAGCGGGGTGCCGCGAATCAGTTCCACGTACAGCTTGCCCAGATAGCGGACAGGGAGCAGGCGTGAGCGCTGGGCGAGGGCGAAGCAGAGGCCGATTGCCAGGGAGAGCAGCAGGGCGGCCGACGAAATCAGCACCGTCACTCCCCACCCCTGCAGGAACTTGAGACGGTACTGCCAGATGGCACCCCAGTTCCAGCCATACTGCAGGCGGGCAAAGGCAAAGCTGAACACTCCCGCCACCAGCAGCAGGACCAGTCCCCAGGATATGCAGCGGGCGGCCAGGGAGACCGGCCGCCCGTCGTCAGGTTTGATGAGGCAGTTCATCGCCTGTTGATTGTGTTACAGGAAAAACTGGTAGCCCAGCCGTTTGAACTCACCCTTCATCTCCTTCAAATAGGTGTCGCCCAACCGCTCGAAGCCCCCTTTAGCCCGGTACTCCTTGAGGAAGGCGTTGATTTTACTTTTCAGGTCATCGTTCCCCTTGCGAATGCCGATGGCCCATGATTCCTGCTGAAAGGGGGTAAGGATCGCACGGGTGGTAGCCTGGTTGCGTTGCCAGTTCTGGTAGGTGGACATCTGGTCATAGATGAAGGCATCGGCCTTCCCCTGAACGACTTCCAGTACCGCGGCAGCTTCCTTGTCAAGCACCAGCAGCTTGGCTGCTTTCAGGTTATTGGTTGCGTAGAGGTGGCCGGTGGTTCCCTTCTTGACCGCCACTGTTTTCCCGGCCTTGTCAAGATCCTCGATGGACTTGACCGAGGCATCCTTGTTTACCAGCAGGCAAAGTCCGGTCTTGAGATACGGCTCGGAGAAGTCGATGGATTTGGCCCGTTCGGTTGTAGCTGTCATGGAGGATATGATCAGATCGATCTTGCCGGTTTTCAGCGCAGGAATCAGGCCGTCAAAGGACATATTACTGATACTCACCGGCCGGCCGAGTGACTTGCCCAGTTCGTTGGCCAGATCGACACTGACTCCGCTCGGATTACCGGCCGTATCGGTCATCTCAAACGGGGGATAAGCCAGTTCCATTCCCACCTTCAACGGCTGCGGTGCAGCGGCCAGGGCCATCGTCATGCCCGCCAGCAGCAATATGATTACCATACAATTCATTCGGGCCCATGATTTGATTAGTTTCATTCTTTGCCTCCTCTGGTCTCAATAACGCTGTGTCATCAGCTATTGTTTACCGTTTGAGTAACAGCAGCATCTACCAGCCAACATCCAGTGACAGCTTGAAAAAAGGCACGTCATCCACACGCATGTCAGGACGGGTTGCGTTATAAAACTCAAACTTCCGCTCAAAGTCGTAGCCGACGGACGTGGAAAGTTTGATTGCGGGAACGGGAAGATAGTTCAATCCGGCCATGGCTTTGTAATCCTGGTACTTAATGGCTTTGGCACCAAGAGATGTCTCCTTCAGTTCGTACTCATCGCTGGCAAAGTCGCCGGCCACAAACAACTGTATTCGGGGTGAAGCAAAGTACGTGACGGCGGGCCGGGGTGCAATCAGGTCGATTCTCCAGTATTGACCCGCTTGGTAGCTGAATCCCAGTGCGGGTATGAAAGCGTTGGAGTGATACCCGACACGGTATATAAAACCGCCCACAACAGATAGACCATTGTCAAAACTGTAACCGCCCAACGCCAGGATCGGCATGCGTAGATCGTCTGTTCCAGGATCCTTGAAATCGCTGTAAAAGCCGGGCGTCAGTCTTAAACTGGCGAAGGCCCTGTCATTGATTTGGTAGTTTGCGCCGGCCTCAAGAAACAGGGCGTGCAGATCCTGCGGAAGGGCCGCCGATGATGATGCATCAATGTGTTTGAGACCATAGCCACCTCCCACAGACAGCTTCAGGCGATGGTCGATTTTAATTGTGCGGGTTGCTTTTAAACGGTAATCGGTAATTCCGGCATCAGCAGGTATATTCTGAAGATCGGACGATGGTAAATGCAGGATTGAAAAATGGGCGTTCCAATCGGATGATTGCCCCGCGGATTCCCAGCTACTCTTTCCTGTCTGATTGCCAACTTCGGCAGCCAGACAGACACCTGCCGCGAGCATGATAGAAAGCATCTGTATTACCGACGTCAAACAATATCTCATGACAACCCCACAATGTTTGCTCAGTACGTTAGATTTCCTATATCACTCTGAATCAGAAGAATTGTGTCTTTTGAAGCACAAGATAGCACCACGAACAAGTCATCGTCAAAGTAATATTTGTGGGTTTTAAGGATGGATTCGGTAATCAACGGTGTTTTTATAAGTGCCGTTGTCAGAAGCTGGCACAATCTATTGAAAGCTGGACGAATAATCCTGACTGGGGTAGGGTGGCAGTCAAGAAAGAGAGTAATTCATGCCCAATACAGCATTTTCCGCACTTCACATCAAACCAAGCATGCTTAAAAACCTGGTTTCCCTCGGTTATGCCGCGATGACGCCGATTCAGGCCCACAGCCTGCCGCTGATCCTGTCCGGCAAGGACGTGATCGCCAAGGCCAAGACCGGCAGCGGCAAGACCGCCGCTTTCGGGATCGGCCTGTTGACTCACCTGGAGGTCAGCAGTTTGCGCGTTCAGGCGCTGGTACTCTGCCCGACACGCGAACTGGCCGACCAGGTCGGTAAGGAGTTGCGCCGATTGGCTCGCTTTACCGATAACATAAAGGTTCTGACCCTCTGCGGAGGCGTCCCCTTCGGACCACAGCTGAGTTCCATGGAGCATGGCGCCCATATCGTGGTCGGTACGCCCGGCCGCCTGCTCGATCATCTGCGCCGTGGGACTCTCGATCTGAGCAGTTTGCAGACTCTGGTGCTGGATGAAGCCGACCGCATGCTGGAAATGGGATTTCAGGACGATATCAGTGCGCTGATTGCAGCTACACCGAAAAAGAAACAGACCCTGCTGTTCTCTGCCACTTACCCCGAGACGATTGCCGCCATGAGTGCAACGATCCAGCGTGAGCCGGTCGAAGTCAGCGTTGATGAAACCCATGATGAAGGTGCCATTGACCAATTGCTCTTTGAGGTGGACAAAGAGCAGCGCACCGAAGCCGTGGCTCGGATTCTAAGTCACTATCGCCCTGAATCAACGCTGGTCTTCTGCAATACCAGGATTGAATGCCAGGATCTGGCTGATGCACTGGGTAAGCGGGGTTTCTCGGCGCTGGCCATTCATGGCGATCTGGAACAGCGCGAGCGTGATCAGGTGCTGATACGCTTTGCCAACAAGAGTGTATCGGTGCTGGTGGGCACCGATGTGGCCGCCCGAGGATTGGATATCAAGGAGCTCTCGGCGGTGATCAATTATGAACTTTCCCGCGATCCTGAAATCCATATCCACCGCATCGGCCGTACCGGGCGTGCCGGAGAGCAGGGACTGGCGCTAAGTCTGGTGACAGCGCATGAAAATCGGCGGGTGCAGGCTATAGAAGCGGTTCTGGGCAACACTATCCCCCGAGGAGATTTGGAGTCGCTTACTAACGGCACGGGCAAGCCCCTGGTACCAACGATGGTGACGCTCTGCATCGACGGCGGCCGCAAAAACAAGCTGCGTCCCGGCGATATCCTGGGCGCTCTGACCGGCGAAGGCGGGATCACCGGGAGTGAAGTCGGCAAGATCGACGTTCTTGAGTTTCATGCCTATGTGGCAATCGTGCGCTCAAGCGCCGAACAGGCTTTGGCCTGTCTGGGCAGGAACAAGATCAAGGGGCGCTTCTACAAGGTGCGGGCGATTCGCTGACTGAAGCATGAAGATTGACTTGAGAAATTATCCTGCCGGGGTACAATGTAGAATAAATCATTAAAGGAGAAACATTATGGAAAATAGGGATAATAAATTGGCGGCTGCGGCATTGTTGATTGTTGCGGGTGGCGTGATCGGGGCGGGGTTTGCCTTGCTGCTTGCTCCGCAGTCCGGTAAAAAAACCAGAAAAGATCTTGTCCGTTATACGAAAAAGGTTCGCAACCGGGCCGATGAAACTGTTGATGACCTTACTACAAACGTGAACAATCTGGTCGATACGATCGGCGAAAAAACCGAGGAACTGGTTGAAAAGGGAAGAGAAGTTGCCGGCAGTGCCCGGAAAGATCTGATCCGTCTGATTGAAGAAGGCGCATCAAAACTGGAAAAATTCAGGACAATCCTGAGCAGGATGCAATCTTAACTCATGGAATTGACTGTGCCGGCGGTGTAGGCACAGGTGGTGTGACCGGCAGGATGCTGTTTGGTGATTCTTTAGGCACGACATCCTTCGGGTGTTGATCCTTGTGAGGCTGTTCCTTTGGGGCGGCCTCCTTGCTTTTGGGCTCCTTCATTTTCGGGTCTTCCTCTTTGTTGGCGACAGATAACAGACTGATGTCGCCATAATAGCCAACCGCGCTTTCGTGGGTATTGTCACTGTCGGTCATGATGGCAATTGCGCCAACCTTGGGCGCCTCTTCACCAAAAGCCGCACGGTAGTCCTCATAATAATTCCGCTTGTGGGAAGTCCACTGGCCAGCCAGTTCTTCTCCGGCATCAACCGCAATCATGACCGCATTACTGGAATAGGGGCTGCGCAGCGATTCTCCCTTGTGCATGACGTTACCCCAGACATACTCTATAGCGCGGGTGCGGGAAAAGAATCCCCTGGAAAAAACCACATACAGACGAGCTGCAAAGTCGTGTCCTTCCTTGACTTTCTCATTTCCTCTTTTGACGGTATGATCTATTTTCCACGACCACTTGATGATCGGAAAGGCCTTCGGGTCAATTTCCATCTTGTTGATCAATCCGGAGGCGGTGTTGCTGCTTTTACCCATTAAAGCCAGTTTTCCGTTTTTAGGCACAAAGGAATAACTCGTTTTTTTAGCATTCCAGATGGTCTGGTCTTTCCAGCCCGAAAGATCTCCGGAGCTGAACTTGCCGATATGAAGTTCAGTATCCGCGGAGACGGCCGCGTTTGCCATGGAAGCGAACATGAGAAGCGTGCAGCATGTCAATATAATGTTCATGGGTTGTGTCCAATGTTTTTAGAAACCAGCGAGACGCAGCTTGAACCTTCTGCCGGTACTAGTCTGTTAAAATGTTCGATGGTATGAAATCGCTCAGATGGCTGCGGTGTGACCTTTGAGCTGTAACGGCTGATGTAAATAAGATAGCGAATGCCGAAACGCTCGGCGGTTGCAAGGTTGGTCTCGCTGTCCTCACCCAGCATGGTCTTTTCGGGATCATATTTGATAAAGTTCTGCAACTTGCCCCAGAAGCGGTCATCCTCCTTGGGAAGGCCGACCTGGTGAGCCGATATGATGCCGTCGAAATAGGGGCCGATGCGGGTTGTCCGCATCTTCAGGTCCAGCGTCTTTGAATGTGCGTTGGTTACCAGCCAGACCGTTTTGCGGTGCTGCTTCAGAAACAGCAGAAACTCGACTACATGCGGGTGGACGGCAATCAGGTGTTCTATCTCCCGCTTCAATAGCGGAATGTCGAGCTTTAGACGATCTGACCAGTAATCAAGGTCGGTCCAGTTGAGAGTGTTTTCCTGTGAACGAAACAATGCGTACAGATGTTTTTTTGCATATTCAACCGTCGTATGGTTGTGGGCTGCCCAACGCTGCGGTACGTGCTCCAGCCAGAAATGGTCGTCAAAATGGCGATCCAGAATGGTTCCATCCATGTCCAGCAACACCGTCTCTATGCAGTTCCAGTCAATGATCATAAGTTTCCCACTATTAATGCTGGTTCAAAATATTCAGACAATACTTCTCCCTTTCCGGATTTGTCAAGACCGCAAAACCGTCCGATTAGTCTTAAAAACCCAATTTTATTGACTTTACAGTCTGTTATCACGTATAAAGATTAGTTCTTATGCTTGATAAATTTATTTACATGGAAACCTTCGGCTGCCAGATGAATGTGAATGATTCGGAAAGGATCATCACGATGTTGGCCGATCTGGGATACGCTCCAACCAACGACCCGTCCGTCGCCGATATGATCCTGCTGAATACCTGCAGCGTCCGCGGCGGCGCCGAAGAGAAGGTCTATAAACGCCTGCAGAATCTCCGCATCTACAAGCGTGACGGAAAGTCACAGATTATCGGTGTCGGAGGCTGTGTAGCCCAGCAGGAGGGGGAAGAACTGCTGAAGAAGTTCCCTTACCTGGACCTGGTGTTCGGCACCCATAATCTGCATCTGTTGCCGGATATGGTAAGGGGGGCGGAACAGGGTGAACGCCGTTCCGAGACCGCTTTCATCGACAACGATCAACGCCTCGATCTGTTTCCGTCAATCAAAGGGCAATCCAGGCTTTCACGTTTTGTTACCGTCATGCAGGGGTGTGACAACTTCTGCTCCTATTGCATCGTACCTTATGTGCGGGGGCGTGAGATCAGCCGCCGCTCGGCGGATATTCTGACTGAAATACACCAACTGGCGAACGAGGGGGTCAGGGAGGTCGTACTGCTCGGCCAGAACGTCAATTCCTACGGCCTTAAAGCTGAAAGTGAACCGTCCTTTGCTGAGTTGATCCGGCAGGTTGCCGAAGTTTCCGGCATAGAGCGGATCCGTTTTACCACATCGCATCCCAAGGATATGTCGGACGATCTGATCGCCTGTTTCGGCGACGTGCCCAAGCTGTGCGGCCAGATCCATCTGCCGGCCCAATCCGGCAGTAATTCGGTTCTGCAACGAATGAAACGCGTCTACAGCCGTGAATCTTATCTGGACAAAGTCCGCAAGCTCAAGGCAATCCGTCCCGGTATCGTGGTTACCGGTGACATCATCGTCGGCTTTCCGGGTGAGACGGACGACGATTTTGAACAGACTCTCTCACTGATGGAAGAGGTGCGTTACATAGACCTGTTCTCTTTCGTCTATTCGCAACGCCCCGGAACCAAGGCCGCCGACCTGTCTGAAGAGCTGAACCGCACTCAGAAGCTGGCCCGACTGGACCGTTTGATGACGCTCCAGAAGCGTATTAACCGCGAGATATGCCAGGAGTATGTCGGAGGCCTGCAAACTGTCATGGTCGAAGGGGAGGGGAAACTGCCCGGCCAGGTCTCCGGCAAGGCTGATAACGGCCGGATAGTAAACTTTTCAGGCGACAGATCCTTGATAGGCAGTTTCGTTGAAGTTCGAATTGTAAAAGCCTACCCGAATTCGCTGCTGGGCGAATTGCCGAAATAGCACCCAAGAGGTTTATCATGTCAACAATTGAACAGAACGCCCCCGCATCCAATAACTTTCTGCGCACCATCATCGACGACGATCTGAAGAGCGGCCGGCACAAGAGTGTTGTTACCCGTTTCCCCCCCGAGCCCAACGGCTATCTCCACATCGGGCATGCCAAGTCGATCTGTATCAATTTCGGTTTGGCGCGTGATTTTGGCGGCCGCTGCCATCTGCGTTTCGATGACACCAATCCGGCCAAAGAGGAACTGGAATACATCGATTCCATCAAGGAAAGCGTGCGTTGGCTCGGCTTTGACTGGGGAGCGAACCTTTATTATGCTTCGGATTATTTTGAACAGCTCTATCAGTGGGCCGAATATCTGATACGGGAAGGCAAGGCCTATGTTGAGGATCTTAACGCCGAGGAGATGCGGGCATTTCGCGGCACCTTGACCGAGGCCGGCAAGGAAAGCCCATATCGCAACCGATCCGTCGAAGAGAACCTTGATCTCTTCCGCCGCATGAAGTCCGGCGAGTTCCCCGATGGCGCCAGGGTGCTGCGAGCCAGAATCGACATGTCAGCGCCCAATATGAACCTGCGGGATCCGGTCCTGTACCGGATCATCCATGCCACTCACCCGCATGTCGGCGATGCCTGGAAAATCTATCCGATGTACGATTTTGCCCATGGCCAGTCGGATGCGATCGAGGGGATCACCCACTCGATCTGTACGCTGGAATTCGAGGACCACAAGCCGCTTTACGAATGGTTCCTGGAGAACCTGCCCGTGCCTTCCAAGCCGCGCCAGTACGAATTCGCACGGCTGAATCTGACCTACACCGTCATGAGCAAGCGCAAATTGCAGGAGCTGGTTCAGCTCGGGATCGTCAGCGGCTGGGACGATCCGCGCATGCCGACTTTGATGGGTATCAAGCGCCGGGGCTATACTGCCGCAGCGGTTCGGGCTTTTTGCGAAATGATCGGTGTCGGACGCAGCGATTCCTGGATCGACATGTCGATTCTGGAAGAGTGTGTGCGTGCCGACCTGAATGAAACTGCTCCGCGGGCCATGGCGGTGCTGAGACCGATCAAGCTGGTGATTGACAACTGGCCGGTCGCTGAAGTTGAGGAAATAGTTGCCCCCAATCATCCCCAGAAGCCGGAAATGGGTGCGCGCACTGTTCATTTTTCAAGGGAAATCTGGATCGACGGCGACGATTTCATGGAGGAACCGCCCAAGGGTTTTCATCGCCTGACGGTCGGCGGCGAGGTCAAGCTCCGCTTCGGCTACATCGTCAAGTGCACCGGTGTTGTCAAGGACGATCAGGGCCGTATTATTGAACTGCACGGTGAATACGATCCGGGTTCGCGGGAAGGCATCCATACCTCGGATGGCCGCAAAGTCAAAGGCGTCATTCACTGGGTTTCCGATTCCCATGCCGTGAATGCCGAAGTGCGCCTGTTTGACCGGCTCTTCAGTGATCCCAATCCCGACCGTGGCGGCGCCGACTACAAACAGTACCTCAATCCGTCATCAATAGAAACACTGCTGGAATGCAAGCTGGAGGCGAGTCTGGCAGATGCGGATCTGGAAACCCGTTATCAGTTTGAGCGTCTTGGATATTTCCGCCAGGATTCAAAGGATTCCGTTCCGGGCAAGCCTGTCTTTAACCGGGTTGTGACGTTGCGGGACGCCTGGACTAAAAAGTAAAACATGAAAGAATGGTATCCAACTAAATGAAAAACAAGAAGAGTACATCAGGGTTTGTCTCGATCATCGGTCGACCCAATGTGGGAAAATCAACCTTGCTGAACCGAATTATCGGAGAGAAGATCGTTATCACCTCCGACAAACCGCAGACCACCCGCAACCGGATTCAGGGAATTCATAATATTCCCGAAGGTCAGATTGTCTTTATCGACACCCCCGGGATCCATGCCGGACGTTCGCTTCTGAACCGAAGCATGGTGGATGTTGCCAGATCTGCCATAAGCGGTGTTGATCTGCTGCTGTTGGTGGTGGATGCGACCGGGCAGGCCGATGCTGCCTTTGTTGCCGATGTTCTCAAAAAGGTGACGACTCCGGTCGTGCTGGTACTGAACAAGGTTGATCTGCTTTCGGATAAAAACCTGATGCTGGAAAAAATCGCAGCCTGGTCGACTATGTACCCGTTCAAGGAAATCGTCCCGATATCGGCCGGCAACGGTGATGGGGTTGAACACCTGGTTTCCGTTATAACCGGCTATCTTCCCGAAGGGCCGGCCATGTTCCCGGATGACATTCTGACCGACATGCCGGAAAAGTTCATTGTGGCCGAGATGATCCGCGAAAAAGTCTTCCGGCTGACTCGTGACGAGATCCCCTATTCGACGGCAGTTGTGGTTGAGAGCTTTGTCGAACGGGAAAATAACGTGATTGCCATATCGGCCGCCATCATGCTGGAGCGTGATACCCAGAAAGGGATCATCATCGGCAAGCGCGGGGAAATGCTGAAACGGATCGGGAGCCAGGCCAGACAGGATATCGAGCGACTGCTCGATACCCGGGTTTTTCTGGAGTTGTTTGTAAAGGTGGTTGAAAACTGGAGTGAACGTCCCTCCAAGTTGAGAGAGCTGGGGTACGAATGAAACCGTTAGTAGCAATTGTAGGACGCCCCAACGTGGGCAAATCAACCTTGTTCAACCGTCTTTTGGGACATCGCCGTGCCATCGTGGATGACACTCCCGGCGTGACGCGTGATCGTAATTACGCTGATATTACCCGCTTTGAAAAGCCGTTTATCCTGATCGATACCGGCGGTTTCGAACCTGTGACCGAAAACCGCCTGCTGCAGCAGATGCGTGAACAATCTCGCTTGGCGATTGAAGAGGCTGATGTCATCATTTTCATGATGGACGCCAGAAGCGGATTGACCCCTGCCGATATTGAGGTTGCCGGGATGCTGCGCCGTGTCAAAAAACCGGTCTTCTATGTCGTCAACAAAGTCGACGGTGATAAGCTGGAAAATGATTCGATGGAATTTTATTCACTGGGCGTCGATACGTTGTACACGATATCAGCTGAACACAATCGTGGAGTCATAGACCTGGTGGAAAATGTTATTGAGGTTTTCCCGCCCGCCGATGCTGCCGAAGCAGAAGAAAACGTCACGCGAATTGCCGTTGTTGGCCGGCCCAATGTCGGCAAGTCTTCGCTGGTCAACCGGCTGCTCGGTTACGAGCGGGTTGTCGCCAACCCTACCGCCGGAACCACCCGGGATTCGGTCGACACTCCTTTTACCTGCAACAAAAAGCCCTATGTTCTGGTTGATACCGCCGGAATCCGCCGCAAAGGTAAAACCACGGAAAAGCTCGAAAAATACAGCGTCTGCGATGCACTGCGCAGTATTGAAAGGGCTGATGTGGTGCTGATGGTGATCGATGCCGAAGAGGGGGTCACCGAACAGGACGAGCGTATTGCCGGTTATATTCATGAGGCCGGCAAAGGATGTGTTTTTGTCATAAACAAGTGGGATATACTTGAAAAGGACAATACGACGCTTGGTATATACATCGATAAGATAAGGACCGGCTTCAAGTACCTTGCCTATGCACCGATTGTCTGCGTTTCCGCCAAAACCGGTCAGCGTACCGGCAAGATCATTTCAACCGTGGACGCTGTCATGGAACAGTTTTGCAAGAGGGTTTCAACCTCCCAGCTGGTACAGGTGTTTAACGAAGCCACCGACGCGCACCATGCTCCCCTGTCCCACGGGCGCCGGGTAAAATTCTATTTTGCCACACAGGTAGCCACACGTCCTCCCGCCTTTGTCATATTTACGAACCAGCCGGAGAATATCCACTATTCTTACGAAAGGTATCTGATCAACAAGTTTCGCGAGGCCTTCGGTTTTGATGGCGTTCCGTTGCGAATCATGTTCCGAGGACGGGATAAATCTTCTTCCTCCCCCCGCACAAAATCAGCTCGCCCCAAGACATGATCAGTCCTATAAAGCCTTTACTTGTAGATACTGTTACGGTACTATTCGTCAGTTTTCATTCCGCTTTCAGCTTAGGAACAATTCTGAATGAGCCTGGTAGGTAACCTCGAAGATCTCGGACTTGGCGAAATTCTGCAGATAGTCAGTCTCAGCAGGAAGACTGGTGTTCTGTCCCTCACCAGTCGAAGCAGGAGCGGTTCGATCTGTTTTCGTAACGGGCAGGTGGTCAGGGCCTCTTCCAGTACCTTTCAGCAGAGTCTCGGAGAGGTATTGATCCAAAAAGGTGTAATTGATCTTGCCGTGCTTCGCAAAGCACTTTCAGTCCAGCAGGAGCAGGGTTTCCGCGAACGTTTGGGCGTCATCCTGGTTAAAAACTTCGGCGTTTCACAGGAAATCGTCGAAGAAGTCGTTCGTGAACAGATTGAAAATGTCGTCTTCTCGCTTTTTGCATGGGCAGAAGGAACTTTTAATTTCGAAGTTCAAACCAGTATTGAAACCGTTGACGGCACCAGAATGGATCCGTTGCAGTTCATGCTTGATCAGGGACTCAATCCCCAATTTCTTGCCATGGAAGGCACAAGAATCCTTGATGAGAAGCGTCATGCTGCAGAAACCGGATTTTCCGCTGAAGAATCTGTGGATAATAATGACCTGGAATTTGATCTTGTAGATGCAAATGCCCCCAAATCATCCTCGACAGTTGCGCTAAAACAGCCGATTGTTATCGTGGATGATGATGGTCCTACATTGCGTGCCATCGCTGATGGGCTGAGTGAATCCGGATTTGCCGTGCATGCCATGTCACGCAGTGAAGATACTTTGATCAAGGTTGATTCACTTCATCGCGGCGGAGAATCCCCGATTGTCGTGATAGATCTGATCATGCCCAAAATGGACGGTTCCGGAGTGCTGGGAGGGATCGAGCTGATGGATCTTTTGCATAACAATTTCAGCGATCTTCGAATCATCGTAGTTTCAGATTATCATCATGCCGAAGCAGAGGCGAAAGTTCGTGATGCCGGTTATCACTTTTTGCTGAAACCACGACGTGTTGAAATAAATAACCCGGCGTCCCTGCAGAATTTTACTTCTCAATTGTTCACTATTATCCAAAATTCGACAGAAAGTATTGTTTCTGTCGACTGCAAGGATCGTTATAATCTTGGTGATGAGCTCCGGGTGGAAATGGGTGATGACGACGATGTCCCGTCTCCGTCAGATCCTGTTGCAAACGGCGGGAGCCTCTCGTTATTGCGTGGCATGCTGGAGGAGCTTAACAATCCGGATTTGCAGGGAGGCATCCTGTTGCTGGTACTGCGATTTGCATCCGAGTTTTTTAATCGTGCAATCGTGTTTACCCTGAATAACAACATTGTCTACGGTTCCGGCCAATTTGGGATCACCGGCGGTAAGAAAAGTGGCGATGAGCGCGTGAGTGCAATTCATTTTCCGCTGGAAGCGGACTCCATCTTTAAAAAGTCCGGCCTCACAGGGCAAGCGGCCACATTCAAACCATCTTTTACGGCTATTGACAAACGTATATTCGAGCAATTGGGGGGCGGGATTCCTGAACAGGTTTTTGTCGGACCCATCGTAAGTCAATCGCGTTTGGTCGGTTTCTTGTACGGCGACAATCTTCCGGGCAGAAATCCGATTATTGATACTGAACCGCTGGCAATATTTTTATCCCAGGTCGGCATCTCAATGGAAAAAAACCTTAGAATGACGAACGCATGAAAGGGGCAGAGCGTGAGTAGAAAGACAATCATGATTGCAGATGACTCGGCTGCCATGCGAGCCATGCTTATGGCAGCGATTGAACCCCTTGACGATTTTAGAATTGTGGAGGCTTCCAGCGGTTTCGAGGCACTTAGGCTGTTGCCGCGCGAGCAGGTTGACCTTATTTTGACAGACATAAACATGCCGGATATCAATGGACTGGAGTTAATCAGCTATCTTCGCAATAATCCGAATTACGCCCATATTCCGGTCTTCATAATTTCAACTGAAGGTAGTGTCAAAGACATTGAAAAAGGAAAACTACTTGGCGCGAATGAATATTTGATCAAACCTTTTGATCCGTCACACCTGCAGAAGTTAATCGAGTCTTATCTTAATAAAGTCAATTAATACCCTGTCAGGATTTTTATATGAGCGATCCCGGTACATCCGAACATAACAAGGCCACCAAGGATTTTCTGGCAGAGGCTGAAGAAATTGTTGAACAACTCGGAACAGAGTTGGCTGACCTTTCCGATATGGCTGAAGGCGGCGACTTTAATCCCGATATACTAAATTCGATTTTCAGGGGCGCCCATTCCTTGAAGGGATTGGCGGGAATGTTCGGTTTCAGCGAGATTTCAGAGCTTTCTCACAACCTGGAAAACCTGCTGGACTGGCTAAGATTGGGCAAAATACCGCTCAATCAGCAACTCATGCCGGTCCTGTTTGATTCTCATGATCTTTTGACAACGCTTGTAAGAACTATTTCCGAAGGGGACAACAGCAGCAAGTCAAAAGAGATTGCAACATGCATTTCAAAAATCAATGCCTGCCTTGCTCCGCCGGAAAAGCCTTCCGGAGGTTCTGTGCTTGATTCGCTCGGTTTATCTGAACAGATAATCGGGGCTTTGACGGAGTATGAGGAGCATCGTCTTCTGGATAATATTTCCAAGGGGCGCACGATTTTCAATGTTCACACATCCTTCGACTTAAGCACATTTGATCAGGAACTGGCTGCCGTAACCGAGCTTCTCAAGTCGTGCGGCGAAGTTATCAGCACTTTGCCCAGTGTGGGCGGAAACATCGAAACCAATATTGATTTTGAAATACTTTTCGGTTCCACGCGTCAGCTTGGAGACCTGAAAAGCCTGGTTGAGAACGATTCCATAACGGTTAAACAACTCGGAACGTCAGTAGCTGCAGTTAAACCGGTATCGCCAGAACTTCCGCCCGCATCTGCTCCGATCGCGGTTTCAGACATTAGTGGAGTTGTCCCGGCAACCCAACCCAGCCCGGTCAAGGAATCTGCTGTCGAAGATTCGGTATTAAGCGCCAAGAGCATGAGCAGGACAGTGCGTGTGGATATCGGCAAGCTGGATGAGTTGATGAACATTGTCGGTGAACTCGTACTGGCTCACTCGACTATTGCCGGCGTCACGGCAAAAATGCGAAACGAAGGCTTCTCGCGCATGGCCATAGAGTTGGGAAAGGCGGCCAAGGGGCTGGAACGTAAATTGTCCGACCTGCAGAAAGGAGTCATGGAAATACGCATGATCCCGGTTGGGCAGCTGTATGAAAAAATGTCGCGAATCGTTCGCAAAATATCGAGAGAACAGGGGAAAAAGGTTGAATTGAAGTTTTTCGGAGCGGACACTGAACTTGACAAACTGATTGTTGAGGATATATCCGACCCGATGATGCATATAATACGCAATGCCATCGATCATGGGATAGAATCCCGTGAAACACGTGTCGCACGTGGAAAAGACGAAAAGGGAACCATTCGTATTTCGTCATTTCAAAAAGGAAATCATGTTGTTATCGAGGTTCAAGACGATGGTAACGGCATTGACGTGGAAAAAGTTAAAAACAAGGCTCTGCAGAAAGGACTGGTCAGCGATATCAGTAATGTTTCCGATCGTGAAGCCATTGAATTTCTGTTCCTGCCTGGCTTCTCGACAGCTGACAAGGTCAGCGAGGTTTCCGGCCGCGGTGTCGGTATGGATGTTGTCAGAAACAATATCGCAGCGATCTCCGGCATGGTTGATATTGAAACCTGCAAAGGGAAAGGCAGCCGGTTCATCATAACGCTGCCGATCACCCTTGCAATAATAAAGGCGCTTATAATCAGCTGCAGCGGCAGAACTTACGCTCTGCCGATCACCTCGGTTCTGGAATCATTACTGATGACCGAGCGCGAAATTATGACTGTAGAGCGAAAAGAAGTTATACAGCTTCGCGAATCGACTTTGCCGTTATTGAGGCTTGAACGCTATTTTGATATCAGCCGTCACGTTGAGCAACCGCAGGAGTTCTATGTCGTTGTTGTCGGTGTTGCAGAAAAACGACTTGGTATTGTGGTCGATGACCTGCTTGGCCAGCAGGACATCGTCATCAAGACGCTTGGCGAGGCCTTCAAGCGTTTCAAGGGGATATCCGGTGCCGCAGATCTTGGAGACCAGCGCACGATCCTCGTGCTGGACGTCGGCGGCATCGTCAACGAAACCATGCGTTCCGGTAACTGATACCCATGTACAAGAGCTATTTCGGATTCAGGGAAAAGCCTTTCAGCAAAACGCCAGACCCACGGTTTTTGTTTTTGAGCCGTGTTCATGACGAAGCACTTGCAAGGCTGGAATTTGTTGTTCAGGAACGTGAAATTGCAGTGTTGACCGGTGAAATCGGCTGCGGTAAAACGACACTGTCCCGTGCTCTGATGGATCGTCTCGGGGATCGTTACAGATTCTGCTATATAGTGAATCCTCGCCTTAATGCATTAGAATTTTTACGTACATTTGCAAGAATAATGAATGTCGAGCAGCCTGCAGAAGCCAAGGATGCTTTGATTGATCAAATCCATACCGTTGTATATTCGTCCAATCAGGCCGGGGTCTGCCCGGTTCTGGTGGTTGATGAAGCACAGATGATTACTGATGATGAAGTGTTTGATGAGATAAGGCTGCTGACAAACTTTCAGCTTGATGATCGAAATCTGCTGGGAGTTATTATCATGGGGCAGCCTGAGCTCAGACAGATAATGTCTACCAGCCGTTTTGAACCACTCAGGCAGAGAATTTCGTTGCATTATCATCTTCCGTCACTGTCGCTGGATGAAATAATGGAATACATCGATTTCCGACTTGAGGCAGCAGGCGGTGCATCCGGTCTTTTTACACCGGATGCCGTTCAGCGAATATTTGAACTGACCGGCGGGGTGCCGCGTAAAATCAATACAATGGCGACCAATGCGCTGCTTGTGGCGTTCGGAAGCGACGCGGCTCTGATTGATTCACATATTATTGATGAAATTAAAGACGAATTGATGATTTAGGCGGTAAGGCATGGATCTGGCTAAAATTAGAAAAAAATCCCTTCAGAGTCAGCCGCAGTCATCCCAGAGCTCCTTGTTGCAGGACCCTTTGGAGGTTGTTGCATTTTCAAGGGCACCTGAAAATACCGGTAATACCCCGGCGCCTGAAGTTAATGATTTTTTTCAAAATATCCCGATGTTGGTTGCTGGCAGTTCCGATGCATTGAAATTTCATACCGCCGCTGCTCATATTCCTGAAAAACCGAATCCTGCCCGTGATCCCATTGAAGTCATCATGGCGGGCAGAAGCGCTTCCGGGTGCAATGAAGAAGTTGTGCTTGCGGATGATGAGGTTACCAGTGATGTGGCGGCGGATCTGGAATATCTATGCTTCAGGGTGTCTGATGAACTCTATGGCATCAACATTATGGATATCAAGGAAATCATCAAGCCTCGCGAAGTTACCGAGGTTCCCCGTGCCCCCGCTTTTGTAACCGGGGTTTTATCATTGCGCGGCACCATAATCCCGGTCTTGGATATGCGCTTGCGGCTTGGACTGCTTCGTGAACATGTAAGCGGCAAAGAGCGGATTGTCGTAATCAAAAGCAATGAATCATTCAGCGGCTTGCTGGTCGATGAAGTGATTCAGGTTGTACGTATAAAAAAAGAAGCTGTTGAGCCTGCGCCAGCTGTATTGGAAGGGATTGATCGTGATTTCGTCTTCGGGATCGGTAGATCCGATGGAAGATTGTTGATTATTCTAAACCTTGAAAGTATTGCGGATATTCATTTGTGCTGAAAAGGGGTTTGTATGCAGAAAAAAAGGATACTGGTTGTCGAAGATGAGGAAAGCCTTCTTAAACTTGAGACGATTCTTCTGACCGTCAAGGGTTTTGAAGTTGTTGGCGCTTTTACCGGCAAAATGGCAATTGACAAGCTGGCAACAGAAGAATTCAACCTGGTGCTTTTGGATATTATGCTTCCGGACATTGATGGTTTCGAAATATGTCGTTACATCCGGAACACCCCCCGTACGGCAAACTTGCCGATTGTCATGCTGACTGCTAAAAAATCGCAGGAAGACCAGGAACGTGGTTTGCTTTGCGGCGCCAATGCTTATCTGCACAAACCGTTCAAGTCGGCTATGATTATTGACGAAATCAGCAGTTTGTTAAGTAGTCAAGGGAATGGCAACTAACATGGTTGGTGAACTCAGCAACATCCAACTGGCATGTTTCACTCTGGGAGACAAGCTGTTTGCTGTGGATATCATGCGAATCAGGGAAATTATTCTTCCCCAAAAGCTGTCCAGTCTTCCGCGTGCTTCCGAACTGCTTGATGGTGTTATCAACCTTCGCGGTAATGTCATTCCTGTGATGAACATGCGCAAGCGTTTCTCCATGCCGATCGAGGAAAACACCAAAACCGGCAAGTTGCTGATCGTATCGCTTGCCAGGCAGATGCTTGCACTGATGGTGGATGATGTAATGGAGGTAATAAACGTTCCGATGCGTGACATTAAACCACCAATCCTCATGTCTTCGGATGTTGGTATGGAATTTGTGGTCGGAGTATGTTTGTCGAATGAACGGGTTTTCATGATCCTGAATGTTGACTCGCTCCTCGGTCCACATGATCTGCCTGCCCAGCAGTAATATAATCAAGCCCGTTTAGTTTTTCAGAAGGCCAATTCTTAAATCCGGAGTTGTTTTTAAATGAATCTTCAGGAAATTGAATACGCTCTTCGATCAGAAGAAGAGGAAATAAGGCGCTCGGCGCTAAAATTCCTGAAAGGCTTTTCCTTGCAGGATTCTCTCGGCATCATCATAACCGCGATGAGCGATGAAAGTTGGCGTGTTCGCAAGGAAGCTGTTGAAGTTTTTTTCGGTCACGAACCGGATGAGAAAACTATTGAAAAGCTTTTGGAACTACTTCGCAATGAAGACAACGCGGGTTTAAGGAATTCCGCTGCTGAAGCCATCATACGCCTTGGTTCAACAGCAGCCGATCCGTTGATCAGAATGGTTCGGGATACTGACAGCGATGTTCGTAAGTTTATAATTGATGTAATGGGCGCAATAGGCGACCCGGTATTTTCCCGATCGCTGCTTGATGCACTCAATGACCCGGATGTTAATGTAGCATCAGCTGCAGCAGAGCATTTGGGAACTCTGGGGAGTTCCAGCGTCGCTCCCTTTCTGATAGATGCGATTGTTGCCAACGAGGCGGTTCTGTTCCGATTCAGTGCCCTGGAAGCCTTGGGTAAAATTGCTCCAACCGGATCTGTTCCGGCAGAAATATTGAGCCTTGCGGATCAGGATATCCTGCGCAAAGCCGTGTATGATTATTTGGGAAATGCTTCTGATGCAACCTCGCTTTTATTTCTTATCGAAGGACTGTCTTGCCGGCAGAAAAGCGCACGAGCGGCATCACTAAAAGCCCTTTTCAAAATATATGACCGTTCTTCCAGTGAAGATCGCCAGAAGATTTCTGATAAACTTCGGATTATGAGAGGGGGCAGCACCATTCCCGCTCTTCTGGATCTTTTCGACAGTCGCGATTCAGTGCTGGTTGATGCTCTGATCTGGTGTAGTCGAGTCACTGGAGACATCCGTTTCGTGCCACTCCTTATTGAATCTTTTGTAGTTGACCGTTTTGCGGAAGCCTCACTCATGTCATTGAAATGTTTTGGTGAGGATGGTATCGCGGAGGTTGTCACCCGTTATGCCACTGCCGATGAAAATGCCCGCAGTGCGCTTTGTGTGCTGGTTGGAGAATGCGGTTATGCGGCATACTCTGATATGGTAATAGATGCGCTAAAAGACAATTCTCCTTCTGTGCGAAAGACTGCGGCGGTCACAGTCGGGAAACTGGGGCTGATTTCAGCAATACCTGATCTGGTTGCAATGATTGACGACACCAGTCAGGATGTCTGCATTGCCGCTGTAGCGACTTTGCAGATATTTGTTTTACTTGACCAAGTATCCGTCTTGAACATATCCAGGCGTCTGAGTGACTCTGAGATGCCGAATCATCGCCGCTACGCAGCTCTTTTGCTGGCATCGCTTGGCGAAAGCGAACGTTTGCTGCTGCTGGCTAACGATGAAAGTTCACTGGTACGCAAGGCGGCCGTTTCTTCGATTGGCACCCTCCGCACCAAGGCGGCTCCCAGGATAATTACCATGGCTTTGACTGACGAAGATCCCGATGTCCGAATAGCAGCGGCCGATGCTCTGGGCGAGATGAAGGAAACAAGTGCAATCGAACAATTGGAAAAGGCCATGGAAGATGAAGATGCCTGGGTGCAGTGTGCTGCTTTGAAAGCAATTAGCTTGATTGCGCCTGAACGTATTCTGCCGATAATCACACGTATTCTCACTAATGTGGAAGGGTTGCTGATGATTACCTGTCTGCAGGTACTGGAATCAATCCGTACTCCCGAGTCACGTTTTTTCATTCAAAAGGCGCTCGAAAGCAAAGACCCTGATGTTGTGCGTCAGGCCTCCAAGTCACTCGAAAGCTGCCTTATAAACAACCACTAGGCCTTTCATGCCATTTTCTTTTTCAAATGATCACATCATGTCCGATGATGAATTCAGTCTTCTCCGTGATTGTATCTACGATCATTGCGGCATCTATTTTGAATCCGACTCTAAGTACATACTCGAAAAGCGTCTTTCCGGACGCCTTACCGATCTTAACCTGCTCTCATATTACGACTATTACCACTATTTAAAATACAACCGTAACAAAGATCAGGAACTGATGGATATAATGGATGTTCTTACAACCAATGAAACTTATTTCTTTCGTGAATCGTTTCAGTTGAAGGCATTTACCGATGAGATCATTCCGGAACTTGTCAAGATGAAATCCGCTCATGGCAGCCGTTCGCTGCGCATCTGGAGCGCCGGTTGTTCAACCGGCGAAGAGCCATATACCATCGCCATGCTGCTGAGCGGAATTCCGGAACTCAGGGGCTGGAATATTGAAATTATCGGAACCGATATCAGTCAAAGAGTACTCCAGCATGCCAGGCGGGCCGTTTACGGAAAGGCATCCTTCCGTACAACTGAAGACCATTATCTGCAACGTTTCTTCGTACCTCAAGAAGATGGTTACAGAATCAATGACTCTATTCGCAAACTGGTAACAATCAGCCATCTTAATTTGTTTGATACCGGTCGCATGATTATGCTTGGCAAAATGGACATTATCTTCTGTCGCAATGTAATCATCTATTTCGATCGCGCTGCCAAAAAACGGGTTGTGGAATCTTTTCACAATGCTTTGTACGACGGGGGGTTTCTTCTGCTGGGCCATTCGGAATCACTGATGAACGTTACTACGCTATTTACGCTCAGGCATTTTAAAAACGACATGATCTATCAAAAGCCGGACCGGCTATTTTCCGGGGGGGCATTATGAAAAAGATCAGAGTCGTTGTTGTTGACGATTCGGCATTCAGTCGACGCAGCATCACCAAAATGCTCGAAGACATGCCTTCCATAGATGTAGTCGGTTATGCGACAAATGGCGAAGAAGGTTTACAGAAGGTTATTTCACTTAAACCGGATCTGGTAACTGTCGACCTGGAAATGCCCAAAATGGACGGTTTCACATTACTGCGCATCTTAACAACCCGTTTCTCGATTCCGGTTATCGTAGTAAGTGCCTTAAGTGAAGCCGACAAGGTGTTCAAGGCACTCGAACTCGGTGCATTGGATTTCGTGGCGAAGCCGTGCGGCACCGCTTCGGTTGACCTGCTGTCAATCAAGGAAGATCTTCAAAAGAAAGTACTTCAGGTCATGTCCATAAAACCGGGTGGTATTTCACGGCACAGATCATTACAAAGTGAACCCGGACCAATTGTCAATATGTCATCACAGCCGGCCGTAACTGCTCTGACCGCAAACAATCACTCTGTAGACATTGTGGCGATTGGGGCTTCGACCGGAGGACCACCTGCGCTGCAGCAAATATTTTCGACATTTAAACAGAAATATCCGTTTGCGATCGTTGTGTCTCAACATATGCCATCGGGCTTTACCAAGGCTTTTGCCGACCGTCTGAACAGAAGTTCGTTGTTTGAAGTAAAGGAAGCAGAAGATTGTGATCTCGTTCTTCCCGGCAGGGTTCTGATTGCACCAGGCGGTAAGAATATGGTCTTTGAAGCTCGTGGAGGCCATATTTCAGCCCGAGTAGTGGAACCGTCGCATGAGGATCGTTATATACCATCGGTCGATGTCATGCTGGAATCCTGTGCCGCCATCTACCGAAAACGGGTAATGGCAGTAATACTGACCGGCATGGGTAATGACGGCAGCAAGGGTGTTCGTACAATCAAGGAACATGGCGGTTATGTCATTGCAGAATCAGAAGAGAGCGCAGTTGTATATGGAATGCCTCGCGAAGCTGTCGCTACCGGAATTGTTGACAGTGTAGTTCCGCTGCACCTTGTTTCAAATGAAATTATTATGCAGGGCGGATTTGCCTGAACGTATGAAGGATTCCGGGGTTGGAAAGGTTCATATAATGAATTTGTCAAAAATGATCGTCATGCTTGGAATCCTGTTGGCCATTCCGGCTGGCCTTCATGCCGACTATATGAAAACGCTTTACTTTAATTCCACGAATGCAGGTAAAGTCCCTTTCGAACATGAAAATCACCTTCGCCACACCAACAACAACTGTTCTGCCTGCCACAATTCCGTTTATCATATTGTACGTAAAAACAATGCAGTGGTTACGATGGCCGAGATGGAAAAGGGAAAGTCATGCGGAGCCTGCCACAACAAAGAAAATCCACGCGCACCGCAACTCAGCAGCTGTTCCAGCTGCCACCCCGTTGATGCTGTAACCATAACGGTACCTGATTTCGGCTCTCTGGTGTTCAGTCATAAAAAACATCTCGGCATGTACAGTTGTGTTGACTGCCATGACGGCTTATTCAAGACTTCCCGGACCAATCCTCATTACACGATGTTGCAGATGGCGCAGGGAAAGTCATGTGGAAGCTGTCATGAGGGCCAAACTGCCTTTTCCGTGAAGGGTGACTGTACTAAATGTCACCAGGTCAGGGATGTTACGCTGGCCGGAGAATCCGTGTTCAGTCATAAGATGCATCTGGATATGTCGTTCGCCTGTTCGGAGTGCCACAACAAATTGTTTGTCCCCGGCCCAAACCGGGCAAGTAATACCATGATAGATATGGAAAACGGCAAGTCATGCGGTGCATGCCATGACGGTAAAAATGCTTTTTCCGTAAAAAAAGACTGTCAAAAATGCCACAAGAATGTAAAAAACATTTCTTTCAGGACGTTTAATGCCAGCTTCAGTCATACGGCGCATCTGGGGATGTTCAAATGTGAGGATTGCCATAGTGCGATTTTTATCGGGGGAACGCGCAGTACGCGCTTTACGATGCGGGACATGGAAAACGGCAAGTCCTGTGGCGCCTGCCATGACGGCAAGACCGCTTTTGCAGTGACCGGCAGTTGCGATAAATGTCACTCCGGCTCCCCCGCAGATGTGTCTTTTGTAATTAAAAATGCCGGAAAGGTCATGTTCAGGCACTCAAAACACCGGCCATTGTTTGCTTGCGGTGATTGTCACAACGGAATTGTTGGTTCGGGGGTTGCGTCAATACGTTTCAGCATGGCCGATATGGATAAAGGAAAATCCTGTGGCGCCTGCCATGACGGTAAAACTGCATTCAGCACCAAGCAATGCAGTAAATGTCATCCGGTAAAAGAGGTCTTGTTTTCTCACGATGCACGTTTCAACCATGATCGGCACCTGTCAGTATATTCCTGCAGCGATTGTCATAACCAGCCCTATAACGCCGGGCCTGACAACAGTCGCGTGACAATGGCTCAGATGGAAAAAGGCGCATCATGTGGCAGCTGTCATGACGGGTCTACCGTTTTCAGCGTCAAGGGTGACTGCGACAAATGTCACAAGTCTACTGTCAATGTTACATTCACAGTTAAAGAAACCGGGAATACAACTTTCGGACATTCTGCCCATGTGTCCCTGTTCAAATGTTCCGATTGTCATAACGGACTTTTTGTCGCCGGCAAGTCCAGCAAGCGAAACAGCATGGCGGCCATGGAGGCTGGCAACTCCTGCGGTGCGTGCCATGACGGCAAGACCGCTTTCGGAGTCAAGTCGGACTGTCAGAAGTGCCACACCGTCAAACAGATCAATTTTCGTCCCGGCAGCGCGGTCTTCAGTCATATTCCCCATATTGCCGCCTACAGTTGCAAAGACTGTCATCCGGATCTTTATACCCCCGGACCGGGCAATAAGCGTTTTAATATGAACCAGATGGAGCAGGGCAAATCGTGCGGAAGTTGCCATGATGACAAAACGGCTTTCAGTGTCAAATCAAACTGTCAGAAATGCCACCCTTCAACCCCGAAAACGATACGTTACGAGCTTTCGCCCAATACCGGAAATGTGGAGTTCAGTCATAAACCACACAGTGAAAAGGGGTATGGCTGCAATGATTGCCATTACAACATCGTGCCATCCGGCAATTCTGACAAACGCTGGGTTATGAAAGAGATGGATCAGGGTAAATTCTGCGGCACATGTCACGGATTCAGTATGGCGTTCAGCGTAAAGGATCCGACTGCCTGTGAACGCTGCCATCAGAAGGAATCGGACTGGCGACCTCAGCAATTGCAATAGCATATATAACATTTCAGGCTGAATAAGAAAGGAACCTACCGTGGAAGAGAAGTATTCGCCGAAAGATATCGAACAAAAATGGCAGATAATCTGGGACAACGAAAAAACCTTCAAGGCGACAGAAGATAAGAATAAACAAAAGTATTACCTGCTTGAAATGTTTCCGTATCCGTCCGGACGCATCCACATGGGCCATGTAAGAAACTATTCCATTGGTGACGTTATCGGCCGTTTCAAGCGGATGAGGGGCTTCAATGTGCTGCATCCTATGGGATGGGACGCTTTTGGAATGCCGGCGGAAAATGCGGCCATCCAGAACAAGAGTCATCCGGCCACCTGGACATACGAAAACATTGCATATATGCGCAAACAGCTGAAAAAGATGGGTCTGTCCTATGATTGGGAACGCGAACTGGCCACCTGTGATCTCGATTATTACCGCTGGGAGCAGAAGATATTTCTGGAGATGTATGCCAAAAATCTGGCTTATAAAAAAACCTCGTTTGTTAACTGGTGTCCCAAGTGCGAGACTGTTCTGGCCAACGAGCAGGTTGAGGATGGAGGTTGCTGGCGTTGCGACAGCGAAGTAAACCTGAAAGAGCTGGATCAATGGTTTTTCCGGATTACCGATTATGCCGAGGAATTGCTGGATAACACCTTCAAGCTTCCGGGTTGGCCGGAGAGGGTGCTGGTTATGCAACGCAACTGGATCGGCAAAAGCTTCGGCTGCGAGATTGATTTTCCGATCGAAAGCAACACCGGGGCGATCAAAGTTTTCACCACGCGCCAGGATACTGTATTTGGGGCGACTTTCATGTCGCTGGCTCCCGAGCATCCGCTGGCTATGGAACTTGCTACGCCGGATCATGCGTCAGCCGTAGCGGCTTTTATCGAGAAAATCAAGAAAACGGAGCGTATCAAACGCACTGCCGACGATTTCGAAAAAGAGGGCGTGTTTACCGGTTCCTATTGTATCAATCCGCTGACAAAGGCACGTATGCCGATTTTTCTGGCCAACTTTGTCCTGATGGATTACGGCACCGGTGCTGTAATGGCCGTGCCGACTCACGACCAGAGAGATTTCGAGTTTGCCAAAAAATACGACCTGCCGATGAAGGTTGTTATCCAGCCGGCTGATGCCGTGTTGGATTCCGCCACAATGGAACAGGCCTTTACCGATGCCGGCGTAATGGTCAACTCGGGACGGTTTGACGGCATGCCGAGCGATGCGGCCAAGGAAGCTATTGCCGACTATCTGCAGGCGGAAGGACAAGGCGCAAAGACTGTTAATTTCCGGCTGCGTGACTGGGGCATTTCCCGTCAGCGCTACTGGGGCAACCCGATTCCGGTTATTTACTGCGACAGTTGCGGCGTGGTTCCGGTTCCGGAAAAGGATTTACCGGTTGTGTTACCGAAGGATGTCGCTTTTACCGGTGAAGGCGGCAGCCCGCTGGCACAGATGGAGTCTTTTGTGAACTGCTCCTGTCCATTGTGCGGAAAGGCTGCCCGGCGCGAGACAGATACAATGGATACCTTTGTTCAGTCATCCTGGTATTTCCTGAGATACTGCTGTCCGGATTTTAAAGACGGAATACTTGATAGTTACAAAGTTGATCATTGGATGTCTGTTGATCAATACATAGGCGGAATCGAACACGCAGTTATGCATCTCCTCTATGCGCGTTTCTTCACAAAGGTTTTGCGTGATCTGGGTTATATTTCAGCTGATGAACCGTTCATTAATCTGCTGACCCAGGGAATGGTGATCAAGGACGGGGCAAAGATGAGCAAATCCAAGGGGAACGTTGTTGACCCGGATGCCCTGATCACCAAATACGGTGCCGATACCGCCCGTTTGTTTTCGCTTTTCGCGGCCCCGCCGGAAAAGGATCTGGACTGGAACGATCAGGGGGTGGATGGATCATTCCGTTTTCTCAACCGCATCTGGAAACTGATACTCGAACATCTGGATGCAATCAAGGCAGCCGGTCCGGTGGATGTGGCTTCCTTAAGTCCGGAGGAGCGGAGTTTACGGCGCGCGGTTCACAAAACAATCCGCAAGGTAACCGAAGACGTGGAAGAGCGTTTCCATTTCAATACCGCCATTGCTTCGGTAATGGAGCTGCTCAACACTATCCAATCCTCTTCGGGTAAGTCGTCCGCGGTTATGAAAGAGGCACTTGAAAGTGTGGTTCTGCTCATGGCTCCGTTTGTTCCGCATTTGACCGAAGAGTTGTGGCAGCTTATGGGCAATACGGTTCCGTTGTCCGGTACCGCCTGGCCCGAATATGACCGGGATGCGGTTGTTGATGAAGAGGTCCTGGTGGTGGTTCAGGTCAATGGAAAACTGCGTTCGAAAGTGACTGTTGCAGTCGCTACCGGTGAGGAAGAGCTTAAAGCGCTTGCTTTGGCCGACGAAAAAGTACAGCTGTTTACTGAAGGCAAAACCATCCGCAAAGTCATTTGTGTTCCAGGCAAACTTATCAATATCGTGGTGGGGTAGGGTAATGTTTCGAACGTCACGTTTCCGTCTGATGTCTCTGCTGATCCTGGTCATGACTCTGACAGGGTGCGGGTACCATTTTACAAATGCCTCGTCGGAACGTCTTGCCGCCGGACAAAAGCTTTGGGTGCCTTTCATTGTCAATGAGAGCATCAGCCCGACTGCTCAGACCGTTTTAAGACGTACACTATATGAAGAATTTCATGCGCTGAGAGGGCTTGCTGCATCGGATAGCGAAGCATCTGCAGACCTGCTTGTGAAAGGCAGGCTTGTCTCCTATTCCACCAAAGTTGTTTCGTACAGCGCCATTGACAGGGCCCGTGAAATTCGGCTTACGCTGGAAGTGGAACTTGAATTGTTCCGGCGCGGGGAAGATGCACCACTCTGGAAAGGGACCCTGCAGGCATCCAAAACCTATCCCACAAATACGAATCTGGCCTTGCAGAGAAATGCCGAAGAGCGTGCCCTAGAAGCTGCGTCACGCATCATCGCCGAAAAGTTTATAACCGCTGCTGAGCAAAATTATTGATTATGACACCTCAAGAATTCGAAACCTCACTGAAAAAAGGAAATATTCCCAGCGTTTGTTACCTGTATGGAGAAGAGCCGTTCCTGGTGGAGAGGTCTGTGCGCATGCTGCTGGAGCGTGCCATCGACCATTCACTCAAGGATTTTAATCTCAATGTTTTTTTTGGAAACGAATCCAAAGGCGTGGATATTCTCGATGCTGCCCAGACCCTGCCGATGTTTGCGGAGAGAAGGGCAGTGCTTGTCAAGCGTGCTGAACTGTTAAAGGCCGATGCACTTGAGGTCCTGCTGCCCTATATCAAAAATCCGGCCGGAAGCACCTGCCTGGTATTGACCGGAAGCAAGATTGACCAGCGCAAAAAGTTTTTTTTGGAGTTGAAGAAACATGGGGAACTGGTTGAGTTCAAGCGGCTCTACGACAATAAACTGGCCGGTTTCATCCAAAGCGAAGCAACTGCTCATGGAAAACCGGTCGAAGCTGCCGCAGCAGAATTATTGTCGCATCTGATAGGGAACAATCTGCAGGAGCTTGCTTCCCAGATAGAAAAACTGGTTGTTTACGCCGGCACGCGCCCGCGCATTACTGTTGATGATGTACGTACCATGTCAAGCAGCAGCAAGGCATTTACCGCTTTTGAACTGGCAAAATATCTTGGACTGCGTGATCTGCCCAATTCCATAAAAAGCCTGGATGCACTTTTTTTAAATGGAGAAGAGGCACCCATGCTTTTAGGCGCCCTTACTCGACACTTCCGTCAATTATGGAGAGTTCGGGAACTTCTTGACATGAAGAAACCTGCGGCCGATGTTGGCAGGGAACTTAACATTAATTCGTTTTTCCTGGGAGAGATCGTTCAGCAGGCTCGTAACTTTTCGCGGAGTGAATTGAAAAATATCTTTGAGGAGTTTTACCGCTGTGACGTTGAATCAAAATCGGGCGGGCGGTCTTATACGCTGCTGCATGGTCTGACGATGACAATATGCAGGCTTCCCTTGAATTAAGTTCGTTATCAATAACTAAAAACACGAAAAGGGGGGCTTGCATTGAATGCAGCCCCCCTTGCTTCATGTCGAATAAACTTAAACGTTAGCCGAGTGAGTTGACCAGTTTTGTAAGGCGCGAAACATTTCTGGAAGCATTTGAGCTGTGAATTACACCCTTGGTAGCGGTTGCGTCAATAACCGGAACAGCCGCTTTGAGGGCTGCTACCGCTGCATCCTTGTCTTTGGCTTCGACCGCTTCACGAACGCGCTTGATATATGTTTTCAGAGTTGAGGAAACATGACGATTGCGAGCGTTCCTCTTTGCATTCTGCTTGATCCTCTTGATTGCCGACTTATGATGAGCCAAACCACACCTCCAATTAATTCTTGCTTCTTTGAGTAATAAAATCGAGCTGATTTCATAGCATTGAACTTGATCTGATGTCAAGACAATTGTATTGACATCAGGTGTGGTTGGCGAATCTTCACTCCAGGCGCAGTCAGTCACTGAACCGTAAACCGGCATGCCATGACAAAACAGATGCGCTTAACAGGCCGGTTTTGTTGGAAAGTAACATTATTTTGCCGGTCATGGAGATATTTGAAGATTGCAGATAGATGTTTACTTATTATTTTTTGTGTGATATTAAATTCAGCTCTAACAAAGAATAATTATATATTATTCTGATATATAACGCGGATGAAGGGAGGTGTAGACAGTGCTGGCAACCGAAAAAAAGCAGGAAATCATCAACGAGTTCAAGAAACATGACAGCGACACAGGTTCTCCGGAGGTTCAGATTGCAATTCTGACGGAACGGATAACTTATCTGACCGAGCATTTCAAGATCCACAAAAAGGACCACCACAGCCGTCGCGGGCTTTTAAAGCTCGTCGGCCAGAGGAGGCGCCTTCTGGACTACCTGAAGGGCAAAGAGCTGGACAGGTACAAGAAGGTTATCGAACGACTCGGCATACGCAGGTAATGGCAGGCAGTATACCTGTTTCGCGCAGGTATATTGCCGACACCATTTTTTGCTGTGCTCATTTGAAAGAGGGCTTCGCGGCCCTTTTTATTTTTGTTGGGGACGTGGGTAGAGTTTCTTCGCATCCGATTTATGTGGAGAGATTGTAGCGACGGCCCCAACGCAACCGTAGAGGAGAATGGAAACATGGAACAGATTGTACAGGTTGAGTTTGGCGGCAGAACAATTACGATGTCCACCGGCAAGATGGCCAAGCAGGCCAGCGGCGCCGTTGTGGTAAGCTGTGGCGACACAGTGGTGCTGGTGACCGCAGTGGCTGCAAAAACTGCCAAAGAAGGACAGGATTTCTTTCCCCTGACAGTCAATTATACTGAGAAAGCCTATGCTGGCGGCAAGATCCCGGGTGGGTTTTTCAAGCGCGAGGCACGTCCTTCCGACCCCGAAACCCTGACCTGCCGATTGATCGATCGTCCGATCCGACCGCTCTTTCCGGAAAACTTCCTGAATGACACCCAGATCATGGCGACAGTTGTGTCGGCAGATAAAGACAACGATCCCGCCATCCTTTCGATGCTGGGCGCTTCGGCTGCTCTGACTATTTCGGATGCCCCTTTCAACGGGCCGATTGCCGGCGTAAAGGTCGGTCGTGTTGATGGAAAGCTGATCTGCAATCCTTCCGCCGAAGAGCTTGAGAAGAGTGATATAGAAATAGTTGTGGCCGCCAGTCGCGATGCGGTCATCATGGTTGAGGGCGAAGCAAAGTTCGTTTCCGAAGCAGACCTGCTGGATGCGATCTTCTTTGCCAAGGAAGCGGTCCTGCCGTTGATCGAGGCCCAGGAAGAGCTGCAGCGCAAAGCCGGCGTCGCCAAGCGTGAAATTGCTCCGATCACCGTCGATGAGCCGCTGCTGGCCCGGGTACGCGAACTGGCCTACGACCGTATGGGTGAAGCGGTAAAACTCAAAACCAAGCAGGAACGCCACAATCAAATTGATCTGATCAAGACTGAAACCATCGAGGCTCTCAAGGAGGAATTCGAAGGTTCGGCCAAACAGATCAAGGCTTTCCTGGGCGACTTCGAATATGAGCGAGTGCGTGCCGACATACTCGACACAGGCATCCGCATCGACGGCCGCACAACCACCACCGTCCGTCCGATCAGCACCGAAGCCGGCCTGTTGCCGCGCGTTCATGGTTCGGCCCTGTTTACACGTGGTGAAACACAGGCACTGGTTACTACAACTCTGGGGACATCCAGCGACGAACAGCGCATCGACTCACTCTACGGCGAATCCCGCAAACGCTTCCTGCTGCATTACAACTTTCCTCCGTTCTCGGTCGGTGAAACCAGCTTTCGCCTGGCTCCAGGCCGCCGCGAAATCGGTCACGGCATGCTGGCTGAGCGTGCCCTGTCGGCTGTTATTCCGAAGCATGACGATTTCCCCTATACGATCCGGATCGTTTCCGAAACCCTGGAAAGCAACGGTTCCTCTTCCATGGCGGCCGTCTGCGGCGGCTGCATGTCGCTGATGGATGCCGGCGTCCCGGTGACTGCCCCGGTGGCAGGTATCGCCATGGGCCTGATCAAGGAAGGCGACAAATTCGCAATCCTGTCCGACATCCTGGGTGACGAGGACCACCTGGGCGATATGGACTTCAAAGTGGCCGGAACCTCCGAGGGCGTTACCGCCCTGCAGATGGACATCAAGATCGGCGGCGTTACCAAGGAAGTCATGCAGCAGGCCCTCAAGCAGGCCCGCGAAGGTCGTCTGCATATCCTCGGCAAGATGGCTGAAACACTGGCCGCACCACGAGCCGAGATGTCTTCCTACGCTCCTCGCATCACGACCATCTGGATCAAAACCGACCGGATCCGCGACGTCATCGGCACCGGCGGAAAAAATATCCGCAACATCACTGAAACCACCGGTGTTACTGTTGATATCGAAGATACTGGTCGCATCAACATCGCCAGCACCAATAAAGAGGCATGCGATCTGGCCATTCAGATGATCCGCGGCCTGACCGACGAAGCAGAAGAGGGCAAACTGTACATGGGTACCGTCCGCAAGATCATGGATTTCGGTGCCTTTGTTGAAATCATGCCCGGCACCGACGGACTTGTTCACATTTCCGAGCTTGACACCGCCAGAGTAAAGGTTGTCACCGATGTCATGAATGAAGGTGACAAGGTGCTGGTTAAGTGCATCGGCATCGACAAAAACGGCAAGATCAAGCTTTCCCGCAAGGAAGCGCTTGGATTTAACCTTGACGGAACCAAAATTGCCTCGGAATAAGATAGATAACCGGAACTTCAACTGAAGTTTAGAAAGGCGGAGCCAATGGCTTCGCCTTTTCTTTTGTGTGCGGATGATGCATATTGCAGTCAAACAAGATCAACTGGAGGTGTCTGTGAAAAAAAGTCGTCTGGCAGCGATAGATATCGGTACCAACTCAATCCGCTGCATTGTGGTTGAGGTTGATTCTCAGGGACGTTTCATGGTTCTCGATGATGAGAAGGCTACGGTGCGCCTGGGAGAAAACATGGCTGCCAGTGGCGCAATTTCTCCTCCGGCGTTTGCGCGCGCTGTTGATGCAATGTCGCGCATACGCAAACTGATCGACGGATTGAAGGTTGTAGAGGTGGAGGCGGTTGCAACCAGTGCTGTAAGAAGTGCCTCAAATGGTACTGAATTAGTTGAGGTACTTACCAGAGAGCTTGGCAGGGAAATACGGATCATATCCGGAGAAGAAGAAGCTGAACTGGTGGCATTATCCGCCCGTCACAATTTTGATATGAGCGGCAAGCGCTACATGATTATCGATATCGGAGGGGGGAGTGTTGAAATAATGAGCGCTGTCGCCAACCATGTGGAGAACAGTTATTCACTTCAGCTTGGTGCGGTATTGATGACCGAAAGATTCCTTACGTCAGATCCGGTTAAAGAAAGTGAAATCGACAAGCTTCGACGCCATGTCAGGGGAGAATTGAAGGACCTGTTTTCGGATGACAGGCCGGTAGTGCAGACATTCATAAGCTCGGGCGGTACAATCACTGCCTTGGCAAGTATGGTCATGAGTATGCGTCGGCAGATTTTTTCGTCACTGCATGGTTTTGAGGTGCTTCGTTCCGAGATTGTGCATCTGCTGGCAATGCTTATACGTAAAGATATAAAGTCTCTCAGAAATGTTCCGGGTTTGAATCCGGATAGGGCTGATATTATTGTGGCCGGTCTGGTAGTGGTTGACGAATTGATGAAGTTTTTCGGAGCCAACATGATGCTGATCAACGAACGCGGTATCCGCGAGGGGTTGATCATCAGGTGCATGAAAAGACTGCAGTTGCTTCCGGAATCCGCAGCTCAGCGTACCTGGAAAGAGTCGGTTCTGGAATTCGCCGGTTCGTGCCATTTTGACGAGCCGCATTCAAGGCATGTCGCCAAGATTGCCTTAAGCATTTTTGACGAACTGGCAAAGCAATTCAAACTTAAAAAAGCCGAACGGCGATTACTTGAAGCAGCAGCTCTGCTGCATGATGTCGGCTACTTCATCAGCTACAACAGTCATCACAAACACTCCCACCACCTGATCCGCCATGCCGAATTATTCGGCTTTACCCCTCGAGAGCGCGAGATGACCGCGCTGATTGCCCGCTATCACAGAAAGTCTCTGCCAAAGAAGAAACATGATGAATTTGATCGGCTGGAGGCGAAGGATCAGCTGATTGTGTGTCAGCTGGGAGGGATCCTGCGACTGGCTGACGGCCTTGATCGCCGCAGAAGCGGACTGGTTGAGGTTGTAGAAGTTCGGCATGCTGCTTCGACATTCACTCTGCAACTGCTTGGAACCGAGGACATATCGGTGGAAATCTTTGGCGGCAATGCAAAAAAAGACCTTTTTGAGAAGGCCTTTGCAGGAAATGTTGTGTTTTTGAGTTAACATTTTATCCGTGAAGTCTTGATCCGATTGACTAATTAATGCTTTTGTTAACTAAAATTTTGTACTATATTCTCACGAAATATGTACGTGTTTTGTACTGCATTTTTGCATGAATATCCCAGAGTTAACAAATTCCGATAAATTTCAAAAACAATCTCTATTTATCAGCTGATTATCCGTATCGAAAGGTTGCAGTGAATCAAAAAACAGAGTTGCGGATCAGTAATGATCAGCTGATCATTCGCCAAACATCGTTCCCATTTGTCTTGATGTTTATTCTCCTGGCAGTTGGCGCCGTTGTCACCGGTTACCTTTATTACCAGAACTATCAGCAACGGTTTCGTAAAGATGTCGAAGCTCAGCTTTTGGCTATTGCCGAACTGAAGGTGGGCGAACTGGAACGGTGGCGAAAGGACCGGTTGGAACATGGCAACATCATTTCCAGAGTAGAATCGGTGTCATCTCAGTTTCGAAAAGGCTTTATTGATGGTGCAGATCCGGTTGCCCGGCACCAGTTGCGTGGGATGTTGAATAATTATAACGGCTCATTTCATTATGAACAGGTAAGTCTGCTCGATGTTAATGGAGCTACGCTCATGTCTCTGCCCGCCGAACGTCCCCCCGTTTCAATTGCTGTACGAGAGCAAATAGCGAAGGTTGTCCATTCGAAACAAGTAACAATGGTAGATTTCTACCGGAATGATTATGACAAACGGGTCTATCTGACCATGCTCATTCCGATCAAGAGCGATCTGGACGAAAACAGAATCATCGGCCTGATTGCGCTACGGATCAACCCGGATACGTATCTCTACCCCCTTATCAGGTTTTGGCCGACTCCCGCTAGAACAGCCGAGACGCTTTTGGTCCGTCGCGAAGGCGATCAAGTCGTGTTTCTGAATGAGCTGAAATTCAAAAAAAACAGCTCGCTTAAACTTCGTGCATCGTTGAATAACGTCAATTTACCTGCTGCCAAGGCGGTCCTGGGTAAGGAAGGTGTTGTAGAAGGTACGGATTACCGAGGGGAACCGGTGGTTGCGTATCTGAAAAGTGTTCCTGGTACCCCTTGGTATCTGGTGGCTCGCATTGATACTGAAGAAGTTTATGCCCCAATGAAGGAACGGCTAAGGTGGATGTTAGTTTCTGTTGCACTTCTTCTTTCCTCTGTCGGAGCGGGTCTCGGGTTGTTGTGGCGACAGCAGAGAGTACAGTTCTATCGCAAACAGTACAATATTGAGCTGGAACGTGCCTGGTTGCAGGATGTCATAGAACGGAGCCTGAATGAGATATACGTGTTTGATCCGAAGAGTCTTCAGTTTACATTTGTCAACAATGGAGCATTGATTAATATCGGATACAGCTTGGGAGAGATGCAGGATCTGACGGCACCCGACATCATGCCGGAATATACTGAGAGTGTCTTCCATGCTTCTGTACAGCCGCTTCTGGACAGAGAGCTGGAACGACTGGTATTTGAAACAGTACATCGTCGCAAGGACGGCTCAAATTATCCGGTGGAGGTCTATCTTCAACTTGTGAATACTGCTGACAGTACGGTTTTTCTTGCGGTCATTAACGACATTACCGTGAGGAAGCAGGCTGATGATGAAATCCGTCAAAAAAACGCCGAGCTGGAGCGATTCACCTACACCGTCTCGCACGATCTGAAAAGCCCGTTAATCACCATCAAAAGTTTTTCCGGCTCCATCAAGCGCGATCTTGCTTCAGGCCGGCATGACCGGATTGAGATGGATCTGGAAAGGATTGGTACTGCAGCCGGTAAGATGGCGGACTTGTTGGATGATCTGCTGGAACTCTCCCGTGTCGGAAGCATTGTCAGTAAAACTGAACCGGTTGCAATGACAGAGCTTGTAGATGAAGTGCTGACACACTTGGCCGGGCCATTGCAAGCTAATCGAGTGAAAGTCGAGGTTCAGCCGGTTTTGCCGGCGGTTATGTGTGACCGGCAGCGCATGGCCGAAGTGATACAAAACCTGGTGGAAAACGCAATTAAATACATGGGAGGACAAACCCGACCCCAAATCCTGATTGGAATGCGAGAAGAACATGAAAAAGCTGTTTTCTTTGTTCAAGACAACGGCTTGGGTATTGATGAAAAATATCATCGGAATATCTTTGGTCTGTTCAATAAACTGGATGCCAAGAGCGATGGCACCGGTATCGGACTGGCGCTTGTAAAACGTATCATCGAGGTGCATGGCGGAGAAGTCTGGGTGGAATCTGAAGGGTGTGGCAATGGTAGTACGTTCTGCTTTACGCTTGCACAATATCAATAACCGTACAAGAGAGGGTATTTGAAACTATGATCGGCGAACCAATGATGATTCTGCTGGTGGAGGACAATCCCGACCATGCCGAGTTGGTAATTCGCAACATGGAGCATTTTAAAGTTGCGAACAAAATAGTGCATCTTGACGACGGAGAGGCGGCGCTTGATTATCTGTACGGTAATGGCGAGTATGCCGACAGAAAGCGTTTTCCGCTGCCGCACCTGATGCTGCTGGACCTGCGCCTGCCCAAAGTGGATGGTTTGCAGGTTCTTAGGGAGGTAAAGTGCAATGATACACTGCGCGCACTTCCGGTTGTAGTTCTGACAACCTCCGATGCCGAGCGCGACCTGGCAATGGCATATAAATACCACGCCAACAGCTACCTTACCAAGCCGGTCGATTTCAATGATTTCAGCCGTCTCCTGGGCGACCTGGGGTTCTACTGGCTGGCCTGGAATAAGCGGCCCTGGTGACCCTTCAACTCCGTTTGGGTCGTTAGTTAAGCCGAGTCGAACCGTATAACCACACTATTCATGCATAAAAAGGATTTTTAATTGCTGACACAAAACCCTGACGCACCCCTGATACTGGTTGTTGAAGACGACCACAACCATGTTGAACTGATTTTGCGTTCCTTCGAGGATGCGCAGGATGAGTACCGTCTGGAATATGCCGGTAACCTGCGTGATGCGCGATATGCGCTGGAACTGAACGCCCCAAACCTGATTCTGTCCGACTATCGCTTGCCTGATGGGGATGGCAAAGATTTGGTAGGAATCGTGAACAGGGCCTGCCCGGTTGTTCTGATGACGGCTCAAGGCAATGAACAGCTGGCAGTGGAAGCAATGAAGGCCGGTGCGCAAGATTATATCGTAAAATCGCCGGACACGTTCGATTCATTGCCGCGGGTCGTAATGCTGGCTTTGCGTGAGTGGGCGCTAGTCATGGAACGCAGGCAGTTATATGAAGCGGTCAGCCGTGGCAAGCGCGAGTGGGAGCTTACCTTTGATTCGGTTCCGGATCTGATCGCCATCATCGACACCCGCCACACTATCTCCCGAGTCAATCGTGCCATGGCAGAGCGTTGCGGACTAACGCCGGAAGAGTTGGTAGGGCACAAGTGTTTTGAAATAGTACATGGTTTGACGAAACCGCCCCCCTTCTGTGCTCATTTAAGGATGATGCGGGATGGACAGGAGCATGAGGAAGAAGTTGAGGAGAAATACCTGAACGGGATTTTTCATGTTACTGTTTCGCCTCTGCATGACTCCGATGGGTTGATAAGCTCCTGCGTTCATGTTGCCCGGGACATCAGCGATCGCAAAAAAGCCGAGAAAGAACGCCTGAAATTGGAACAGCAGTTCCAGCAAACCCAGAAACTTGAAAGTCTCGGTGTCCTGGCGGGCGGTATCGCTCACGATTTCAACAACATTTTAACTATAATCCTGGGGCACTGTTACATAGTCAAAGAAAACTTTGATTCCGGAATGTCTGATAAAGCACATGTTCAGAAGATTGAGGACGCTGCAAACCGAGCCGCGGACCTCTGCCGTCAGATGCTGGCATACTCGGGAAACAGTCCTCGAATTAACGAGAAGATCAGCCTGTGGCTGCTGGTTAATGAAATAGTAAAGATGCTCCGGTCAGCAATCAAAAAGAATGTGGCTATCAAGCTTGATCTAAGTCGTGATGTGCCTGGAATATCCGGCGACAATGCCCAGCTACAGCAGGTTGTCATGAACCTGGTCATCAACGCAGCCGAGGCTATCGGCGAAAGAAACGGTACCATCAGGGTTGATCTCAGGAAAACCGTCATGCAAACCGGGTCTTCGGATACTGATTTTATGGGGAATGCCATTCCGGTTGGAAGTTATGCCTGTCTGGAAGTATCCGACGATGGTTGCGGCATGGATGATGATACTTGCAAAAGGATATTCGAGCCTTTCTTCACTACCAAGTTCACTGGCCGTGGACTGGGGTTGTCCGCTGTGCTGGGTATTATCAAATCTCATGAAGGTGCTTTACAAATAACCAGCAGAGCAGGCGCCGGCACAACATTCAAGGTTTACCTCCCGCTGCTTGACAGTATTGACGTTCTTGAAAATGTACAATCCGTCAAGCCGGTTCCTTCTGCCGGGGCGAACAGCACTCTGCTGCTGGTGGATGACGAAGATACACTTCTCGCAATCGGTTCCGAATTGCTGAATGCGATGGGTTATACTGTCATTACAGCATCCAATGGACGTGAAGCGCTGGATATTTACCGCGAACGACGAGGCGGGATCGACCTGATCCTGCTGGATCTGATCATGCCGGAGTTGGGAGGTCTCGATACCTACCATGAACTTCGAAAAGTGAGCCCGGATGTTCCAATTGTCTTCTGCAGCGGGTACGGTGTCGATGGGATTCTGAAAAATATTGATGCCGATATGAATGTCGGCGGAATTCAGAAACCGTACAAACCTGACCAGTTGCGGAGTACGATATATAATCTTCTATATAAAACGGAGTAGCAGATTAATGATACAGAAAGCAAACTACCGCATACTCATTGTGGATGACGAAGAAGGAATCCGATATACGCTTGGATTGCTGCTGAAAAAAGAAGGCTACCAGGTTGATGATGCCGCAGGTCACGATTCTGCGATAGCTCTGCTGCAGTCGGCAAACTATGATCTTGCGTTTATCGACATCATGCTGGCCGGAGAAAGTGGCATCAGTCTGCTGAACTATATCAAATCCACCTGCCGGGAAACTCAGGTGGTCATGTGCACCGGCTTTCCAAAGGTTGAATCGGCAGCCGAGGCGGTTCGCCTGGGAGCATTTGACTACATTACCAAGCCGATTCGGCATGAGACACTCTTGCTGGTCACGCGTCATGCCCTAAAATCCAAAACTATAAATGACGAACGCGAGCGATACCGGGCCAACCTGGATGCAATTTTTCATACAGTGGCAGATTCCATCATCATGGTTGACCGGGATGGCCGGTTGGCCCAATTTAACGCAACCGCCGAGCATGTCTGCGGCTACGACAACGGACAGGTCGGGATCGACGCAGCATCAATCCACTTGGGTTGCGAAGGAAAGTGCCGAAAAGCTCTGCTGGAATCGCTTCATACGAACAGCCCTAAAGAGCTGCGGCGTCTGGAATGCCGCACCTCTGACGGCAGATCACGTATAGTCAGCGTCAAAGTAAATCCTGTCGCCGGAGCGGACGGAACCGCCAGCGGCGCTGTTGCGGTCATCCGCGACGAAACACAGCTGGTCAACCTGGAGCGCACTCTTCAAAAGCGCGGTCAGTTTCATTCCATCATCGGTGCATCCGCCCCGATGCAAAAGGTTTATTCGCTGATCGAGGCGCTGGCTGATGTGCCGGCCACCGTTCTGATCAATGGTGAAAGCGGTACGGGAAAGGAATTGGTGGCTGCGGCGCTTCATTCCGCCGGCGGACGGGCAACCGGACCGTTTGTCAAGGTCAATTGTTCGGCGCTTTCGGAGTCATTGCTGGAAAGTGAACTGTTTGGCCATGTTCGTGGCGCTTTCACCGGAGCAATTGCCAACAAGGCCGGGCGTTTTGAAAAAGCTCACGGAGGCACGCTATTTCTGGATGAAATCGGTGATATATCACCCGCAATCCAGATGCGCCTGTTGCGGGTTCTGCAGGAAAGCGAGTTCGAGCGGGTAGGGGATTCCACCCCGATCAAGGTGGATGTACGCATTATTGCCGCCACCAACCAGAATCTGGCAGAAATGGTAAGTCAGGGCAAATTCCGTCAGGATCTGTACTATCGTCTGAACGTAGTACGATTGGTGTTGCCGGCGCTAAAAGAACGCCATGATGATTTTGATCTGCTGGTAGCGCACTTCATAGCAAAGTTTAATTCCAGGTTCGAGCGGGATATTCGAACCGTCTCTGACGATGTCATGCATGTATTCAAAGTCCACAGCTGGCCCGGCAACGTGCGCGAACTGGAGCACGTCCTTGAGCACGCCTGTATTCTTTGCAAATCCGATATCATAACAGTAAAAGATCTGCCGCCGGATCTGTTTGATACACTTCCCGGTTTTGTTACACCCGATTCAGATCGAGCCATTTCCAAATTGTCTCCCCAAAACAATCTCACCCTCGAAGAAGCTTTGTTGATGACCGACGGCAACAAGAGCCGTGCAGCACGCCTGCTCGGCATCAGCCGCCGCACGATATATCGCCATATTTGATGGGGTAATGGGCTTGAGCCCCAACTCTGCTGACTTCTATTGCTCCTTAAATTCGATATGTGACACGACACACTGCGCACCGTGCCATGTCACACACTTGCGTGTGTGACATGGGATCATTTCACCTCGTCTTAAATTCCTTAATACCCGCTTAATACCAAGTCGCAATCAAACGATTACGTCGTTGGCTTCGTCGGTGGCTCCTCAACGTACTTAATAGTACGCCTCGGTCGCCACTCTCCTCGCCGCCTTGTACTCATTTTGATTGCACCTTGGTATAAATTACCCCGATTCCTTATTCCTTGCTCATATTGTCTGTCTGGCACACAAGTTGTAAGCAGAGCTGTAAATCATTGAAATTAACCAAGCAGGAGAGGAGAAACGCTATGGCTGAAGAGTTGCAGACGACTCAATATCTGACCTTTACGCTGGCCGATGAGGTGTTTGCCGTCGATGTGGCAAGGGTGCGGGAGATACTGGAGATCACCAGCATTACCAAGGTGCCGCAGGTGCCGGATTTTATGCGGGGTGTCATCAACCTGCGCGGTTGTGTCGTGCCGGTCATCGACCTGCGGCTTAAATTCGGCATGCAGGAAACCGCCCAGACCGTCAACACCTGCATTATCGTGGTCGAGGTTGAGATGGACGGCGAGAACATCGTGCTGGGGGCACTGGCCGACAGTGTCCAGGAGGTAATCGAGATGGAACCCTCCCAGATCGAGGCTGCGCCGCACATCGGCACGCATCTCAAGACAGAGTTTATCAAGGGGATGGGGAAACATGATAGCCGTTTTGTCATGATTTTGGATATTGATGAGGTTTTTTCAGGTTCAGAATTGATATCGGTTACGGGCAAGGATGCGGCATAAACAATCTATAACTATAATTATAAGGAGATTACGCTATGCAATGGTTCAATGATCTGAAGATCGGTACAAAGCTTCTTTCCGGATTCATCCTTGTGGCTCTCATCGCTACGGCAATTGGTGTAGTCGGAATTATCAAGATACAAAAACTTGATGATAACGGCAGTAAGTTATATGAAAAAATCACGGTGCCGCTGGGAGACATGGCTGAAATTTCCATCTCATTTCAGAGGATGCGCGTCAATGCTCGGGATGTTATCACTGCATCAACAATAGAAGAAAAGAATAAATATGCAGATCGTATCAAGGAGTTGAGGAAATCTGTTGATGAAAATGCAGCTGTCTTTGAAAAAACAATTCTGACCGATGAAGGTAAAAAACTTTTTGAAGAGTTTAAAAAAACTCGTCAGGTTTATGGCCCCCTAATTGACAAAATTATAGAATTGTCCATGCAGAATAAGAGTGCCGAGGCACAAGAACTGCTCAAAGGTGCTGCCGGAAAGGCTTCTCGTGACGAGCAAAATGCCATAGAAAAACTGATGGAGGCAAAACTCAAACAGGGCAAGCTGACTGATGTTGAAAATGATGCAGTTGGCAAGGCAGCGAAGATGACCCTGATAACACTGACTGTAATCGGTGTCATGCTGGCAATTGCCCTCGGCCTTATCATCACCCGTACCATTACCCGCCCCATAAATGAAGCTGTCGGTGTTGCCAACGCACTGGCCAAGGGCGATCTGACAATTACTGTCGAATCAAAGTCCAAGGATGAAACCGGTATTATGATGGCCGCCATCAGCCAGATGGTTGCGAAGCTGAAGCAGGTGGTTGGCGAAGTCATGACCGCTTCCGACAATGTCGCCTCCGGCAGCCAGGAACTTTCCGCAACCG
>CAYWJJ010000026.1:0-54164 GCA_964458105.1 uncultured Geobacter sp.
GTACGCACGGTGGTGTGGGAGGACGGCGGAAGTAATTCCGCCTCCTACCCGATTAAAACAGTTGCCTCGGCGACGGGCCGGCACTATTATGAAAATGAAGTTATTCGGTTTAAATCGGGAGGAAGTTATGGAACTGATCGGAAATGCACTGACCTTGAGTGACCTGGTGGCTTATAATGAGGGTTCCGTGGTCAGCAAGACGCTGATAGACAAGAAGATCGGGACGGTGACGATATTTTCGTTCGGTGCCGGACAGGGCCTGAGCGAGCACACCGTACCTTATGACGCCTTTGTGCAGATCGTGGATGGCGAGGCGGAAGTTACAATCAATGGTGAACCGCATACTGTTGCAGCCGGGCAGATGATCATCATGCCGGCCAACATTCCCCATGAATTGAAAGCGGTCAAACAGTTCAAAATGCTGCTGGTCATGATAAGGGCATAAGCAATGTCCGATAAAACCGCCGTTTTGCTTCTGCAGATGGGTGGCCCCGACTCGTTGGAGGCCATCCAGCCCTTTCTTTACAACCTGTTCTCGGATCGCGATATTATCCGCATCGGCCCGGCTTTTTTGCAGCCAGTTATCGCCCGATTCATCTCGCGCCGCCGCTCAAAGAAGGTCTCGGAATATTACAAAAAGATCGGCGGCAAATCGCCGATTCGTGAGTTGACGCAACAGCAGGCGGCGGAACTGGAAAAGGTGCTGGGCGGCAATTACCGCTGCTTTGTGGCGATGCGCTACTGGAAGCCGTATACCCACGAAGCTCTGGCCGCGATCAAGCGGGAGGGAATCAGCAAGGTCATTGCACTGTCGCTCTATCCGCACTACTCGCGCGCCACGGTCGGCTCCAGCATCAACGAGTTGGAGCGGGTTCTGGCCCAATCGGGTACAAAACTCGACCTGAGCTATATCCGACACTTTTGCGATCATCCGCTCTATATTGCGGCTTTGACGGAAAAAATCGAGCAGGGGCTGGCAGGCTTTGCCGATCGCAGCAAGGTGCAGCTGGTCTTCTCGGCCCACGGCCTGCCGCAGTCGTTCATCGACTCCGGCGACCCTTACCTTGACCATATCCGGAACACAGTTCGGCTGGCAATGGAACGTTTCGGCGACATAACGCATCACCTGGCGTTCCAGTCCCGCGCCGGCCCGGTCAAGTGGCTGGAACCCTCAACCGAGGCCAAGATTGCTGAACTGGCGGCAACCGGCTGCAAACAGCTGCTGATGGTGCCGCTCTCCTTTGTTTCCGATCATATCGAGACCCTCTACGAAATTGACATCCAGTACAGGGATGAAGCTGCTGCTCTCGGCATCAATGACTTCCGCCGCACGGAAGCCCTAAACAACTCTCCGGCATTCATCGCCTGCCTGGCGGAATTGGTACGAACAGCGCAATAAGCAGCTTTCTTCACATTTATCAATAATTCCGTCACGACAGTTTGTTACTTTCCATGTTCCGTCTCGTATCACCGAGATTGATTTCAGGAGTATCTTTCCGTATAGTTAGCAATTGTAGTCCGTATTAATCACATCCGGAGGTTGTCATGCTGAAAAGATTATTGAGTGCTGTTGCCATTGTTTGTCTGCTGGCTGGATTCGCCGGCGCCGAAACAAAAAAGAACCCGCTTGTCGTGATGGAGACCAGCCTGGGCAATGTTAAAATTGAACTTTTCGAAAAGGACGCGCCGATCAGCGTCAAGAATTTTTTGGAGTATGCCGCCAGCGGTTTTTACAATGAAACCATCTTCCACCGTGTCATACCGGGTTTCATGGCTCAGGGCGGCGGATTTACCGCTGACCGCAAACAGAAGCCGACCAGGGCCGCCATCAAGAACGAGGCCGCCAACGGCCTGAAAAACGATCGCGGCACGATCGCGATGGCCCGGACATCAGCCCCTGACAGCGCTACCGCCCAGTTTTTCATCAATGTGGTTAACAATAACATGCTCAACCGCCCCAGCCCTGACGGCGCAGGCTATGCGGTCTTCGGCAAGGTTGTAGAGGGGATGGATGTGGTCGACAAGATCGTCTCCGCCAAGACCCAGAACGTCAACATGGTTTTCCAGAACCTGCCGGAAACACCGATTTTCATCAAGTCCGTCAAGACGGTAAAGTAGGGCTATATGGCGACTACAGAAGAGCTTATATACTGGGCCCATGAGCAGAAGTGCCAAAAGGCGGTCGAGTCGCTCGGCAGAAATGGCTTCGCTACGCGCTATTGTGCAACACCTGGGGAGGCAGCCGATTATATCGTTTCCGAAGCAGGAGATGCGGTCACCGTCGGTTTCGGCGGTTCAATGTCGATTACCGCTCTGGAGGTTGAAGCGCGCTTGAACAGCTTGGGAAAGGAGATCCTCAACCACAACAATCCGGCCCTGTCGCTTGATGAAAAGCTGGAGATCATGCGCAGTCAACTGACCTGCGATCTGTTCCTTTCCGGCTGCAATGCGCTGACACTGTCAGGCGAACTCGTCAATATCGACGGCGTCGGCAATCGCGTAGCATCAATGCTCTTCGGACCGCGCAAGGTAATCGTAGTGGCCGGTCGCAACAAACTGGTGGATGGCTCCGTTCCGGATGCGATCATGCGCATCAAGAACAGTGCATCTCCGCCCAACGCCAAACGCCTCAGCTACAACACCCCTTGTGCCAGAACCGGTTTCTGCAGCAACTGCAACTCACCGGAACGCATCTGCCGGGCAACAACCATTATCGACCGCAAACCGCGCTTCACCGATCTTCACGTACTTGTAGTCAATGCCGAACTGGGATTTTAGCAAGTCGGGAATTGACTTTTCTGTCCCGCTTGACCGGGTTCAGCGTAATCAATTAAAACCTGCCGGGTTCCCCATGCCCGGCAGGTTTTTCCATTGCTGGAGAAGTCGCGCATGAAACGCTTTACATCAGCACTCCTGGACTTCTTTTTTCCGCCGCTCTGCCACATCTGCCGCACATTCATTCCGGATGCCGGCGAACTTCATATCTGTCCGATCTGCCGCGAAACTCTGACACTGGTCAAGTCGCCGCTTTGCACGATCTGCGGAATTCCGTTTGCCGGCGCAGGAGACGATCATATCTGCGGCCGGTGCCTGAAATATCCTCCGCATTTCGACTCTGCCCGCGCGCACCTGCTACATGATGGATCTGCCCGCAACATGATTCATGCTTTCAAATACCAGTACAAAACACACCTGCGGCGCCCTTTGGCGCTGCTGGCACTGGAGGGGCTGACCGGCTTCATAAGAGAGCATGAAACCGACTTCATCGTTCCGGTGCCATTGCACCGTTCGCGGTTGCGAAGCCGCGGCTTCAACCAGGCGGTACTGTTGGGCAAGTTGTTTTCTGACCGGCTATCACTTCCGATGCAGACAAACGGGCTGCTCAGAGTCCGCCGGACAGAACCGCAGATCGAACTTTCAGGAGAGGAGAGAAGAAACAATGTCAAAGGCGCATTTGCGGTCAGCGACCCCGCATGCATTAAAGGCAAACGGATTCTGCTGCTGGACGATGTGATGACTACCGGCAGCACAGTCGATGAATGCGCAAAGGAACTGAAAAAAGCCGGCGCATTGTCTGTAATAGTAATAACAGTTGCCCGCACGGATCGATAGTAAATGCTTACGGCAATTTTCTCCCCGGATTGCATGTAGAATACCTTGCAACCCTGCAAATTTTCTTGACAGTCGTGGTGTGATTAAGTAATCATCGCCCAGCTTATATTCCAGACCGGAGGGATTAGATGCGCCTCTCAACCAAAAGCAGATATGGCCTGCGAGCGATGTTTGACATCGCATACAACTGCGGCAGCATGCCTGCCCAGATCCAGGACATTTCACGGCGTCAGCAAATATCCCCTCGCTATCTGGAACAGATTTTCCAAAACCTGAAACGGGCAGGAATCCTCAAAAGCAAGCGTGGTCCCAAAGGGGGCTATTGCCTTGCCAAAAGCCCGGACCAGATTACTGTCCTTGAAATTCTTAACGCTACCGAGCAGGACATACTCCTGGTTGAATGCGCAGGCACAACCCCTAAAAAACGCAAACGCAAGTCGGAATGCCCCTTTGAAGGCAAATGCGTCACCCAGACCGTCTGGGAAGAGGCAAACACCCTTCTTAATCAGCTTTTTTCAGGTCAGACCCTGCAGACCCTTTGTCAACGCGCACATGACATGGGCATCAAGAAAGAGATTGATCATCGCGTCATGTACTACATTTAAAAGCTGCAGCAATGTACGCATTGCCATGACGCCCCTTCCGGGGCGTTTTTAGTTTATGGAACAATAAGGAGCTAACATGCTCGATCAAAAACACGACGAATTGAAGCGACTTCTGCGCGATATGGGATCTGTCATGGTGGCCTTCTCCGGTGGCGTGGACTCAACCTTCCTGCTCAAGACCGCTGTCGATGTACTGCATGAACGGGCTGCGGCAATTACAATCCATGCCCCCTTTCACAGCCGTAGCGAGCTATCTGAAGCACGCAGTCTGGCTGAAAGGATCGGTGCAAGACAGATTGTTTATGACGCACATCAACTGGACATGAGCGACATAGAGAACAATCCGCCCGATCGCTGTTATTTATGCAAACGGAAGGTCTTTACCATCTGCCTGTCGATAACGAAGGAGAACGGCTTCTCCTGGCTGGCCGACGGCAGCAACTGCGACGATCTCAACGATTTCCGCCCGGGACGACGGGCGCTGCAAGAACTGGGGATACGCAGTCCGCTGCTGGAAGCCGGATTGACAAAAGCGGATATCAGAGAATTAAGCCGACAACATGGATTGGAAACCTGGAATAAACCGGCACTGGCCTGCCTGCTGACCCGTTTTCCGCACGGAGCCCGGATCACGGCCGACAAGCTGCTGATGGTAGAAAAATGCGAGGATTTTCTGCGAAACCTGGGCTTCGGTCAATTGCGGGTGCGCGCTCACGAAGAGATTGCGCGGATAGAACTGGAGGAAAGCGATGTGCCACGTTTTCTGGAACAGAACCTTCGTGCAGCTGTCTGTGATTTCTTTCACACGACCGGCTTTAGTCGGGTGACTCTGGACCTGGAAGGCTACCGCTGCGGTTCGATGAATCCTGTCGGATGAATTCCGGCGCTTTCCGATGCAGACGGCCGACATTTGTTCCTGATTCCTGACAAGGGGGCAAGCGCCCCATTTCCAGGCCAAAGATCACAGATCAAGTATCATGGCGTTTTCGTCGCAATCAGGAAATTTAGCGCACTTGATGCAGTCCCCCCAGACCTTGTGAGGCAATTCGGCCTTATCCACCAGACGAAATCCATGCTTGCCGAAGAAATCCGGCTTGTAGGTCAGACAGAACACCCTGTTCAGGCCGATCTGGCGAGCTTCAGCGATGCAAGCCTGCACCAGCAGGCTGCCGATGCCCTTGCGCCCCACATCTTCGGCAACGGCCACCGATCTGACCTCCGCCAGGTCCTCCCATACGATGTGCAGAGCGGCAGTTCCCAACAGCTTGCCGTCTTCTTCGAAAACGTAGAAATCACGCAGGGATTCGTAGATCTCGGACAGCGAACGGGAGAGCATGTCCCCCCGGTTTGCGAAGGTCATCAACAGCTTCTGGATATCTTTTACATCCCCGATTCTGGCTTTTCTGATCATTATTGCTTCCTTTCCTAACTTGTTGCGACAGACACCCTGACCGGTTTCAGCAATCTGATCAGTTCCACCGGATCGATTCCGACCAGAAACCCGCGTTTACCGCCGTTGATGTATATCTTTGGCAAATCTGCAATGCTCTCTTCCATGTAGACCGGCATCTGACGACGCGTCCCGAATGGGGAGGTGCCACCCACCATGTAGCCGGTATGTTTCTGGGCCGTATCCGGTGAACATGGCGAGACCTGCCTTGCACCGATGGTGCGGGCCAGCTCCCGGGTGGACACCTGGCGGTCGCCGTGCATCAAAACGATCAGCGGTTGGCGGTTTTCATCCTCCATCACCAGTGTCTTGATGACTGAGTGCTCGTCCAGTCCCAGTTCACGGGAAGAGACTGAAGTGCCCCCCTTTTCCTGATAGGCATAGAGATGATCTGTAAAATCAGCTTTTTCGGCACGAAGCATTCGGACCGCGGCAGTTACAGGAGTCTTGTCCTTTGCCATGATCAAAACCTCTCGAAATATATTTTGTTATCGTACTGTTATTCCAATTCCAGATCGAAGATGATATCAAGGCGGCGAGGATTGAGGCTCCGAGGCGTACATTTCAGTACGTTGAGGAGTCGAAGACAAGCCAACGAAGATAGGGCTTTGATATGGAATTGGAATTAGCAGATTCGCGGCAGTTGTTCACCGGACAGCATCTCCACCGCACGCAGGCCGCCTACCAGGGTTTCCATTCTGACCCGGCCCGACGGAGCAGCTTCAACCGTACCGATAACGGCTGCATCGACACCGAGCGGATGCCGCCTGATGGCGGCCAGTGCGGCATCTGCCGCCTCCGGCGCCACGAAGGCCAGCAATTTCCCTTCATTTGCGACAAACAGCGGATCAAGCCCGAGTATCGAACAGACACCGCGCACTGCCGGCTTCACCGGTAATGCTTCTTCGCGTAGCGTGATCGAGACTCCGGACTGCTGGGCAATTTCCTTGATGGTAGTCGCGACGCCACCTCGGGTCGGATCGCGCAAAACATGCAGCGAATCACCGACGGCAGCGATGATTTCGGCGGTAAGACCGTTCAGAGCTGCGGAATCACTGACGATATCCGAGCAGACGTCAAGGCCTTCACGTCCGGCCATGACCGCAATGCCGTGATCACCGATCGTTCCGCTTATAATTACAGCGTCTCCGGCCCGTGCGTTGGCACCATGGATCGGAATGTCATGCTCTACGGCGCCGATGCCGGAAGTGGATATGAAGATTTTGTCGGCTTTGCCGCGCGGGACGACCTTGGTATCGCCGGTGACTATCCGGACACCGGCAGCGTCGGCCGCCTGCCGCATGTCTTCCAGGATGATTTTCAGGTCCGCCTTGCTGAAACCTTCTTCAATTATCAGACCGACACTGAGCCAGAGCGGTGTGGCCCCCATCATGGCCAGATCGTTGACGGTGCCGTGCACCGCCAGACTGCCGATGGTGCCGCCTGGGAAAAAGATCGGATCTACAACGAATGAATCGGTGGTATATGCAAGACGGGCAGATACGGAATTGAGCAGTGCAGCGTCGTTCTGCCCCGAGACAGCCGTGCCGCTCACAATCGGTATGATCAGTTCATCCAGCAACTGGTGGGAAAGCCGGCCGCCGCTGCCATGGCCGAGCAGAATCAGATCGTTATTCACTACGTTGGATACTCCTGCATGGTTTTGTCAGCAGGATAACATGTATCACCGTTGATGTCACGGCAGCTTTTTCTGTTCACTTGTCAGGGCAGTTCGTGCTAAACAGTACTATTGTATTCATAACGCAGGAGGATTTAATGACTGTTTATAAACCGATGACACAACTGCCTGAAACGGGCGGATATAAGGCTGGCGATGTGCTGGTGCTGGTAGGGGAACTCTTCGGGCGCGGCTATGCCAACGGCCTGATTGAAGAAGCCAAACGGATCGGCATGACCGTGATCGGCACCACCGTGGGCCGCCGCGACAGCGATGGCACCTTGCGCCCATTGAATGCCGATGAACTGGCCGAAGCCGAATCGATTTTGGGCGGCAAGATCATCAATGTCCCGCTGGAAGCAGGCTTTGACATGGAATCGGTAGATGGGCAGCCGTCGGTTGCCGAATTGCTGAAAAAGACCAAGACCGACGAATGGAATTCAATCAGTTTCCCGGACGGCCTCATTGAAAATGCCCGCGCTGCAGGCACAGCAAGATTTCGCTCCGCAATCTCGAATGTTGCAAAAGAGCTGGAAACCCGCATTCCGGCCGGCGCGAATATTCTCATGTCTCACTCAATGGCGGGCGGAATCCCGAGAGCACGTGTTTTCATGCCGCTGCTGAACAGGGTCTTCAAGGGCACCGGCGAGAAGTATCTGTCATCGGAAGCCTTCTGGAACAGCAATCTGGGCCGCCTGTGCGACACCAGTTTCAACGAGGTAACGGCCGATACATTCCGCTATCTGATCGAGGGAACCGCGGGGCTTCGTGAGCGCGCAGCCGCGTCCGGTGCCAGGGTCTGTTATTCCGCATATGGCTACCACGGCACCGGCGTGCTGGTGGGCGGCGAATATCGCTGGCAATCATATACCCCCTATGTACAGGGCATCGCCAAAATGCGCCTGGAATCAATCGCCCAAGAGGTTTCGTCCAAAGGCATTTCCGCAACCGTTTTCAATTGCCCCGAGATCCAAACCAACTCCAGCGCCCTCTTTCTGGGAGTTGAAATTTCTCTTTACCCGCTGATTACGGCAATTTATCAAGAAGCCGGTGATCAGGTCGCAGCTCCGATCGAAGCCCGTTGCCAGTCCATGCTGAAAGAGGGGGAAACAATGGCGCACCTGCTGGAACGGGCCGATGCTTATTTATCGTCCCCCATCCTGGAGCAAATCCTGGACTTTGCAACCTGGCCACAGCCCAACACCCGTGAACAGGCCGAACTGATGCTTGCCAGCTCAGCGGAACTAATGGGTATGCACATCGATCAAAAACAGCTGGTTTGCGCTGAGTTATCACGGATTGTGTTTCTGTCCACCGGCAGATTGATGCTGCACGCTTCCTGGAATCCTTCCGCAGCGGTCATCTGGCTCAATCATGACATTATCGGCAGGCTGCTGGCCGACCCAAGCGGCGCCGGAATCGCTTAACAGCCCTGAAACTGCCCGTATTTACACACGAGGAATCCATGAAAAAGACTATCAGCTTTATCGCCTCTTTCGTTCTTGCATTAGCCATGCTGCAGGGATGCTCCACTACTCAACAGGCAAGCAAGTCATCAGATGTTCTCTATAAGGAAGGTGAAAACCTTTTCCAGAAGGGAAAATACGAAGACGCCATAGCGCAATGGAAAAAAGTCAAGGAAAGCTACCAGTCTCCCGAGTTGATCACCCAGGCTGAGCTGAACATAGCAAACGCATACTTTCTTAATGGTGACTACATAGAATCTGCTGCGGCATATGAGGACTTTCGCAAACTGCACCCCAACCATCCCCAGGCCGGTTTTGCACTTTACCGTCAGGGAATTGCCTATTACAAACAGATACACGGTATTGACACTGACCAGACCCCGGTAAAAAATGCCCTCACGATTTTTGAATCGTATCTGAAACTGTACCCGACCGGGGAACAGCTTGCCGAAGTGCAGGAAAAGATCCGTGATTGCCGGGACAAGCAGTTGCAGTATGAATTATATGTGGGGCGTTTTTATCTGAAGACCGGCGCCTACAAGTCGGCCATCGGCCGGTTCGAGGATGCTCTCAAAGCATATCCGGACCTGGCGCGGCGCGACGAGACCCTGTACTATCTGGGAAGGTCATATCTGGAGGATGGGCAAAAATCAAAAGGGCGTGAGGTTTTTGGAAAGCTGTCACGAGAATTTCCGGGGAGCGCCTTTATACCGAATGCCAACAAGGCAATGGATTCCTTCTTTTAGTGTTTCTTCGACTGACAAGTGTGCTTTTGTTGGTCGGAGCCCTTGTTTCCGGCTGCAGCGGGCAGGATGGGAATCGCAAAGCGGTGGCACAACTGATCGAGACTCGCTCCAAAGCCCTGAACTCCCGCAATACCGTCCTTTATCTGTCGGCGGTATCCACGGGCTACAATGACAAAGGCAAGGATTTCCAGCATCTGAAAGAAAATATCGCCAATAACTTCAAATCCTTCGAAAGCATCTCCTACCAACCGGGAGAACACACCATATCCATAGACGGAAATCATGCTGAAGCGTCCGGGACTTATCGCATGAGAGTGGTAGTACACGGAAGAGAATTGGTTCTGGATGGCACGGAACATCTCAAATTTGCAAAAGAACCGGAAGGGTGGAAAATCATTGCGGGGTTATAAGTTTTGACAGGACATGAAGCAGGCATACTGACGGCGCTTCTGGCGGCCGCATACCTGGTGGGATCGATTCCGACCGGACTATTGCTGGGCAAGGCATATGGCATCGATGTTCGCAAGGAAGGAAGCGGAAACATCGGCGCCACCAACCTGTATCGCACGGTCGGCCGTAAAGTCGGGGTCATAACACTGATCGGCGACTGCCTGAAAGGGCTTATTCCGGTGCTGGCCGTCAAATACAGCACTTTGCCATCCGATTACGCCGCCTGGGTCGGGCTGGCAGCATTCTGCGGACACGTTTTCTCGCTGTTCCTGAAATTCAAAGGTGGCAAGGGGGTCGCCACCGCCCTGGGAGTGTTTTTAGCTCTTGCGCCGATGGCCGTCGCAATTGCCATTGCAGTATTTGCAGCTTTCATGTCAGCCTGGCGCTATGTTTCACTAGGCTCCATCGCCGCTGCGGCAGTCATGCCGGTTGCAGTCGCACTGCGTGGCGGCGGGCGGCCCCTGGTGGTGGTGACACTGCTGATTGCAGTGATTGTGATAATCCGGCATCACGAAAATATCCGGCGATTGTTCTCCGGGACTGAAAACCGGTTCAAGGCCTGATCGAATTACTCCATCCCTGATCACCTTTGTTTGACTGAATGCGGCATGCCCGGCAGGTACTGTTTCACCTCACTCTTTCTCACCGGCATAAATAGATGCAATCCCGAAGGTCAGCTCATGGATATGGATGTTGCGAAACCCGGCTTCGGATATCATTTTTGAGAACTCCTCGTGAGAAGGAAACTCAAGAACCGAATCCGGAAGGTATTTGTAGGCGTTGTAGCGCGAAAACAGACCGCCCACAACCGGCAGCAGACGCCGGAAATAAAAGTAGTAAATCTGCCTGAACAACCTGGATTTAGGGGTTGAAAATTCAAGAATTATCATCCTGCCGCCAGGCCGCAAAACCCGCCACATCTCTGCCAATCCAAGTTTCCGGTCCACCACGTTTCTTATTCCGAAAGCAATAGTGATCGAATCAAAAGTATCGTTTGCAAAGGGGAGGTCCTCACATGGCGCCACCTTCAAATCAATTCTGCCGGCGTATGGAGACGCCGCCACTTTCTCTTCGCCCAGTTCAACCATCTCTTTGCAAAAATCCGCTCCGGTAATCCTGACCGAGGCAGGGGTGCTGCGGGCAATTTCCAGTGCTACATCACCCGTACCGGTCGCCACATCCAGGATACGGGACCCTTCGCGGTATTTCAGCAGGCGCACGGCCTTTTTGCGCCAGCGCCTGTCGATGCCTAAGCTCAAAAGCCGGTTAAGAAAGTCGTATCTAGGCGCGATAGCACCAAACATCTGCTGAATTTTCTCACCTTTATCGGAAAGCCTGAACATTGTTTCTGCTACCTTTTGAATTATTTAAGTGCTATAAGTGCGGTCTTACCTTGTAACATAACTTGATCAAGATAAACCAGCAAAAATCAATCTTAATTCAGGAGCACAGCAGTCGTGACACCCGCCATCCGCTTACAGGACATCGCCGATATCCTGATCATGACCTTCCTGCTTTACCAGCTTTACACATGGTTCCGCGGCACGCGCGCCATACAGGTTCTGCTAGGCCTGGGAGTGGTTACACTGATCTATTTCGGCACCCGCTTTCTTGGCCTGTACATGACCAGTTGGGTCCTTCAGGAACTGGGCACGGTCCTGATCATTTTGATAATCGTTGTGTTTCAAGCCGAAATCCGACAGGCCCTGTATCGTTTCAGTCTCTTGCGGCACATGCTGGACAGCCGGCAGGACACCAAGCACAGCCAGTTTCAGGAGATCGCTGAAACTCTTTTCGCCATGGCCGCCAAACATACCGGGGCACTGATCGTATTTCAGCGCAATGAACCCCTCGAAGATCTTGTATCAAACGGCGTACTTCTTGATTGTGACATTTCTCCACAAATGCTTGAGTCGATCTTTTATAACGGCGCTCCACTTCATGATGGCGCCGCCTTAATCAGAAACGGCCGCATCGCGCTGGCGTCCGGCCACCTTCCGCTGTCTGTCAGCCCGGATATTCCACAACACCTGGGAACACGCCACCGCGCTGCGCTTGGATTATCGGAACGGAGCGATGCGGTGACAGTGGTTATATCGGAAGAGAGGGGGGAGGTTTCACTGGCAACGGCAGGAAAACTGCAGGTTGTGCACTCCACCTCCGAACTGATTTCGGCGCTCGATGAACTGCTGCAAAGCGACAAGCCGGCTCCCAAGATATCTGTCCGTGAAAAGCTTTTTTCCAACCTGCTCCCCAAGATGGCGCTATTGCTGGGAGTGTGTGTGTTCTGGGCACTGATAACGACTCGCCAGGGCCAGATAACAACCGTCACCGCCCCGGTCATACTGCACGGGATTCCGGAAGAACTCATATTGCTGAAGACAACGCCGGAAGAAGTAAATGTACAGCTTAAATCACTGTCCAGCCTGAGTCCTCCGCCGTCCAAACTCGATCTGACCGCAGAGCTGGACGCTTCCGGCGCCAAAGAAGGGCAAACCAACATTCGAGTTTACAATTCCAACTTCAATCTGCCGTCGGGCCTTAGCATAACGACCATAACTCCATCAAACGTACGCATTACCGCAGAAAGAAAACTGCGCAGGAGCGTACCTGTCAAAGTTTCCCTAAAAGGCCGACTCCCCGTCCCCCTTTCCTCAATGCAGATAATCTGTGAACCGAACATGGTCGATATCGAAGGGCCTTCCAGTCAGGTTTCAGCAATTGAGTCGGTTTTCACCGACGACATAGATGCAGCCCTGCTCAAGAAAGGAACTGAATATCAGAAAAACATTCGACCTCTGCAAAAACAGGTTTCCCTGCTGAGAGACGCGCCTGTGACAATCAGGCTGGTTCCGCGCGGCAAACATCGCTAACCAATTGTATTTAATAGCGTTTTACTCCAAACAAAAGACCGGTTCAAATATTAAGGATTGACTACAGGGTATTTTTGTTATATAAAGGCCAAAATTTTTTCAATATCCTAGAACAAAACGGAGGAAAGATGGCACATATTCGTATCGCACTTGTGACCAGCCTTATGCTCTTGGCCCTACCGCAATTGGTTCTGGCATCAAAAGCGCATGTCGTTCGCAAAAGCGAATCCCTGCATTCAATAGCCCGCAAGTACCATGTCTCAGTCGACGAGTTGAAGTCCGTAAACAATCTTACAGCCGCTCATGTAGACAAGGGTATGCGCATCATCATACCGTCGCACGCCGATGCGAAACTCAAGAAATCAGCTTCATCAGCACGCCCGGAATCCTACAAAGTAGCCAAAGGCGACACACTTCCCAAAATCTCCAGAAAAACCGGAGTAAAACCGTCTGAACTCCGCAGCCTAAACGACCTGAAGGGAAACAAGGTTAAACCGGGCCAGCTTCTGGCTCTTGTTCCCACCTCATCCAAACCAGAAACATCAACGCGAACAGCCAGCACCAGCAGCAACAACAGACTGCAACTCATCAACAAAGACCTTCTCAACGAGCAGGAACTGACCAACACCTTGGCAGAACTGACCGATATCGACTCCGACCACCCTGTAGACCTCGCCAAGAGCCTCGAAGCCAGCCAGGGCATCAGCAACCTTAAAAAATCCGCCTACAGCTTTCTGGGAGCCCGCTATCGTTTCGGCGGCACCAGCCGCAGTGCCCTCGACTGTTCGAGCTTCACTCAGCAGGTTTTTCGTGAGCAGAAAGTAAATCTGCCACGTACAGCAAGGGAACAGTTCTATGTCGGCAACGAAGTCGTGCGCGGTGACCTGAAAAAAGGCGACCTGGTCTTCTTCCAGACCTACGCAAGCTTCCCCTCACATGTCGGAATCTATCTCGGCAACCGGAAAATGATCCATGCCTCATCGCGTGAACACCGTGTCGTCATTTCCTCCATGGATACACCTTACTATCTGTCACGTTATCTGGGAGCCCGGCGCATGTCGAACACGGTTCCTGACACGATCAATTTCAGCGAATTGCTGATTGGAATTGAAGAAGAAAACGAAGGTGACATTCTAACCAATGACACGATGGGTGTCTCGTTAAACCTTGAAAAATAATTTTTACGTCCAACCATCAAACATAATGTCCGGGTCGCTTGACCCGGATTTTTTTTCGCCATGAAAATCCTGCTTGCCTATCAATCCGGTGAACCGAACCGTAACGACCCTTACATCAGCCTCGTGCCGACCGGATTGTGCTACCTTCACGCCTGTCTGCTCGAGGCAGGACATGACTCCGTACTCGCCAATTTTTCAGGATGGCCGAATTCCCGCATAGAACGGGAACTCTTGAACATTCAGCCTGATATTATCGGCATTTCCCAATGGACTCACAATCGTCACAACTCTTTGGAACTGGCCCGTAAATGCCGGCGGCTTTTCCCATTGTGCACAATAATCATGGGGGGCGGACATGCGACCTTCTGTCATGACGACATACTGTTCGACGATTCTCCGGTAAACATCGTCATACTGGGCGAAGGCGAACAGACGCTGCTGGAGTTGGTTAAACACCTCTGCGACTGCACTGATTGGCGGAACATAAACGGACTGGCGTTTCGACAGAACGGCACCATTGTTACAACCACACCACGAAAACCTCTGGCAGACCTCGATAAACTTCCTCAACCTGCCCGCTACCTTGATCGCTCAATAGGCATCGACCTTCAATTGCAGCCCGAATTCATTGTTACCGCCAGAGGCTGCCCGTCGGCCTGCTATTTTTGCAGTTCTCCAGCTTTTTGGGGCAGAAAGGTCCGCTTCAGATCTCCGCAGCAGATTGTGGATGAAATTCTATTTATACGCCAGAATTACGGGTTGATCTATTTTTCAATACGTGATGACACATTTACCGCCGATCGGAAAAGGGCCATCGAATTCTGTTCGCTACTGATCGACAGTCGTGCGGATATTCTATGGAATTGCCAATCACGCGTCAGCGCCATCGACGAAGAGTTACTGGTTATGATGAAACGCTCCGGCTGCGAATGCATACAGCTTGGGGTAGAATCCGGTTCGCCGCGGATACTGAAACAACTGGGCAAAACCATCGATCCGAAACAGATTGAACATGCCTGCAGCCTGATCAGGGAAATCGGCATCAATCTTTCCATCTATCTGATCAGCGACATTCCCGGTGAAACAGCCGAAGACCTGCAACACACAATCGATCTGATACGCCGCGTCCAGCCTGATGACGGATACGTTTCACCGCTGGCGTACTACCCGGGCACGCGCCTGCATTCAGACGCAGTGAATTCAAGCATCTCGGATAAACGCATCTTTGCCTCCACTCGCAAGAACGCACTCTATGTCAGCTCCCAACAAGGGAATTCCGCAAAAAGGCTGCTGGCCGAACTTTCAGGCAGCCAACGGAATGATCCGGATCGATTCGAACGGCAGAAGAAACGACTAGGGTTTTGCTACACAACCAATGTGCTTGCCGGAGAATGGCATCGTCAGCGGGGAAAATACAGTGCCGCTGAAAAGGAGTTCCGGGAGATAATCTCACGGCAGCCCGAAAACCCCTGGGGGTGGTATCTTCTTGGAGAATTGTATGCGGAAACCGGAAAGGATAAAAAGGCGCGGGAATGTTTCGGGTCCGTTCTCAAAACGGTTCCCCGCCATCAACAATCTCTGGCGGCAACATCAACATAAAAAAACGGGGCCATGTTTCCATGGCCCCGCACACTGCATATCTCCGAAGGATTACTTCACGATCCTGATACCAGGAATGAAGGAAATCTTTTCAAAGGTTTTGTTGAGGGTCTTGCTCTGGAAGTTCGCCAAAGGCGGAGTTTCCGGATACTCGATACTGTCGCCGACAGCCACTTTGATTTCCGGAAGAGCCAGCCACAGTTTCTGACCTTTTTCGTCGGCAGCTTCAACGTAAGTATAACCGCCTGAATTCATGGTCTGGGTAACCTTGGCTTTTTTACCGGCACCGGCAGGTATTTCCTGAGCCTTCATTCCAGCGTGCGGATCACCGCCAGGCTGGCCTGTGGGCATCTGACCACCCGGATGGTTGGCTGGCATCTGACCCTGCTGTGGAGCAGCGGCCGGAGCTTCAGTCTTTGGCTTGTCTTTGCACCCTGCCAGGGCGAGAGCGGAAATAACGAGAAGAACTAATATTGTTTTTTTCACCTGCAACCTCCTGTTTTTAGAATAACTCTTTTTTTCTATCATAGATGAATGCAACATTCCAAGAGAATTATTCCAACAGTTGATAATATAACATCATTATCCAAATTGAATTAGGTCATTATCTAGTTTCTAAAATCCCGCATAAAGGCTCCCACATGAAGCTGCCTGCACGTACAGCAATACTCGCAATACTTGCCATGATCGCCTTTGCGGCCAATTCGCTACTGTGCCGAATGGCGTTAAAGACCACCGGCATCGATGCCGGCAGCTTCACATCGATACGGATTATTTCCGGCGCGCTTGTGCTCTGGCTGATTGTTCGGGCACGTGGCATGTCAAACAAGATGACGGGCAGTTGGCTGTCTGCTCTGGCATTGTTTATCTATGCGGCCGGTTTTTCGTTTGCCTACGTGATGCTGCCAACCGCAGCCGGAGCCCTGATCCTCTTCGGGGCCGTCCAGGCAACCATGATTTGCTACGGTCTCTGGATCGGCGAAAGAATGGGGGGCAGGCAGGCAACCGGACTCTCTGCAGCTTTTGCCGGATTAGTTGGCCTGCTGTTGCCGGGCTTGTCGGCACCATCGCCGGTCAGTACGCTCCTGATGCTGGCTGCCGGGGTTGCCTGGGGCATCTATTCCCTGCGAGGCAGAGGCGCCGGAGATCCGACGGCTGCAACGGCCGGCAATTTTCTGCGCGCGGTTCCTTTCGCAGCAGCCTTGTGCGTAGTCACTGTTGACGGTGCCTCACTGAACAGTGCCGGAATCTTGTATGCAGTGATTTCGGGCGGCCTGGCCTCCGGAGTCGGATATGCGATATGGTACGCTGCGTTGCCGGGCTTGAAGGCAACAAATGCCGCAACCATGCAGCTAAGCGTTCCGGTCATTGCCGCCGTGGCAGGCACAATTTTCCTCGGAGAACCAATCACTGTTCGGCTCCTGCTGAGTTCCGCGGGAATTCTGGGTGGGGTAGCGCTTGTAATCTTGTCAAAAAAGCCCGCTTGATCACGAGTAACCAAATGGCCGCATTTGATTAACGTACTTTACCTAGTCTTACAGGACCGGACGAATTTTCCCGCGGAATAACCACTTTGACATGGCATCATTTCGAGCTACCTACGATATTTTAAATTGATTTAAATTAATAGGCCCACTATCATACTGGCATCCTCAAACAGGAATCAGGACACGCTCCGCTTTGAAGCATAATCTTAATTGGCTTCACAAATACGATTGGCAAACTTGAAACGATTTGTACGGTAGGCACTCAATGGTTCTGGACATGTTCATCAATATTGACAGCATCAAGGTAGAGTCCCAGGACGACAAGCACAAGGAGGAAAACCATGGCCGTCAACGTCACCCTTCCCCAAATCCTGCTTCTCGCGCCCAATGCGCGATCAAGCTATCGCGACGCTTTCCAGAACGGCCAGATCTTTCTGGACCAGTACAAAATTTCAGAGACACCACTGCGTGTAGCCCATTTCATGGCTCAAATACTACACGAATCCGGTGGACTCGCCATCCAATTCGAGAACCTAAACTATAGCGCAGAACGCTTGCCTAAAGTCTGGCCATCCCGCTTTAAACCGAAGGGCCCACTTGATCCGGCAGACTATGCCCATAACCAGCAAAAGCTCGCCAATGAAGTTTATGGCGGCCGCATGGGCAATACCGACCCCGATGATGGCTATACCTATCGAGGGCGGGGTCTGATGCAACTGACCGGCAAAGACAGCTACCGGGAAGCTACTACCATCCTGCGCAAGGAAAACCCGGCTGCACCTGACTTTGTCTCCTCGCCGGATTAGGTAATCGGCTCAAACTGGTGTTTAGCCATTGCCGCGGCCGAGTGGTTTTCAAAAGGCTGCAATGCCTTTGCCGACCAGGACGACATAAAGAAAATCACGCGGGCCATCAACGGCGGGCTGATCGGTCTCGCAGAGCGGATCGAGTGGGCGAAACGCACCAAAGCGGTATGGCGGTGACTAAATATGTCGCACCTGTAACAGCAGCGATGAGTTTGGGTAGAATTGAATCGCTCATCCTGATCGTAATAGCGCTGTTGTTCCTGAACCGGTTAGCATATGCCGAACCGACACATCACTGTTCCAGCGCGGCAACGGAACAAGCCAAAAAGCTGCTGGCGTTCCATTTTGGACCGGATCAACGCATCGAAATTGACAAGTCCGTTAAAAAGCTGGCTCCGATACGCAACCCGGCAAACAGGAAACAGTTACTCGACGTGCTGGAGGTGTGGGGCTACATCCATAAGGGTCAGTACCGGATGCGCTTCATCTACGCACGACTACCGGGCGAGTGCGTGCTGATGGGCCAGGAGATCATGGAGTACGCGGATTTGTAGTGAGTTGAGGGCAAGTCAACAAATATTAAATTTAAATTCCGGATGTCTTGCCCCACTGCCTTTGATTATTTGATGGCGGAATTAAACAAAGCTTGTTGGAGCGTGAAGACAGCAAAGAACCACAAACAGCATGATCGTGCAAACTCAAATACACATGGCGAACTCACCCAGGAAATGATTCATATTTTCACCACCGCCCCTTGACGACGACCGCATTGGGCAGCTCGTTGTAGTCATCAGCCTTGATTGGAAAGTTTTCCGAAAGCATTGTGCCAATATCAGCCACGGCCTTCGAAATCCCTTGGGCAGGGTTCCCGGCCTTGATTCCTTCGGTAATGCATTGCACCATGGCCGGCCATGCGTTTTCAGGAACTACGGAATTGATGCCATTGCCGGCCAGAACCTGCACCATCCGCTCTTCGAGCGACACCATTATCAGCACACCGGTTCTGTCCCTGGTGTTCTGAATCCCTAGTTTTGCGAACTCCCTCACGGCACGGCGCCTGAGAGCCGCTCTCTGATCCTTTTTGCCCAACAGAGGAAACACGCTTGACGCGGCCACCACCAGGACGCGGATCTCGCCTGAAGTCATCGCTTCAGCCTTTGATATGGCATCCGCAATCTCGTCCATTTGTGCATTTGTAAGGAAGTTCAAGGCATCTTTATATGTCTTCAAGCTTTTCTCCTTTCCACATCAGTCACCAAAATACGAACCATCACAGGATCAGCGGACAACACCGTAATATCTACAGCACTCTCCCACGTATAGCAACTCCGCCTTTACATGAGTGGCGGCATGCTGCAACCATATGATAATGCACTTAAAAAACTCACCATCATATTAACCTGCCCGAAGTCGCTCAAGTTTTCAAGATGATCCTGTTGACTATCCACTGTAATAATCGTTATCAAAATTTGAATCCACTTAATTATTACATTGAATTCACTTAAATGCTGAGTATGATAGACAATATCTATATCCGCAACACGAGCAAAGTGCCATATCAACCGCACAAGGACAGGGAACAACCATGAAACCTCACGCATTTATCGCCATGCCCTTTGGCTCCAAGCCGGATGCTTCCGGCCAGATGATCGACTTCAACCGCGTCTATCACGAGTTCATCAAACCTGCGCTGGAAGCAGCGGGACTGGAGGTATTTCGCGCCGACGAGGAACAGCGCGCCGGAGATATCCGCACCGACATGTTCCAGGAACTGCTGGTGGCGGACCTGGTGGTGGCGGACCTGACCCTTGAAAACCCCAATGTCTGGTACGAACTGGGGGTGCGACATGCCTTGCGCGCACGGGGGGTGGTGTTGGTATGCGGCGGACGGACGCCGACCGCCTTCGATCTCTACACCGATCGCAAACTGCGCTACGACATCAAGGACGGCGGGCCTGCCCCCGCGACAGTGGAGGATGACAAGCGCAGGTTGACCAAGATGGTGACGGAAACCATGGAATCCTGGCATGGCCGCAAGCTGAGCCCGGTTTACAACCTGATGCCCAACCTGCAGGAACCGGATTGGAAGTCGCTGCGTATCGGTGACGTGCGAGAATTCTGGGAACAGCATGAAGCGTGGGAGGATCGGATCAATCTGGCCCGCAAGGGCAGCCGAATTGGCGAGCTGCTGGTACTGGCCGACGAGGCGCCGGTAGCCGCCTTTCGTGCCGAAGCGTGGATCAAGGCTGGTGAAGCTCTACGCAAAGCGGAACGTTTTGATTTCGCTCTGGAACAGCTTGAACGGGGTCTGGCGATCGAACCGCGCAATCTGAAGGGCCTGCGCGAAAAGGGTATTTGCCTGGAGAGGTTGGCTTTGAATGGCAATCAGACCAATTCATTGGATCACGCCCGCGAGCACTATCGCAATGTGCTGGAAAAATATCCCAACGACCCGGAGACCTGGGCTCTGCTCGGCCGCCTGGACAAGGATGCCTGGACAGCATCCTGGCGGCGGCCCGGCAATTCGCCCGAAAAGATGCACGATGAGGCCGGCTATGAAGACGCTCTGCTCCGGAGCGCCATTGACAGCTACGCCCAGGGTTACCGACGCAATCCGGGTCATTATTATTCTGGGATCAACGCCCTGACCCTGATGCATCTGTACCGCGATCTCACCGGTGAAACCCGCTACGACCGGGAGATGACCACCATGGCTGGCGCGGTGAGCTTTGCGGCCGAATGCGAGCAGGATCAGAATCAATTATTCTGGTCCAAGGTGACTCTCGGCGACCTGGAAGTACTGATCGGCACACCGGACACGGTCAAGAGCGCCTACAAGGAAGCTATCGCTAAAAACGACAAGGACTGGTTTGCGCTCAACTCCAGCCAGGCGCAATTGCAGCTGTTGAAAGACCTCCATTTCCGCCCGGATGCTGTCGCGGCCGGCATTACAACCTTTGAGCGGGCTCTGGAAAAGCTTCCCAGACCGCAGGACGGCTGGCTCCCCCGCCAGGTATTCCTCTTCAGCGGCCACATGATCGATGAACCGGGCCGCCCGGCCCCTCGCTTTCCGGCCGACAAGGAAACCATCGCAGCGCAGAAGATCTCCGAGGCGCTGGAACTGTCAGGCGCCGGCCCGGAAGACCTGGTTCTTACGCAGGGGGCCTGCGGGGGTGATCTGTTATTCACTGAGGCCTGCCTGCAGCGCGGGATGAAAGTCCAGTGGCTCCAGCCATTCCGCGAGCCGGAGTTCATCCAGAATTCGGTTTTGCGCGGCGGCGAGGCATGGCGAAACCGTTACCTGAATGCCAAGGGCAAACTCACACTCCCGCTCCGTGCGGCGCCGGAAGAACTGGGTGATCCGCCACGCAATTCCGGGCAAGGTTATCCCTATGAGCGCTGCAACCTCTGGCTGCTCTATACCGCTCTGGCCTGGGGCCTGGACAAGGTGCGTTTCATCTGCCTCTGGAACGGTGGCGGCGGTGACGGGCCGGGGGGAACGGCGCACATGTATAACGAAGTAAAAAAGCGTACCGGCAGGGTGACCTGGATCGACAGCCGAAATCTCTAACTGCAGCAGATACATTCACTATATCAAGAATACTAAACCATCAAGGAGGAACACCATGACACTCATCGAACGCATTACCAAACCAGGCCCCAAGAAGATCCTGACTCTTGACGGCGGCGGCATCCGCGGGATCATGACCGTGGAGGTACTGGCCGGTATCGAGAAGATCCTGCGAGACAAGCAGAAGAACGACAAACTGGTCCTGGCAGATTACTTCGACTTCTTCGCCGGCACCAGCACCGGCGCCATCATAGCCACCTGCCTCTCCCTCGGCATGTCCAGCAGCCAGATCCGCGACTTCTACGTGGCAAGCGGCGAGGAGATGTTCGACAAAGCCTTTTTCCTCAAGCGCTTCCGCTACAAGTTCGAGGACGAGAAGCTGGCCGGAAAGCTCAAGGAAGTCTTTGGCGCCAAAACGACCCTCGGCAGCAACAAGCTCAAGACCCTGCTGATGATGGTCATGCGCAACGCCACCACCGATTCCCCCTGGCCTCTTTCCAACAACCCCGGCGCCAAGTACAACCAACTGGACCGCGCCGACTGCAACCTGAACCTCCCGCTCTGGCAGCTGGTGCGGGCCAGCACCGCCGCGCCGGTCTATTTCCCGCCGGAGCTGATCGACATCAAAACCCACCAGTTCGTCTTTGTGGATGGCGGCATCACCACCTACAACAACCCCGCCTTCCAGTCCTTCCTGATGGCCACCGTGGAACCCTATAACCTCAACTGGGAGACGGGTGAAGACAAGCTGCTGATCGTCTCGGTCGGAACCGGCACCAGCCCCCAGGCCAATGCCGATCTGGCCCCCGATGATATGAACCTGATCTACAATGCCGGTTCGATCCCCTCGGCCCTGATGTACGCCGCCCTAAACGAGCAGGACTTCCTCTGCCGGACCTTCGGCAACTGCCTGGCCGGCGATCCCCTCGACCGGGAGGTGGGTGACATGATCGGCAGGAAGGGGCCGGTCATACCCAAGCTCTTCAGCTACCTGCGCTACAACGCCGAACTTAGCCGCGAGGGACTGAATGCCCTGGGTCTGGCCGACATAAAGCCGGAAGATGTGCAGAAACTCGACTCAACCGACCATATCAAGGAGCTGCAGCGGGTGGGCCGTGCAGTGGTGGAGAAAAAGGTCCGTCCGCAGCATTTCGCGGCGTTTGTGTAAGGAATAATTCTACAGACCTTCAGCTGTCCGAATCGAGCGAGGTATCCCATGACTACAACCGACCCGACCACCCTCGCCCTGACCGGGCAGCTGCCGTTCATCCTCAGCACGGGTGCCATACTGGCGCTGCCCATATCCTTCCTGCTGCTCCGTCTCTATCGCCGGGCGGTGCTCAAGAGGATGAACCTGCGCAGTGAAAGACCGGCCGGGTCAAGGAATATCGGAACCGCCGGGCGAGCAGAACAAGGGGGGAGAGTGAGCGGCGAGCTGAAGCTGAGTATCGTCGATGCCGCTGCTAAGTCTGGTGCAGAGCCCGACAGAGAGCAGCTCTATCGCAAGGCTTGCTCAAGCCCCTGGCGGGCGGCGCTCGTCTACCTGGCCGGCGACTGTCTTTTCGCGGCGGTGATAACCCTTTCTTTCCTGCGTGCAAGCAACAACGAAATCCTTCCCATACGGTTCCTGGTTCTTCTATGGATTTATGCCTGGCCACTGGTTCTGAGCCTCTCGCTGGTGGCCGCGACTTGCCGACGGACAAAACTTCTTCTGTTGGCAGCATATATAGCGGGCTTCGCACTACTTGGCGCCATTGTTCTGTCCCGCAGCCCCGATTCATCGGCCGGGCAGCTGGCCGTTCTCTGGTTCAGCACGAATCTTCCTCCGACCGTTCTGATGCTGGTATTCCTGATCCGCCGGGTACGGGCGGTTGGCCCGCTGGTGGTAACCTTCATGATCCTGGCCCTGACCGGTTCCAACCTGCTGCTCTCGATTCTGGACCGCCGGCAGGCGCTGCTGCGGAGCGTGTCCGAGGTCGGTTTCTCTCTGGGCCTGGGAGGGACAGGCGTCTTCTGGGCAATGAACCTGATCGGCTTCCTGCTCTTCGCAGCCCTTGGCTGGTTGGTGCTGCAGTGGATACGTCGACGTTACCAGGCAAAGACGATCAGCGATCAGTCACTGATCCTAGACGCCCTCTGGCTTCTGTTCGGAGTGAGCTACTCCATCGGCCTGGTTTTCGAGGGGGCGGTCTGGATTCTCTCAAGCCTGGCAGCATTCGCGGCATACAAATTAGCGGTGTTTCTAGGTTTTCGGGCGATTGCCCCGGCCACCGGCAGTCCGGGTACTGTCAGCCTGCTCATCTTGCGGGTCTTCTCCCTTGGCAAACGGAGCGAGGATCTCTTCGATGGGGTCACCAGATACTGGCGTTATCTTGGTAACGTGCAGCTGATCACCGGTCCCGACCTGGCGGCGGCAACGGTGGAACCCCACGAGTTCCTTGCATTCCTGAGCGGAAAGCTCGACCTGCTGTTCATCGATGGACCGGAGACCCTGGCAAGGAGAGTAAATGAGCTGGATTCCCGCCCCGATTTCGACGGGCGATTTCGGGTGAATGATTTCTTCTGCCACGACGATACCTGGAGGATGACCCTGGAGCGTTTGGTGGAAAAGTCGGACGTGGTGCTGATGGATCTGCGGGGATTCGCTCCCCAAAACGCCGGCTGCGTCTATGAGGTGCACGAACTTGTCAGCAGCGCGGTACTCGGGCGTGTCGTGATAACTATCGACGATACGACGGACGTTCCCTTCCTGGAAAAGACCCTGAATGACGCCTGGGCCGGGATGCGCCTGGATTCACCGAATCGGTCGGGTCCCGGCGAGGTGCGGATCGTGAGGCTGGATGACTCAGCAGGAGCGGGACACCTGACCCTGCTGCGGTTATTATGCGCTGCGGCCGATACTTCACAGCCCAGGCTGATGGCGGCTGCAGCCGCCTGATACCAAGGTGCAATCAAAATGAGTACAAGGCGGCGAGGAGAGTGGCGACTGAGGCGTACTATAAGTACGTTGAGGAGCCACCGACGAAGCCAACGACGTAATCGTTTGATTGCGACTTGGTATCAGAAATTAATTTAGCTGAACATGGGGCTTAATAATGAACAAGACCCTCCTTAATACCCTACTCCGCGCAGTGACAGGCTTGCTAACCCTGGCCGCTACGCTGACAAGCGCTCCGGCGGCCATCGTGCAGGCAGAACAACAAGATTACGCCGTCCAGAAAACCGGCATCTTTCGCGGCGCATGGTTCGATGTCAGCTACCCTGCCGATTTTTCGGTCAAACCATCTCTCAAAAGCACTACAGCCGAAGGATACGACAGCGCTGAATTCATCTCATCTGACGGTGCGGTTTCCTTCTACGTTTTCGCCCCCCAGTGGGGCGGCAACGCCACAGACATCGCCCTGATCCCGGAGCATGAACAACTGGTCACCGAGCAGAGGCGTCAGGTGCGGGACCGGGAGATGCACTGGTTCACGATTGCGGCCAGGGACGGCAGCTACCACCGTTCCTATCAGGAAACCATCGCCCGGCAAGGCTCCGTCAAAACGGTCGTGGGCATTAGATACAAAAATGAGGTGGCGCGCCTTCGTTATCAGAAAGCGTATCAACTGTTCCGAAGTTCATTGAAGCTCTATGCGGACTGAACTCTTCATTTCAGAAGCAATTAAAAGGCACGTCATATTACATCAGGGAGGATCACACCATGAAAACAGCGGTAATTCGGGTTATTCAGCGGAGCCTGATCAGCGAAGGCTTCAAACCGGGAACGGTCGACGGCCAGTTGGGCGACAACAGCTACCGGGCGGTCAACGATGCCCTGACAAAACGGAAATCGGAACTTCCCGGCGACTGGCAGGGATGGTCGAATCCCCGCAAGACCGTCGCCTACCTCCAACTGCTCTGCAAGGAACGCGACATCGACGCGGGAGACATCGACGGGTTCTGGGGGCCCCAGACCGACTTTGCCGCCGACACCCTGACACAGCTCCTCCAAACCGGAGTGATGCCCAAACCGTGGCGGGACGAGACCCCTCTGGTCGTCAACCCCAATGGCTGGCCGGTACAAAGCGAAGCAGAACTCAACAGGTATTATGGCAAGGTCGGGACAAATCAGGTCTCGCTGGCCCTGCCCTACCCTCACCGCATAGCCTGGGACCTCAAAACGAGCATAAATTCCTACCAATGCAACGCCAAGGTCCATGACAGCGCCAAACGGGTACTGCAACGGGTCTTCGACCACTACGGCATGGAAAAGATCAAGGAGCTTCGCCTGGACCGCTGGGGGGGATGCCTCAACGTGCGCCAGATGCGGGGCGGCAGCCAGTGGTCGATGCACTCCTGGGGGATCGCCATAGATTATGACCCGGAAGACAACCAGCTGAAATGGGGCCGCGACCGTGCGATGTTCGCCCGTTCCGATTATGATGCCTGGTGGCGTTTCTGGGAAGAGGAAGGCTGGACCAGCCTCGGCCGCAGTAAAAACTACGACTGGATGCATGTGCAGGCAACGAAATTGTGAGCAGTCGGATCAAACCATCTCAACCAAAAAGGAGCACACCATGCCAACAAAAGCGAACACCACACGAAACTGGACCATCATGGTCTACCTGGCCGGCGACAACAACCTGGACGGCGCCGGGGTTGTCGATTTGAACGAGATGAAAAAGGTCGGCAGCAGTGACCAGATCGCCGTGCTGGCCCAGTTCGACCGGGCCGGGGCCAAGGGTGCCACCACGCGCTATTGTCTAAAAAAAGGGACAACGGTCGCCAAGGACGCCGTGCAGACGCTGGGGGAGACCAACATGGGCGACCCGAAGGTGCTGGAGGACTTTGTGACCTGGGGTGTCACAAACTATCCGGCCAACCATTACCTGCTGGTGCTCTGGAACCATGGCGCCGGCTGGGATGACGCCAACCTGTACCAGGGCGACGTATTCAGCGGATCCGCTCCGCCAATCAGCCGCAAACAACAAGCGGTTGCCACCAGGGGGCCAACCGTCAGCGCCAGGACGCTTCCCATGGCCCAGACCCGGGCCGGCATGGCCCGCACGCGCCGGGCCCTATTCAGCACCACCGTGGCAGCCGCTGTCAAACAGCGCGGGATCGCCTTCGACGACCAGGCCCAGGACTTCCTGGACAACGTCGAACTGAAAAAAGTCATGACCAACATCAAAAGGAAGCTCAAACGAAAGATCGATATCCTCGGCATGGACGCCTGCCTGATGAGCATGATGGAGGTGTACTACCAAATGCGCGATCTGGCCGAATTCAGCGTCGGCTCCGAAGAGAGCGAGCCTGGCGAAGGCTGGCCTTACGACCGCATCCTGGCTGCCCTGGCCGCCAAGCCGGCCATGACTCCGGAAGAGTTCTCCAAAACCATCGTCAGCCAGTATCTGGCCTCCTACAAGGCCAGCGACAGCGTAACCCAGTCGGCCGTAAAACTCTCCGCTCTCAAACCGCTGTCCACCGCCGTGGACGGCCTGGCCAAGGCCCTCAAGGGCATTCTGACAAATGCAGCCCTGCGCACCGCCCTGATCAACGCCCGGGCCCAGGTGCAGGAGTACAGCCGCCCCTACGACGACTACTGCGATCTGCTCGACCTGTGTGATCTGCTGGATAAAGGGGTCAACAACCCGGCCGTCAAAACCGCCTGCACAGCGGTCAAGCAGGCCGCCGCCGTTGCCATCGTCGCCAGCGGCTACAAGGGGTCGGCGGTGGACAACTCCAAGGGGATCTCGATCTACTTCCCCAAACGCAAGCTCTCGCCGCTCTACAAGACGCTGGATTTCACCAAGCAGAGCTCGTGGGATGAATTTCTGGTGGCATATCTGGTGGGATTGGGAAGGTGAAATTTTTCGAGGTGCTGTATGGCTGAACCGCCCTATGGGGTCATCTGGAACCGGTTGAAAGCGGGCAAAGTCGTGCCCTTCCTCGGAGCGGGGGCATCCATGGCGGGCCGTCCCCCCGACACCGAGTGGAATCCCGACAGCCCGGCCTTCCTGCCGAGCTGACAGGAGCTTTCAAACTTTCTGGCGGCAGAGACCATGTTCCCTTCCGAGCATCCGGGAGACCGGGATGACCTGGCCAAGGTGTCTTCCTACTATGCCGATATTTCGGGACGCCGCACCCTGCGCGAGCGCCTGCGGGAAATCCTCAACCATGCCTATCAGCCGGGAGAGCTGCACAAGTTCCTGGCCTCCGTGCCGGCCCACCAGGTCATAGTTGCGACAAATTACGACACTCTGCTTGAGCAGGCTTTCCGCAACGCAGGAAAACCGTATGACCTGGTCATTTATCCCGCCGACCGCAAAGACATCGCCAATGCCGTGCTGTGGTGGCCCCATGGCAAGCCGGAGCCGATCGTCAAGGCTCCCAATGACCTGGACATGGATCTGGCCAAAACAACTGTGATCTTCAAAATGCACGGCACTCTGGAGAACGATACCGACAAATGGGACAATTTCGTGATCACAGAGGAGGATTACGTCGAGTTCCTCTCCCGCATGACCGCCAACACCGCCATCCCGGCCATTTTTTACGATTATTTCCGTGAAAGGAGTTTTCTGTTTCTCGGCTACAGCCTCAGTGACTGGAATCTGAGAGTGATCCTGAAGAATCTCAGCAAATGCTTTTCACCCAAAAGCAGCGCCGGCATGGATGACGAAGTCCTGCCTTCCTGGGCCATTCAATTTCATCCATCGGAGCTTTCGCGCAAGCTGTGGGAAAAACGGAATGTCAGCATCTTCGACATTACCCTGGATGCGTTTACCCTCAAAATGCTGCAGCAGGGAGGCTAGCATGGCACTTTCCGATTCCTTCTGCCCTTATGTGGGGCTTCAGCCATACACAGAAGCGGAAAGCGAGTTTTTCTTCGGCCGCGAACGGGAGCAGCGCGTCATCTCCTCAAACCTCTTTGCAGCTTCCATAACCATTCTCTATGGAGCCAGCGGGGTCGGGAAAAGCTCGGTTCTGATGGCGGGGATCGTGCCGGTGCTGCGCAACAAACCCCGCACAGCCGTGGTCGTGTTCCGGGATTGGCAACGCCCCGATTTCCTGACTGCACTCAAAAGCGAGTGCCGCAACCGGGTTGAGCAGGTAAAGAAGAAACCTCTGGAAACACCCATGGATATCCCGCTGGACGAGCTTCTGCTCCGCCTCGGGCAGGAATTCGGCGGCACGATCCTGCTGCTGCTGGACCAGTTCGAGGAGTACTTCCTCTATCACCCCGAATCGGAGTCGAACAACTCCTTTGACAGTGAATTTGCCCGCGCGGTAAATCGCGACGATGTTGATGCCAATTTCCTCGTCGCACTGCGGGAGGACGGCCTCTCAAAAATTGACCGCTTCCGGGCGCGCATACCGAACCTGATGGGAAACCTGCTGCGGTTGAAGCATCTCGACGCAACCGCAGCGGAGGATGCCATCCGCAAGCCGCTGCAGGCTTATAACGACCGCCTGGAAAAGGGGGAAACGGCGGTAACGATTGAAGACGGGCTGGTCAAGGCGGTCATCGAGCAGGTCCGCTCGGGATACGTATCACTGGCCCCGTCGACAGGTGCCGGCCAAGCGCAGAACATCGAGGATGAAATCAGTATCGAAACCCCCTTTCTGCAACTGGTTCTGACCCGTCTTTGGCAGGAGGAATTGAACAATGATTCCAGATCGCTCCGCCTGGACACCTTGCTTAAACTGGGCGGCGCTCAGGAAATCGTCCACACCCACCTGGATGATGTGATGATGAAGTTGGAGCCGCTTGAGCAGAAACTGTGCGCCGGTTTTTTTGACCGTCTGGTGACCCCTTCCGGCACAAAGATCGCCTGCCGTCTTGATGATCTGGGCAAATGGGCTGGAGAGCTGTCGGAACAGGTGCTCCCGGTGGTGAAAGTCCTCTCGGAGAACCGGATCCTGCGTACGATCGCCGCTTCCGCCAGCCAGCCCGGAATCCCGCCCAGTTACGAGATATTTCATGACGTGCTTGCTCCGGCGGTCCTGAATTGGCGGCGCAGATACGTGGAGCAGCAGACACTGGAAGCGATCAGGAGCGAGGAGCAGAGAAAACGTGACCTGGAACTGGCAGAGAAAGCAAGAGAGCTGGAGTTGGAAAACTCCAGGGAGAAGTCGAAGCGGATGCGCATCATCGCCACAGCAGCCCTGTGCGTAATGACTCTGCTGGCCGGCCTGACCTTCTACGCTTTCCAGCAACGAACAGAAGCGATCAAGTCGCAGAAACTGGCAGTCACATCACAGAAGCTGGCCCAGCAACGCCTCCATAAAATCAAGAACAGCATCAAGGTCATCAAGGCGGCTCTTTCGGACGAACCGTTCCGGAATCTGGACGAACTGGCTCAGTCTAATCCCGAGCTGTTCAACAACAGCATCAGATTCAGGGTCACCTACAAAGCCCTTGGGTATAAAAATCCTGATGGTCGTGAAGTATATACCTTCAAGTGTTTTCCAGATCCAGCTTCGATCCGGGGCGGGAAAACTTCAATTGCAGCCATAACCTATCGCATGGCCCATCCCAGTTTCAGGGTTCAACTCGTTCAAACCGGACCTGAAAACAATTTTATGATCACCTATCCGGGCTGGGGCACCATCAACGTTATCACAATCATAGAATACGCCGACCCTGAAGAAGCGCCCACCATTGCGATATTTGATATGGCAAAGATTTTAACACCTGAATGAGTTTATGAGGGTGACACCGACAGAACCAGGAGGAAACCACCATGGCCACCGACACCACCCCGATCAAGCTCCGCATTCCGGGCAAAACAATCGCAGCAACAGCTCCGGCGATTCCCGACGAACTCAAGGACGTCTTCAGCATCCGCTCGATCCAGACCTTCCAGATCAGCACGGCGCGGGAGGGTGCCGCCGAGGCGCCGGTCATCGAGAGCCGGCCGGATGACGTGGTGGAAGTGGAGCTGGATGACGGCACCCGATTCTGGACCACCCAGGATCGTCTCAGGAGTGAGGTCCTGGGTCTGTCCGGCAGCCGCGCGGCGGACGGGATTTTGGATCTGCCCGCCTCACTGCCCGGTCGAAGCGGAACGCGCGGCTTCATCGGCAAGATCGTCATCAAGACGCTGCGCTTCTTCCATATCGATGTGGCCGAGTTTGCCGCAAAAAAGTTTGCGGCCGCCTGGGAGGAGCACACTCTCGGGACCTCCGGCGAATGGCGCGGCCCCGGCCTTTATCGCCTGTCGGGCGACGAGGAGCTTTCCCTGAGCCGGGTGCCGGACGGAAGCATCAGCCTACCCGGCGACCGCCCCTCCCTGCTCTTCCTGCATGGCACCGCTTCATCCACGGCCGGCAGCTTCGGCAAACTCTGGAGCGACAAACGACGCCCCCAGCGCCTCCAGCTTCTGGCCCCCTACGAAGGTCGCGTCTTCGGCCTGGAACACGAATCCCTCAGCAAGAGCCCGATCCACAATACAATCGCACTGGTCGAACGCCTGCCCCCGGAGGCACGGCTGCACCTGGTTTCCCACTCGCGGGGCGGCATGGTTGGCGAACTGCTCTGCCACGCGGGGAGAAATGGAAACGATCCCTTCGACGAGGCGGCACTCCGTTTTTTTGCGGAACGGGATCCGGATCTGCTACGGGGCGACCTGGGGCGACTCAACGCGCTGCTGAAGGAGAAGCGTATCCGGGTAGACCGTTTCGTGCGCGTCGCCTGCCCGGCCCGTGGGACAACCCTCGCCTCGGGGCGCCTCGACATCTACCTGTCGCTGCTCTTTAATCTGCTCGGTTCGTTCAGCCCCTTCAAGATGACTCCGGGGGGCATCCTCTACAACATCTTCAGCGAACTGATCATGGCCGTTGCCAAGGAGCGCTCCGATCCGGCGGTGCTGCCCGGCATCGAGGCGATGATCCCCTCCTCGCCGCTGGTGGCGCTCCTCAACCGCCCGGATGTGACGCTGGATGGCGAGCTGCGGGTGATCTCCGGAGATATCGAAGGGGAAAGCGTCGTCAGCGCCCTCGGAACACTGCTGACCGATCCGCTCTACCAGGATGACCACGACCTGGTGGTGAATACCGATGCCATGTTCGGCGGCGCCGAACGGCTGGGAGGGGCCGGATTCATCTTCCGGCGCGGCGGCGATGTGAACCACTTCAGCTATTTCGACAACGTCGACAGTGCCGAAGGCTTGGCGCGGGCCCTCACCAGAAGCGGCACGGAACAGGACGGTTTCGAAGCCTTCTCCGTGCGCGACAACGACAGCGGCACCCCGCCCTATGAGCAGCGCGGCGCGGCAGACAAGCTGCCGGTGGTCTTTGTGCTGCCCGGAATCATGGGCAGCCATCTGGCCATCAACGATAACCGGATCTGGCTCGACCCGCTCGATATTGCCCAGGGCAAGCTCCAGTTGCTGAGTTACGGCACGCCGAACCTGGTGACAGCGGAAACCCCGCTCTGGTCGTTCTACGGCGACCTGGTCAAACACCTGTCCGGCACGCATCGGGTGGAGCCTTTCCCCTACGACTGGCGCCTCTCGGTCTTCGAGGAAGGCAAACGCCTGGCCGCCGCTGTCGCCAAGGCGCTGGACGAGACCGAAGCGAGCGGGCAACCGGTCAGCATTGTGGCGCACTCCATGGGCGGACTGGTGGCGCGGGCCATGATTGCAGAGCACCCCGGGCTCTGGCAGCAGTTCAAAGCTCGCAGCGATTCACGGCTGATCATGCTCGGCACCCCCAGCGGCGGTTGCCACGCGGTAGCCCGCATTTTGACGGGACGCGACAGCCTGATCCGCAGGCTGGCACTGCTGGACACAACCCGGGGCATGAAAGAGCTGATCGGCATCGTCGCACAGTTCCCCGGCCTGCTGGAGATGCTGCCGGCAACCGGAAGCCTGGATCTTTTCGATGCCGCAACCTGGCAGTCGCTGGCGGCCGCCGACCAAGAAAGCGGCAGCTGGCAGCCACCGGCCGCCCAGGCGCTGGCAACAGCCAAGTCCCGGCAGCAATTGCTGGCCAACTCCCCGCTTGATCCGGAGCGGATGTTTTACATCGCCGGCTGTGCGCCGGCCACCCCGCTGGACCTGACCATTGACGGAGCCGGAACTGAACGGCGGCTGGTTTTCCACGCCACGCCGCGGGGTGACGGCCGGGTCCCATGGGAAAGCGGCATACCGGCCGGCATCAGAACCTGGTACCTGCCGGTCGAACATGGCGACCTGCCCGCCGCCGAAGAGGGTTTTGACGCCATCAGCGACCTGCTTCGGCACGGCACAACCAGCCGTCTACCGGCAAAACCGCCCGAAGCCCTCGGCGAAACGGAACTGTTCGATATGCCGGTCGAGCGGGAACCGCTCTATCCCGGCTTCGGAGACCTGGCGCGAACAGCGCTGGGGGGCGGCCGAAAAGTCCGCCGCCGCCCGATGGAATCAAAGGTCAAGGTCAGCGTCCGGCACGGCAGCCTGGCCTTTGCCGGCCACCCGGTACTGGTGGGACACTACAAAGGCGATACGATCATCAGCGCCGAGGCATATCTGGATCAGGCACTCGACGGACGCCTCAGCGCCCGGCACCGCCTCAGAATTTACCCCGGCGACGACGACACGGCCGAGATTTTTCTCAACCCGGATTGGGAACGCCTGCAAAAGAATGACGGCAAACCGGCCGGCGCCATCGTGATCGGTCTCGGCAGAGTGGGAGAACTCTCCCCTGGGCGTCTGCTGCGGGCCGTCTCCCGCGGAGTGCGATCCTATTTGCTGTCGCGGGCCGAATGCCCGCAGGTAAAGAGCGGCAAGGCGGGTTCCGCCGGCATCAGCGTCCTGCTGGTCGGCACCGGCGCCGGCGGAATATCGGTGCAGGATGCGGTGACCGCCATTCTGAGAGGCGTGATCGATGCCAACCGTTACATCGAGGAATCCGGACGAAGCGACTGTGCCCGCATCGAAGAGTTGGAGTTTGTGGAACTCTACGAGGATCGCGCCATCCACGCGGCACGGACCCTGGCTAACCTGCGCGGCGCCCCGGAAATATCGCGCGCCTTTGCGATCGATTCCGACCCGCTGGTGCTTCCGCTGGAGGGGGGTATGCGCCGTGCCAGTTTCTCGGAGGACGACCCCTGGTGGCAACGGCTGCAGATCACGGAGGACAAGGAAGCACGGCTCTCCTTCAACCTTCTGACCGACCGGGCCCGGGCCGAGGTCTACCTGTTGCAGTCCCAGCGGAACCTGGCCGACCGCTTCATCGAAGAGATGTCGGAGACCACCGCCAGCAACGAAGGGGTGGCCATCACGCTGTTCGAGATGCTGATTCCCAACGAGCTGAAGGAGTATGCCCCCGACCGCCGCGATGTGGTGCTGGTGCTTAACGATGCCGCCGCCCGCTATCCGTGGGAGATGATGCAGGAACGACGCCGGGGAGACAGTTCCGTCCATGCCGAAAAACCGCTGGCGGTGCAAGCCGGCATGCTGCGGCAGCTGCTGGTGGAAAGATTCCGCGAGCGGGTGGTAATGGCACGTGATAAATCCGCGCTGGTGATAGGCAATCCGCCGACCCCCTTCACAAACCTTCCCAGTGCCGAACAGGAGGCCCGGGAGGTGGTCAAGGCGCTCAAAAACGCGGACTATGCTCCCACAAATCTGATCGGCGCCGATGCGGAAGGACCGGACATCCTGAAGGAACTCTTCGCCCGGGACTACCAGATTATCCACCTGGCCGGGCACGGCGTGTTCGAATACCATCCTCCGGAGGCATGCGGCAGTTGCGGACAGAATACAAACGGGGCCCCGATCAGCGGCATGGTCATCGGCGACAACCAGTTCCTGACCGCCGCCCAGATCCGGCAGATGCGCGCGGTGCCGCAACTGGTCTTTGTGAACTGCTGTCACCTGGGGCACATCGACGACAACAAACCGCCCCGCAACCAGCCCGCGGACCTGGCCGCCAACCTGGCCACCGAGCTGATCAAGATGGGAGTGCGTTGTGTCGTGGCCGCCGGCTGGGCGGTACAGGACGACGCGGCGGCACTGTTTGCAGCCACCTTCTATCAGGAACTGCTGGGGGGAGCGCCCTTCGGCTACGCAGTCCTTACGGCGCGCAACGCCACCTACGTCGCCCATCCCGATGTCAACACCTGGGGCGCTTACCAGTGTTACGGGGACCCGGACTTCACCCTCGGCAAAGGGGAATCATCCCGGCCTGCCAGGGGGCGCAAGACGACATATGCCGCCATCTCGGAAGCGATCGTTGACCTGGAGAACATTGCTGCGGCGGCAAAAACCGCCCGAGGTCCGGCAATTACTGCATACCGGAAGGCCATCAAAAATATCGAGCAGAACGTCCCGCCGGCATGGCTGGCTTCCGGCGCCCTGCAGGCCGCCATGGGACAGGCCTGCGGCGAACTGAGGCAGTTCGAGGAAGCGGTCGGCCATTATAAAAAGGCCATTGCCGACGACAGGGCCATAGCACCGATCAGGGCTGCTGAACAGATCTGGAATCTGCAGTCGCGCTGGGCCCAGGAGCTGGCCGGCAGCGACCCGGACAAGGCTCTCGGACTCGTCAGGGAAGCGGAGGAAAAACTGATCGAGTTGAACCGAGCCATCGGCGAGACCGGCGAACGGGTTTCACTGCTGGGAAGCGTCGCCAAGCGGAGGGCGATGATTGCGGCGGGGAGCGACGAGAAACAGGCGGCCATCAGATCCATGGCGGAGCATTACTGCAAGGCCTACAATCTGGGGGCCGAACGAGGAAAACCTGACTTTTATCCGCTGGTCAACTGCCTGACCGGCCAGGCGCTGACCAGCCTGATCGATGATAACGAGCAACTCGCCACCGATTTTTACCTCTCCCTCGACCGGGCCAAAGCGCTGGCGGAGGATGACAACCGGAAGAATCCGAACTTCTGGAACACCGCCGCGCCGATTGACTGCCTGCTGCTGGGGCACCTGACCGCCGGAGATCTTTCGGACTACACCGGCGAGATCATCGCCGACTACGCCAAGGCCAATAACGTGGGGTCGCCCCGGGAATTTTCATCGGTACTCGATCATCTGGACTTCCTGGAAAACACACTGGCCTCGGCGCCGGAAAACGACCGGCGGCGACAGCTGATTGGGGCCCTGAAGGAAATCAGGCAGGCGGCTGAAACCGCTGAGAACACCGAAGGCAGGAACGCCAAGCCGCAGCCGAAACCGGCAGCCGCAGCTGAGCCCAGCTTCCCGCTTCGATTGAAGCGCAGCGCCCCACCGCCTGCCCCTTCAAGGGGCGAGCAACAGCAGCAACAGCAACAATTCACTTCCGGCGCCGAACCGCCGGCAACGCTTGTCCCTAAAATGTCCGGCACCCTATACGGAGCAGAGGCAGAACCGCAGCCGGTGCAGCTGGGTGCCTCGGCCCCCGGACAGGCCAAACCGGGCGGCGGGTTCACCGCCCGCTTCGTGGCCTACGAAAAGGCGCTTGAGCAGGAGGTCCGCGAGCTGCTGGCCAAGCTGGCCCCCTCGGCCGAAACTGTGCTGGGCATCCAGGAGTGCCGCTGGAAAGCGGGCACGCTCGTCACTGTGCGCCTCTCCGGCCGCGGTCTGACCGTCGATCCTGCCGAGCAGTCCTTCACCTGGAATGGCGGCCGCTCGCTGCTGGATTTCGATGTGACGGTGGCGCAAGACGCAGAGGAAGAAACAATCCAGCTCAAGTTCGACGTGGCCATCGAGGGGATTATCGTCGCCCGCCTGCGGCTGGAGCTGGAGATAACCGCCAAACCCAGGAAAAAGGTGCAAACCGCCACCACGACGGCAGAGCCGGCCCGCACCGCCTTCGCCTCCTACTCCTCGGCCGACCGGGACCGGGTTCTGGATCGGGTCGCGGCGGTGCGGATCGCCGCCGGCCTGGACATCTTCCTGGACTGCCTCGACCTGACTCCGGGTGAACAGTGGAAGCCCCAGCTGGATGAAGAAATAATAAAACGGGACCTGTTTCTGCTGTTCTGGTCCGAGCACGCCAAAGAATCAAAATGGGTGACCTGGGAGTGGCAGACCGCGCTGAAGGACAAGGGCAAGGACCATATGCAGATTCACCCGTTGGAGCCCAATGTCAAGCCGCCCGAGGAACTTTCGGATCTGCATTTCAGTGACGTCTACATGTGGGTGCGCAAGGGAAATCAGGCCGCACGGGCGGAGCGCGAGGCGGCCGGCCCGAAGTGATGCCGTAGTGACCCTTATACCAATTCCAAATCAAAGATGAAATCAAGGCGGCGAGGATTGAGGCGCCGAGGCGTACTATTGGTACGTTGAGGTGCCGAAGACGAGCCAACGAGGATAGCGCTTTGATTTGGAATTGGAATTATTCAATTCCGACGATGCGAAGGAGTCAGTAATGCGAATACTCAAGCCAGACAACCAGGATACATTCCGGGTAAAAGCCTATGCCGGCACGAAAGGAGTATTGCTGGCCTTCGATCTTGACGAAGCCCGCAAGCCGGGACTTTTGGGCTTCGCCATCAAGCAGAAGGAAAACAATAAACCCTGGCAGTGGCTGCTTAACAGCCTGACTTTTCCAGGCAAGGCACACATATTGCCCAAGTGGAATGCCACCCCCAGCAACCTGGCTCCGATTCAGAAATTCCGCTGGGCAGACTACAGCATCGAACCGGGCACCGTCTGCAAATACCGCGTTCATCCAGTTTACGGCACTCCCGACAAACCGACCCTCGACGAGGCGCTGGAGGTTCAGGTTACCGCCGACGACGGCAAGCCAAAGGATCACCACGTAATCTTCAACCGCGCAGTAGCGGCCAGCCAGTCCTTCGGGCACAAATTCCCAGAACTGGACAAGCTGCTGGGCGACAACCAGCAATTACCGATCGATGAATGGCCGGCTGCCCCGCGCGACTGGCTTGAAAACGGGCTTTTGGGACGCATCGTCAATTTCATCGGCCGCGCCGTAAACGCTGGATGGGCACTGGATCTGGCCATTTATGAGTACGAACTCGGAACCATCATCGACGCGGTTAACGCGGCCCAACAACGTGGCGTCAAGTTGCGGGTGCTCTATCATTCCAAGACCGGCGACGAGCAGACGACCCAGAACGAGGCCGGACTGAAGAATATTCCGCCTGACAGCAAGCGCGCCAGGGTCACCACCGCCATCTTCCACGACAAGTTCATCGTGCTCAGCAAGATAAGCTCCGCCGGCGGTTATCTTCCGCAGGCCGTGCTCTGCGGAAGCACCAATTTCACCGAAAACGGCGTTTACCGTCAGGCCAACGTCGTACACGACACCAGCGACAAGGCCGTCGCATCACGCTATCTGGAACTGTTCAACACCATCTGGCAAAACCCGGCGGATGTCCCCGAGACGCGCAAGTGGATCAATGCCAACAACCCGATTGATTCCGGCGCCAAACTGTTTGCCGGTTTTTCGCCCCGCTCCGGAAAAACAGATCTGGCGGAATTCATCAGGATCATCAATGGGGCCGACAGGGATCTGCTGTTCGCAACGGCCTTCAGCCTCCCCGATGAGATCCTGGACGCCCTGCTGGGGGCACCCCATGACTCCGTGCTCCGCTACGGCATTCAGAATACCGCCAGCCGGATCACCGGTTTCCATGCCGACCGGACCGCCGAGTTCACGGCGACCGCCCTTTTGTCCAGCGGCCTCGAAGGCTGGATCAAGGAAGGCCTCAGGGGGCAGAGGGGCAATCTGCTGGTGCACACCAAGGCCGTGGTGGTCAATTTCACCAGCGATCAGCCGGTGGTCATCAGCGGCAGCCATAATTTCAGCGTACCGGCCAGTAACCGCAATGACGAGAACTACCTCATCATGCGCCATGACACGGATCTGGCCGATCGTTACGGCCTGGAGATCCTGCGTTTTTATGAACACTATCGCTTCCGCTATTACGCGAGGCTGTTGAAGCTGAAAATAGTCAGGCCGCTGGAAATTGACGACAGCTGGGCGGATGATTACTACAAAGCGGGGAATCTGAAACAGTCGGCGCGTTTGCGCTTCTCGGGGAGATGAACAGTCTGCAGCCGGAAATTCCGGATGCAGAAACAGTCGCTTTCAGAATCGTAAAGGTCACCTGGTACGCAGAGAGACAGCATTGGAGTAAAAGTGAAAGGGCTAAAAGTGATATTTCAAGACCTGATAATCATATAAAAGGCACCTCCTGATCAACACAGCGTGAAGCAACAACTTCCTGAAATGCTTGTTAAAGAGATCAATCTCGAACTTCAAGAGGCGCCCAATGAAACTGTATCTGGAATCGATCGACATTCAAGCAACAGCTATCTAACGGCAGCAACCGTCAGCAGGGAAAAGCCCCGTCGATTTATCAAAAATCTTGACTGAGTTCACTAATATGTTAACATACAGTGCGTGAGACGAATAGACTTTTACAAAACGGTCACTGGTGTTTCACCTGTTGAAGAGTTCCTCGACACGCTTTCCGACGCCCAAATTAAAAAAGTATTGTGGGTTATGAAGTTGGTAAGAGAGCTCAATCCCGTGCCGGCTCAATATTTCACAAAACTGGTGAATACCGACGATATATGGGAAGTGAGAGTGCAAATAGGCGGCAATATCTTTCGACTTCTCGGTTTTATTGAAGGTGACCGCCTTGTTATTCTTACCAACGGTTTTCAGAAAAAGACACAAAAGACGCCTCGACGTGAGATAGAACTTGCTGAATCCAGAAAACGCGAACACCAGGCAGGGAGGTAATAAATAATGGATGATCTTGATCGCTATATTGAAAAAAGGAAAAAACTGTCTACGGAGTTTACTGAATCATTCGACACCGGATACGAAGAATTCAAAATTGGTGCAATGCTCCGACAGGCGCGAGAGCAGGCAGGTATAACCCAGGAAGAGCTAGCTATGCGTATTCACACACAAAAGTCTGCGATCTCACGAATAGAAAATCATGCCGACGACATCCGACTTTCGACTCTTCGCAACATTGCCCTTGCTTTGGGCAAACACCTTGAGGTGCGAGTCGCATAGCGTACTTTCAGCACAGAAATGTATAAAGTGAGAGGCTATTTTTTCGAGTGCAGGTTCGGAAAATAGCCTCTTCCTGCATTTATGATGACAGGTACTCAAAACAAAACTGAAACGGAGTACCCAAAGGCAGCACCCGGTCAACGGAAAAAAGCCCCCGCCGCCGGTATGCCTAAGCCGTGCAGGATTGAGATTACTGTTTACAACAATGTATAGTTACGTTCCAGAAACCGATGCTATTCGTTACCGGTCAGCACCTGCTGCTTCTGCAGCCGCTTGAAATAAAAGTTCTGCCCATACAGCACGGCAACCGGATTATGCCCGGTAACACGGTCCTTCACCACCAGGGTCGTTACCGGCGCTTTGGAGTGTTTGTTGAAAAGCATGTCATGCCCGACGCAAAGCCCCACGATGATATTCATGTCGGTAGCAAGCCGGTTGCAGATTTCAGCCTGAGCGATCGGGTTGCAGGCCGGTTCGAAAGTACCCGGCCTGACTTTATCGGATTCCGCCAACCCCAATTCCAGCTTGTCGATGCTGCCGGCCTTGCAGCAGACGCTTAACGGCTCAAATCCCTGAGCTTTAAGAATCAGTGACAGCCGCTCCGATTCGTCCAGCAGTCCGATGCAGGTCGCAATGCCGATCCTGGTGTAGCCCATCAGCTTTGCAAAGGCGATCGTGTCCTCCACCCTTGTCCAGCGGGCGTTGACGGCATCGCTGCCGGGCACCGGCTGGTAGCAGAGACCTTCGACCCTGGCAGCCACAAAGGCTATTCGGGCATCTTCACCCTCCCCGGCATACTCTTCCAACGAGCTGCGCACCACGTCTTCATATTTGTCGGAGGGGCAATTGCCCGGCTTGGGCGGCGCCTGGGCCGGATCACCGCTCCAGCAGTTGGTGGTGCCGCGGTTCTGCCATACCGTGCTGCACTTGGAACAGGTTACGGGTGTCTGTTCTGACATTGAAACTCCTCCGGTATCTTCGTTTGATTGCAGCTTGGTATCAGGCAATCATGGAATCAAAAAGCAAATCAACCTCTCGGCTGACCTCTTCATAATCATCGAACAGCTCGGACAGGAAGTGCTCCAGCCCTGATGCAATCGGTTTTACGGACAACTGTTTGAGCGTACTCCAGGCGTTTTCTTCGGATTTACCCGGAATGCTGGCCTGTGCCAGGCTGCCGGAGGTGACATGCGAAAGGCAGAAAAAATCGGCCAACGAAACAATCGCGGTCAGCATTTTGTCCTCGGTGGCCATCTCTGAAGCATGATGATGGGAGATCACATCGCAGTACGACGAAGGAAAGTTCCAGCGTTGTGCCAGACAGAGACCGACCTCGCAATGTGAAGTGCCGAAGAATTCATACTCGGCTTCGTAGGTTGTGTGGCTGGTATTGCTGATTCCAGCCAGCATGCGGCCGTAATCCTCCTTGCAGTAATGCCCGAGAAACACTTTTCCGATATCGTGGATAATGCCCACCAGATAAGCTTTTTCCACATCGATGTAACCGACCATTGCGGCAATACGGCATGATATGGCGCCCACGCTGAACGAATGAATCCAAAAAGTATTGATGTCGAACGGCTGCTCTTTCTGCTTGAATCCGTCAATAAAATAGCTTGTAAGGATCATTTCGCGTACGCTTTTGAAACCCAGGTACAACAGGGCTCGCTTGACCGAACTGATCTCGCTGTTGGCGTGGTAGAGCGGCGAATTGACGACTCGTATGACCCTGGCCGCCAGGACCTGGTCGGAAAGGATCAGATCGGCAACATCGTCAGGCTCGGCTTCCTGGTTGTCCAGAAGAGAGATGACTTTGGATACGATGGTGGGAATGGTCGGAAGATCACTGATTTCCTTGAAAAGCTTACGGGCATTTATCATCATTGAAACTTTATCCACGTCAGATTCCTTTCATCGCGGCGCTTCCACCAAAGCCAGAAATTCGTCCTCGCCAAGCACGGTTACACCCAAACCTTTCGCTTTGGCCAGCTTGCTGCCCGCTTCTTCACCAGCCACAACGTAGTCGGTCTTTTTCGACACGGAACCTACCACATTTCCACCTTGATCCTCCACCAGTTTTCTTGCTTCGTCGCGGCTGAAACGGGTCAGGGTTCCGGTAAAAACGAAACTCTTCCCGCTGAATATTCCGCCGACTTTCTTGGTGGTTACGGTCGGTGTCACTCCCGCATCAAGCATCCGCCTGATCACAGACAGATTTTCACTGCTGTCAAAGAATTTGCGGATGCTCTGCGCAACAGTTAATCCGATATCGCGGATACTGGTCAATTCCTCCAGGGGCGCCTTTTCCAGGTTGTCAAGACTGCCAAAGGCCTGGGCCAATGCCTTGGCGGTCCGCTCTCCAACATGCCTGATGCCGAGCGCATGGATAAAACGATAAAGTTCGCGATGCTTGCTGGCCTCAATCGCCGCCAGCAGGTTGGAGGCGAGCTTGTCTCCCATGCGCTCGAAACGCATGAAATCATCCTTTTTCAGCAGATATATATCGGCCACGTTGTGGACAAGCCCCAGCCCAAGCAGCTGCTCGACGAACTTGTCGCCCAGTCCTTCGATATCCATTGCTCCACGGGAAGCAAAGTGCTTGATGGACTCCCGAATCTGGGGGGGGCAGGAAAGCCCCATGCAGCGCAGTGCTACCTCATCGGCGATCCGAACGACATCCGAACCGCATTCCGGGCATTTTTGCGGCGGTGGCAGGCTGCGTTCCGCCCCGGTGCGATACTGTTCAAGAACCTTGACGACCGCCGGAATGACATCACCGGCCCGCTCCACCACCACGGTATCCCCGATACGGATATCCTTGACTGCAATCTCGTCCCAGTTATGCAGTGTTGCGCGGGCGACCGTGACACCGGAGATGTCGACCGGCCTGAGTTGTGCCACCGGAGTTACGACCCCGGTTCTGCCGACAGAAAGCAGAATGTCTTCAAGCACCGTTTCAGCCTGCCGCGGCGGGAATTTGCAAGCGATGGCCCAAACCGGAGATCGGCTTTTTTCGCCCAGTTCCCGCTGCAACTGATATGAATCGATTTTGACGACCGTCCCGTCAATTTCGTAGGGGAGCGAATCGCGCTGTGCCTGCATTTCCCGGTAATAATCTACCGCGCCTTCAATACCGGAAACCCTCCTTGTCAGCGGATTCACCGGAAGCCCCCACCCGGCTGCCGCATCCAGAAACTCCTGTTGCGATGAAAAGGAGGCTCCTTCCACACGGCCGGGAGCGTAACAGAAGATCGCAAGCGGCCGACGCGCCGTTATTCTGGGATCAAGCTGCCGCAGAGATCCGGCGGCGGCATTGCGGGGATTTGCAAAGGGCGGCTCTCCGTTTTCCTCCTTATCGCGGTTTATCTTCTGAAAGGCGGCCAGCGACAGGTAAACTTCGCCTCGCACCTCCAGTAGCGACGGGACGTTTTCGGCGATCAAACGCAACGGCAGGCAGCGCAATGTACGGATATTGCCGGTAACGTCTTCACCGGTAATGCCGTCACCACGGGTCGATGCCCCCGTCAGCACGCCATGCTCGTATACCAGCTCTACCGCAAGGCCGTCCATCTTGGGTTCGCACATATATTCGAGCATTTCGCTCTCCGTCAGCCCCAGCTCGTTTCTGACGCGGACATCGAGCTTTTGCCTGATTTCCTCTTCATTGGTGGCGTTTTCAAGCGAAAGCATCGGCAAGCGGTGCCTGACCGTACCGAATTTATCTACCGGGGCAGAGCCGACCCGCTGAGTGGGGGATTCGGCAGAAGCCAGTTCGGGATACCGCTGCTCCAGTTCCGCCAGCTCTCTGAAAATAGCATCATACTCGGCGTCGCTGATCTCGGGTGCGTCAAGCTGGTAATAACGCTGACTGTGATGAATGATCAGGCGGCGAAGTTCGGCAGCCCTTTTCTCCGGATTCATTTTGGTGTCGGGAATATCGATAAACGACAGCTGCATCGGTTTCCTCATGTGAGTGATTGACTTCGCGGCAGGGTACAGTATTATGCGGGCAATTTCAATGCCGATGGAGCGCGCTCGTTTTATGGATCAATCACAGCTGGATAAGCTTTACAGGTGGTTCGACGGCTATGTCGAGCCGTATCTTGACACCGATCCGGAAGGCGCCGGAAATATACGTCTCAAAATAGTTCATACCCGCAAGGTCTGCGAAGCCATGGCACTGCTGTGCAAAGGTGAAATGCTTTCGCCGGAAGAGGCACGCATCGCGCAAGCGGTCGCGCTGCTGCATGACGTGGGACGTTTTCCGCAGTATCAGCGCTGGCGGACATTCCGTGACAGTGAGTCTGATAACCACGCAAGGCTGGCGATTGATGTGATCCGCAAGGAAAAGCTGCTGGCCGGACTCGACGACGGCGAACGGTTGCTGATCGAAGAGGCGGTCCGCTTTCACAATCTGCTGGAACTGCCCAAAAAATTCCGTTCGCCATCCGGGCTCTTCATCAAACTGATTCGCGACGCAGACAAGATCGATATCTGGCGGGTGTTCGTTGAGCTCCAGGACCAGCCCCCCCATGAAAGGGCTTCTGCCGCAACCCTAGGTTTTGCCGATCTGCCGGGCGATGTTTCGGATACATGTGTAAAAACGCTGGCCGGCGGATCTATCGTACACCTGGACAGCGTCCGGACGCTCAATGACTTCAGACTGCTGCAGATATCATGGGCCTATGACCTGACCTGTGCAACCGCCCGCAAAATCCTGCTGGAACGCGGATATATCCCCGCCCTGGCATCCCGGCTGCCGGAGCGGGAAGATATCAGAGCGGCGGTATCCGCCGCCATATCGTCCTTGTCGGCAATTTCGGCTTGACATATCTTTAGCTGCTCCACACAATGCCGCATTCACTCATGATTCGAAGGAGCTTCTAATGTCTTCCAACAGCTGCCTGGTACCTTTAAACAAACTGCGCTGGAATTGCGATCCGGAACTGCTCGGTTTTGAAACGACCGGGGATCTGCCTGATTTTAACGACGCAATCGGTCAGAAGCGGGCTCTTCGATCAATTGATTTCGGCCTGGGCGTTGATGCCCCGGGCTTCAATCTGTACATCTCCGGCGAAACCGGAACGGGCCGCACCACCACCATCGCCAGCATCCTCAGCAAGAGGGCCAAAAACGAACCGAAACCCCATGACTGGGTTTACGTCAACAACTTTAAAGACAACGACTCTGCCATTTCCCTGGATCTCCCGGCCGGCATGGGCAGCGAACTGTCAACCGACATGAAAGAGTTGATAGAAGCTTTTCGCAAGGACATTCCCAAAGCGCTCGAGAGCAGCGAATACGAGAGCAGACGGGCTGAACTGCTTGAAAGCTACCAGGCCGCGACCAACAATCTCTTTCAGGATCTTGAAAAAGCCGCCGAAAAGGTTGGTTTTGCGCTTCAGAGAACAGTTTCCGGGCTTGTAATCGTTCCGCAGAAGTCAGGACGCAACTATACCCAGGAAGAGTATGACGCCCTGAACGAAAAAAGACGCCAGAAACTGGAAAAGCAGGGTAAGGAGCTGACAGAGCGCCTCAACGAGGTATTACGCCAGGTCCGCGAGCAGGAAAAGCTTACCAAGGATGCGCTCTCCCTGGCAGACCGGGAGCTGGGCCTGTCCTGCCTGGGGCATCGCCTCGATCCGCTGCGGGAGAAATATGCCGACCTGCAGAAGGTCCTTGCTTATCTGGAGTCGGTTCAGGAGGATATCCTCAACACTCTGGACGATTTCAAACCACAGTCCCCCCAACCGCAGATTCCGGGAATCAAAATGCCGCGCCAGGAGCCGACTTTCGACCGCTATCAGGTCAATGTTCTGGTCGACAACAAAGATACCGAAGGCGCGCCGGTGGTTTTCGAGTCAAACCCGACTTACAACAACCTGTTCGGCCGCATTGAACATGTCATGCAGTACGGCGGCGTCGCGGTGACCGATTTCAGCATGATACGCGCCGGTGCCCTGCACAAGGCCAATGGCGGTTATCTGGTGATCGATGCCCGCGAAGTCCTGATGAATCCGTTCGTGTGGGACTCGCTCAAGCGCTGCATACGCAACAATGAGATCAGGATTGAAGATGTGCTGGAGCAGTATCGCTTCATGACGATGGTCTCGCTCAAGCCGGAACCGGTGCAGATGAGGTCGAAGATTGTTCTGATCGGCACCCCCTGGATCTATTACCTGCTTTTCCACCTTGATCCGGATTACCGGAAGTTTTTCAAGGTCAAGGCCGAATTCGACAGCCGGGTGGCACGCACTCCCGAAATCATGCATGATTACTCGCTGTTTGTAGCCAGCCACTGCCGTACCGAGGGATTGCTTCCGTTCCACAAGACCGGCGTGGCGGCCCTTTTGGAGCACACGGCCCGCATGGCGGACGACCAGAACAAGCTTTCATCCCAATTCATGGAGATTGCCGATTTTATCCGTGAGATAAGTTTCTGGGCCAGCAAGAACGGCCGCACGGTGATCGAAGGGGACGACGTACGGGCGGCAGCCGAGGAGAGCCTTTATCGCGTCAATCGCATCGAAGAACGGATGCAGGAGTTGTATGAGGACGGCACCATCATGGTGGACACCTCCGGTTCCGTTGTCGGCCAGATCAACGGATTGTCGGTCATCGGTCTCGGTGACCACACCTTCGGAAGGCCAACCCGCATCACGGCCAGCGTCTATACCGGCCAGGCCGGGATGGTCAATATCGAGCGCGAAGTAAAACTATCCGGTCCGATCCACGACAAGGGTGTATTGATCCTGACCGGCTTCCTGGGGGCCACCTTTGCTACCGAGCGGCCTTTGTCACTGTCAGCTTCAGTCTGTTTCGAGCAGTCCTATGACGGCATCGAAGGTGACAGCGCTTCTTCAACCGAATTGTACGCCCTTTTATCCTCTCTTTCAGGGGTACCCATTAAACAGGGCATTGCGGTCACCGGCAGCGTCAACCAGCGCGGCGTAGTACAACCAATCGGCGGGGTAAATCATAAGATCGAAGGTTTCTTTGCCGTCTGCCGCGCCCAGGGCCTGACCGGTGAACAGGGGGTCATGATTCCCAAGTCCAACGAGCGCCATCTGATGCTGCACGAAGATGTCCTTCAGGCGGTCAGTTCAGGACAATTTCATATCTGGAGCATCGAAACAATCGAACAGGGCGTCGAAGTACTGACCGGCATCAAAGCTGGAGTACGCGCAAAAAATGGAAAATTCACCAAAGGTTCCGTGTTCCAGCTGGCCGACGAGCGCTTGCGTATCATGGCGGAACGGCTTAAGGAGCAGTCCGGGAAAGCAAAAGCAGGAAAGAAAACGGTCGCCAAAAAAACCGAAAAAAAGGACCAATAACCGAAGGAGTACGTCATGGGGATTCAGTGGAGAGATTCTCTAGCAATAGGAGTTGAGGTAATCGACAATCAGCACAAGGAACTGTTGCAGCGTTTTGACAGGCTTCTAAATGCCTGCGAACATGGTAAAGGGACCGAAGAGTTGAAGAAGCTGTTGTCGTTTCTTGAAGAATATGTAATTACGCATTTCAAGGATGAAGAAGCAATTCAGAAGCTTCACCATTTTCCCGGCTATCAAGAACATCGCGCCCAGCATGCCTATTTTGTGGAAAGAATAAGGGAACTGCGTAAAGAAACTGATAAAGACGGCTTTTCAATCCATAATGTAATTGAAACCAACAACCTGCTTTTGAAATGGCTCTTGAACCATATTTCCAAAGTCGACAAGGAGCTGGGATCATTTCTCAAGTCAGGCAGCCCTTGAAAGATTTAAAGACCGGAAATGCAAAAAAGCGGAGGCGTAACACTCCCCCGCTTTAAATTATCCTGCTACCTTACCCGCAACTGTCAGTCGCAGTCACTGCGCCACAGGCAATCTGGCTGACCGCAGTCGGCAGACTTTCCGGTTTCAAAACAGACCTCGTTGCCTTCAGCCTGCTGAATAGCCCTGATCAGCTCGGCTTTTTTGAGCTTTCCAACTTTGATATTGTGCTGTTTGGCGATTTCTTTGATTTCTTCAAGTTTCATGTCACAATTCTCCTGCTGTTTTTTGGATAGTATTTTAACAGCGACAGTTTACCGTACAATTACAGACAGTCAAGTATTAATCCCATATTATAAATATGAATGCATTAGTCAAAGCATATCATGCAACAAAACGACCACTTCCGGCTTACCCCCAAAAAAAGGGCGGTTCACTTTGTGAGCCGCCCTTCGTCATGATCATCCATCGAACCTTCAGACGGAGATACCGGCTATACGAAAGAGAGCTTCACGGTATTTCTCGGCGGTTTTCTCAAGTATGTGCGCCGGCAGCGGCGGGGCCGGAGCGGTCTTGCCCCAATCAAGCGTTTCCAGATAATCACGCAGGAACTGCTTGTCGAAGCTTGGCTGGGCACCGCCCGGTTGATACTGGTCCTTCAGCCAGAAACGGCTGGAATCCGGTGTCATGCATTCGTCGATAATAATCAGCTCGCCATCATAAATACCGAACTCAAATTTTGTATCCGCAATGATGATACCCTTTTTGTCGGCCAGGTCGCGGGCACGGCAGTAGATCTTGATGGTATAGTCACGTGCCTTTTCAGCCAGTTCGCGACCACAAATCTCAACCATTTTATCAAACGAAATCGTTTCGTCGTGCTCCCCCAGATCGGCCTTTGTCGACGGGGTAAAGATCGGCTCAGGCAAACGGTCAGATTCCTTGAGGCCGGCCGGAAGCTGAATGCCGCTGATTGAACCGCTAGCCTTGTAATCCTTCCAGCCGGAACCGGATACGTAACCACGCACGATACATTCCACCGGCAGCGGTTTCGCTTTCTTCACCAGCATCGAACGGCCTTTAAGCACTTCGGCATACGGCTGGCAGGCGGCAGGAAAATCGGCCACATCGGTGGAAATGATATGGTTCTTGACGATGTCCTCCATCTGGCGGAACCAGAAGGCCGAAATCTGGGTCAGCACAAAACCCTTGTCCGGAATCGGCTCGTTCATGATGACATCGAAGGCCGAAATGCGGTCGGAGGTTACCAAAAGCAAGGTTTCTCCCAGGTCGTAGATATCTCGAACCTTGCCGCGGGTTATCAGTTTTAAACCGGGAAAATCAGTCTGCATAACGAGCTGTGACATAACTCTCTCCTATTTTTCGGCGACCAGCGCCTTATTGATCTCGATCTTGGCTTTTTCACGCAACTCCTTGGTCCAGGCGGCAAGAGCATCCTCCTGCTTTTTGGGAAGCATGCTTTTCTTCAATTCCTCTTTTGTTTTTTCAAAATCAGTCTGCGGAGCTTCCTGCCGGCTTTTCAGCCGAACCGCATACCAGCGATTGCCGATCTTGAAAGGAGTGGCGGGGGCTTGCGATGCGGTCAGCTTGAAAACCGCTTCCACCATTTCAGGAGAAACCCCGATCGACGGAATTTCACCTTTTGCGGAATATCCGAAGCTTCCGGTGGTCTGGGTCTTGAGGCTGGCTTTTGCCGACAACTGCTTGGCAGCCTCTTCAGCTTTCTGCTTGGCAAGTTCAATCGACTTGGCAACCTTGGCCTTTTCCTCTACAGCCGCCTTTATTTCAGATAACGCCGGAACTGTCGCAGCCTTGCGTTCCTTGGCCTTCAGAATATAAATACCCTTTGCAGTCTCAACCGGCCCGCCAAGCTCGCCCTGTTTCAGCTCAAGTGCTTTTTTGATCACGGCAGCTTCGCCGGCCAACGCAGCAACCGGAGCATTGGCCGAGAAGAGCGGTGTCTCCTGAATTTTGAGGCCCAGGCTACCAGCCACTATATTCAGGTCACCGGATTTAATGTTCTTATAGAGTGTATCAGCCGTCAACTCAAAAGCCTGCTTGGCCGCCTTCTGCCTGACGGCTTCCAAGCGAACCTTTTCCTTGACTTCATTCAACGGCATGATGCCGTCCTTGCCCTGCCAGCGGTCGATATTCTTCTGATAGTATGTTTGGATTTCTTCTTCTGAAACAGTAGTCTTCGCAACCTGTGAAGATACGTCCATCAGAACATAGGAAAGCGCTACCTTTTCCTGCGTTTTAAAATCGTTCTGTTTTTTCTGCAGATAATCGCTCAGCTCCGCTTCACTCAGCTTGACTTCAGCCATCACGTCGGAAGGTGAGTAGGCCAGGTACTCCAGTTCAATCCTGTCGTTGTTCTTTTTGAACTGGGCCAGGGCATCGGCATCGCTGACCGTGGCCTTATCTTTAATCGACTGACGGGTCTTCTTGAGTATTAATTCAGCTTCCTGCCCCTCTTCGAACTCCTTGGCCGTCATGCGGTTTGACTTCAGAATTTGCTGATATTGCTCAAAATTGAATTTGCCGTCTTTCTGGAACATCGGAGTAGTCTCGATTGAACTGGAAACCTCCTCTTTTGAAACCTTTATGCCCAATGACTTGGCTTCCCTGGCGACCAGCAGGTTGTCGATCAGCCCGTCAAGTGCAACCTTTTTGAGACCAAGCATCTTTTCCATCTCGGGAGGAATAGACTGGCCGTAAATCTGCTGGTACATGTTCCTGATGCGTTGATAAGCATTCTGATACTGCTCCAGAGTAATCTTTGAGCCGTTCACCTTGGCGGCATAACTGCCCGAACCGCCCATGCCGTCACTCCCCTTGCCCCATACAAGAAAAATTGTTCCGATAAAGGAGAGGACTATTATTATAAAAACAAGCTTTATAACAATCGACTCTTTCTGCTTGCGAATAATGTCCAACATAAGTTAATGCTCCTTGAAATGATTATTGCATGCAAAACGCCGCTGACAGCGGCGGGAGCGTCATACTACTATACGTCAAGATTGAATGCAAGCGCTTGTTTGTAGGCTGCAAATGCGCATATAAAGAGCTGCAGCAATATACACTTGAGTTTAGACAACCATTCAGGTACGCTTTTGATCAACCGGCATCTCCAGCAACCGCCGGAGCGTATTATCCGAGGAAACAGGAGCATTATGAACACCGAATTCATACCAAAATGGGTAGCATGGGAAACCACGCAAAGATGTAATCTGAACTGCGTTCATTGTCGTTGTTCATCGGAGATGTCATCTTCCGAAGGCGACTTTACGACAGAAGAAGGCAAGAAACTGTTAAAAGACATCGCCGATTTCTCAAAACCGGTTGTCGTGCTCTCCGGAGGCGAACCGCTGATGCGGCCTGACATTTTCGAACTGGCGGAATACGGAACTTCGCTCGGCCTGAGGATGTGCATGGCAACCAACGGCTCGCTCGTCACCGACGAAATCTGCCAAAAGATGAAGCGGGCCGATATTAAAATGGTTTCGCTCTCCCTGGATGGCTCAACCGCCGATATCCATGATAATTTCAGACAGTCCCCCGGTTCATTTGACGGGGTCGTCCGGGCAGCGGAAATATTCCGCAGAAACGGCCAGAAGTTTTTGATCAACTCATCATTTACCAAGCGCAATCAGAGTGACATCGCCAGCACCTTCAAGCTGGCAAAATCCTTGGGAGCAACCGCCTGGTACATGTTCATGATTGTCCCCACCGGTCGCGGCGAAGATATCATGAGCGAACTGATCTCCAAGGAAGATTACGAAGAAATCCTGGACTGGCACTACCAGCAGGAAAAGACCGAAGATGACATCCTGATGCGCCCGACCTGCGCACCGCACTACTACCGGATAGTTCCACAAAAGGCAAAAGCTGAGGGCACCAAGTTCGAGCGACGCTCACTCACCTTTTCCACCGGCGGCGGCAAAGGCTGCATTGCTGCCCAGACCATCTGCCTGATTGACTGTTTCGGCAACGTGAAGCCCTGCTCGTATTTCCACCGCACCGCCGGGAATGTCAAAGAGACACCATTCCGCGAAATCTGGGAAAATTCGGAGATATTTAAAAACCTGAGAGACTTCAAGTCCTATAAGGGCAAATGCGGACAATGCGAATACCTGAATGTCTGCGGAGGCTGCCGCGCACGGGCCGACGCTGTTCACGGCGACTACATGGAAGAGGAACCCTTCTGCAACTATGTGCCGATAAAAATGCAACGTAAAGCAACAAAATAATACAGATCACATTTTTTATATTGACAAGCAACAGTTTTGAAAGTTATAAGGAGCGTCTGTTTGCCCAGGTAGCTCAGTCGGTAGAGCAGAGGATTGAAAATCCTCGTGTCGGCGGTTCGATTCCGTCCCTGGGCACCACTAAAGAAATCAAGAGGTTAGCTCACAAAGCTAGCCTCTTTTTTTTACCTCGTTGACGCATTGAATTTTACAGTCGATCGCAAATGAGGGATACATTGTTCAGTCCGAATGACATCATACCCATAGCACCACTCGCATTGATCGCCTTTGCCCATCGGCAGATTACAAAAAAAGGTGCTCTCCTTCTAATCCTCTCAAATCTGCCAATCACCATCATGCATGAGCTGGCGCACTACACCTCAGCACTGATACTAGGAGCTGAACCGACCGGATTAAGCCTGTGGCCAAAAATGGAAAGCGGAAAATGGCGTTTGGGGTGTGTGACAGCGAAAGTCACACTCTTATCGGCAGCACCGACCGCACTTGCACCGCTGTTATGGCTGATAGTTGGCGGGCTGCTTATGGCCGAACGCACTGTCTTGGCTGGAGATTCGCTGCCGATGATCTGCAGCATCTATCTGGCCGCATACATGTGCGTAGCAGCGAGCATACCGTCGTGGCAAGATATTAAGGTAGCAATAACGCATCCGTTGAGTCTGCTGCTATGGGGTGCGATTTTGATTGCTGCAGATTCTGCGATAGGCTGACCAGTATCAATTAGGGTGGCAGAGCAATTTCAGGCTTAAATGGCGGGACAAGGCGGCAGCTCTATTTTTCCGACCAGGCGGGTAAAAAACTCCGGGATTCCGGTTTCAAAGTTCATTCGCCTGCCGTTTACCGGGTGTGTGAATGAAAGCGATCTGGCATGCAGCGCCAGGGTGCCGTAAGCATCGCTGCCCTTGCCGTATTTCCCATCCCCCACGACGGGGTGCCCCTTTTCAGACAGATGCACCCGTATCTGGTGCTTGCGGCCGGTGAGCAGGTGGATTTCCAACAGACTGAACCCCTTGATCTCTTTCAGTACCGTATACTCAGTGTGCGACAGTTTCCCCAGCGCCTGGTCAGGTGTTGAATAGACTTTAAAAGCGCTGTTCTCGGCCAGGTAGCTGCTGATCGTCCCCGCTTTCGGCGCGAGTGATCCATATACGATCGTAAGGTAGCGCTTGTCGGTCTCCTGCCAGTGCTCCTGCAAAAAGATCTTGGCCGGCTCGCTCTTGGCCAGAACCAGGATGCCGGAGGTCTCGCGATCCAGGCGATGGACAATGTAAACCCGGTTTCGGGAGCGGGGATCCCCCTTGCGGACATACTCGTTGAGGATGGAATGGACCGTTCTCGACTTGTCCCGATCCGTGCCGATAGTCAGGAGACCGCACGGCTTTTCCACCACGATGACATCCTTGTCCTCGTAAAGGACAGTCAACCCTTTGGGCTGATATTTCGCTTTAGAATGTTTTGAAGTAAGCATGGCAGTTTCCCGAAAAGCAAAAACCACAGGAGTGGTCCCCGTGGTTCAGATGTGATTCATCTATAACACTCCGCCCCTTGCGACCGCAACGGCTTTCTTGCAGGTTCTGCTGCGACAGAGCAAAAAAAGCGGAGAAGGAATATGCTCCTTCTCCGCAAACGATCCTATCACATAAAACAATATAAAGGTCAGTGATCGATGGCCTTGGCCATGCCGAGACCGGTGTTCTGGCGAACGTAGATCTCGTCGAACATCTCTTCGGAGCGCTTGCTCGGGAACAGCAGTGTTCCGAAGATGGCGGCCAGGAAGCCGAGCGGGATCGAGATGATGCCGGGGTTTTTAAGCGTCAGGATCGGCTTGTCAAGACCCATGATCGATTTGCCGTCCTTGTTCTTTTCAAAGTCAACCTTGGCGGTTGCCAGGGCTTTGGCGTCCAACTCGCTCAGTGCAGCTCCCGCAGGCAATGCGGCCTGCTTCTTCTCCATGGCGGTGATGACCTTCTGGGCGCCGGCGGCGACAACTTTAGGATAGGTCATGTTAGGGGAAACCATAACCAGGCCGATCGAGGCAATCGTGCCAACCAACAAACCGGAGATGACGCCACCGGTGTTAAACTTGCGCCAGAACAGCGACAGGAACACGACCGGCAGGTTGCCGGAGGATGCCACGGCAAAGGCCAGGGCAACCAGGTGGGCAACGTTCTGTTTCTCGGCGCTGAGGCCGATGATGATGCCGACTGCGCCTACCACGAAGGAGGTGATGCGGGCAGCCATGACCTGCTCGTGCTGGTCGGCGTGGCCGTCCTTGATGACGTTAACATAGATATCGTGGGCGATGGCAGCCGAAGCAGCCAGGACCAGACCGGAAACAACCGCCAGGATCGTGGCAAAGGCGACCGAGCAGAGGAAGGCCAGGAAGATGTCGCCCAGGATCGGAGCGATGTCGGCACCCATCTGCTGTGCCAGAATCAGGGTGGCCATGTTGCCGCCCTTGTCTACCTGCATGATGCCCTGCGGAGTCAGGTTGACCGCTGCGCCGAAGCCGAGCAGGGTGGTCAGGACGTAGAAACCGCCGATGATGAACATGGCGATGATAACCGATTTACGGGCGGCCTGTGCGGTCGGAACCGTGAAGAAGCGCATCAGGATGTGCGGCATGCCGGCGGTGCCCAGAACCAGGG
>CAYWJJ010000027.1:0-53834 GCA_964458105.1 uncultured Geobacter sp.
AATACCTGGCTGACGAGACCGGGGCCAGAATCTGTGGCAGACCGCTGGCCCTTGCTAATGCCCTGCGCAAGCTGCATAACGCTTCGCAGATGATCCCGATGCAGGCGGCTCAACCAGCTACGGCTCACATGTTCATCGTCAACCCACTCACTGGCGGTTCACTGATGTCGCTCTTCTCGACGCACCCGCCGATGGAAGAGCGCATATCCAGGCTGGAAAACTTGGCAACCGGTTTGCGGTAATCGCCACAATCTAATCACGGAGGTATTGTATGAATCTTAAGATCGTTCCCTGTGTAGCATTTGCCGGTGTTATGGCCTTGGCGGTCATGGGCACCAACTCGTATGCCGGTGATGGAAACCCACCCCCGGCGCTTTACAGCCAACTGGAGGCATTCCACGGGCATGTTTGTGCCGGGACCATATTTGGGGCACGTCTCGGTCTGGCAGCAAAAGATGCGCTGAAAGAAGCAGGGGGGACCGGCAGATTCACCGCTAGATACTATGAACTCTCCTGTCCGGTGGACGGCATTCATGTGGCAGCGGGCACCACCTACTGCAACAAGGCCTTGACGGTACAGGAGCAGGATGAGCACCGACTGGTGTTGACCGCGTCGGGAAACAAGCGAGCAGTAGAGGCCCGCCTTACAAAGAAGGCCGAAGAGTTGGGCCTTAAAAGTCGTGATATCGGGGAAAAAGCCAAAGCATTGGCTATCGGTTCTCCGGAGCGGCTGAATCTGGAACGGGAGATCGAGGATATCTATGCCTGGCTGAAAAATGCTCCGACTAGCGAGGTGGTGAACGTTACTCACCTGAGCGGTACTAAAGCAAGCTGATGACAGTATGACAATATCAAAACATTAACCTGAAACGAAAGGAGCAGAGGCCATGCAGCATCACCAGAAACAGTATCGCGGCGAAACGAAACAGAAGGCGAAGCGGCATAGGGATGAAAGCGCATTGACCAACGTAGTCTCCCTGCGCATCAGCGATCAGGAAAAGCGCGAGTTGGAGAAAATTACAAAATCAAGCGCCAGAAACATCTCGGAAATAGTCAGGGAAGCCCTTGAATTATGGATAGCGAAGCGGAAGAGGTTGTGTCTCGACGTTTAACAATCGTATTTGTACGGACTCACTTGAACACGAATAGCACTAAACAAAAAGGAGGAACAACACATGAAATGTCCCGTCTGCACATCCGTCAACCTGGTTATGTCCGATCGTCAGGGAGTTGAGATCGATTACTGCCCCGAATGCCGCGGCGTCTGGCTCGACCGCGGAGAGCTCGACAAGATTATCGAACGTTCGGCCTCCCGGGAGACCGTCAGCACGCCTCCCCCTCCGCAGTATTTGAATCAACCCGGCTATCCTCAACAGCAGCCGCACTATGACAAAAAACATGCTCCAGATTATCACAATGGACATGGTCACAAGCCCTACCGGAAAAAGTCATTCCTTGAGGAGTTGTTCGATTAACCGGCAGGCTGAATATTGAATCACATTATCATCCATACGGTAAAACAGGCCAAACGGCTGACCATAACCGTGATCGGCTTCACGATTCTGGCGATAGGAATAGCCATGGTCGTGCTGGCAGGACCGGCTGTCGTCGTGATCCCGATCGGACTTGCACTGCTTGCCACTGATTCTTCTGGGCGAAAATGCGTCTGATGGCGGTAAAGAATCGCATTGACAACATGAGAAAAGGGAACTGATGTCAGAGCAAATGATACTGTGGAGTGTGTTCGGACTGCTGGTGACCGTCATGCTGGTCATCGATCTCGGTCTGAACCGTAGCAGCCATGAGATCTCCTTTCGGGAAGCGCTTACATGGACCATAATCTGGATTTCGCTGGCGCTGATCTTCAATGCCGGTATCTACTATTTTCAGGGGCAGGCCAGGGCACTGGAGTTCTTCACCGGATATGTTATTGAAAAATCGCTCTCGGTGGACAACCTGTTTGTCTTTATCTTGATCTTTACCTACTTCCATGTGCCACGACTCTACCAGCCGAAGATTCTGAAGTGGGGCATCATCGGCGCACTTGTGATGAGGGCGCTTTTCATATGGCTGGGGATCGAACTGCTGGAGGCATTCCACTGGATGATCTACGTCTTCGGTGCGATCCTGATCGTGACCGGCATCAAGATGGCTTTCGGCGGAGATGAGAAAATCGAACCGGAGAAAAACCCGGTGGTCAGGTTGATCAGACGGTTCGTCCCCATCACGAAACGGGTGCAGGGAGATCGGCTGTTTATCTCCAAAAGAGGCGTTCGGGCTGCTACGCCACTCTTTCTGGCTCTGGTGATGGTCGAGTCAAGCGACGTGATCTTTGCCCTGGATTCCATACCGGCCGTATTTGCCGTCACCAGAGATCCTTTTATCGTCTATACCTCAAATGTCTTTGCCATTATGGGACTCAGGGCGCTTTACTTCCTCCTCTCCAATGTCATGGGCATGTTCGTCTATCTGAAGCTGGGGATATCGTGTGTCCTGGCATTCGTCGGGGTCAAGATGCTCCTGGTTGATACCCGATTCGAGATACCGGTGCTTTTTTCACTCGGGGTCATCTTTGGTGTGCTGGCGATTTCCATAATCACCTCGATAGTAGTTGGCAACAAGCGGCACAGAATCTCCGATAAATCGGATTGACTATAGGCAAAACTGCAACAAAAAATGTCTGGTCGCCACTCGGGTATCTTCATATGCATTACTAATCAATGTTGTTCTGCTTTACTGGTAAATTATAGGCGTCACTGTCCTGTCAAGGACGCATCTTACGTTGTCGTACCAAGGCCTGTGAAGCGCCAGCTCGTATTCACTTGTGTATGGCAATTGGTTTGGTATATGGTATAAACTATGAATTCATTTGGAGAGATAATTTCAAAAAGGAGATATTTGCTACCGTTACTGGTGACGGTATCGCTTTTTTTTATTTCCCAAGGAATAGTTCTCCCGTATCTGGTCAGTCCACAGGAAGCACGGCTTTCCAAACCGCAAGAAGTTAAACCGCTTTCCTGTATCATCAGCAAGGCACAGCTGAAATCCTCACAATGCAGGATAGTAAAAGTTGTCCCGTATGTTACGCTTCAGAGCAAAGTCGAAATAACAAATCAGCAACCATCGTACCGTACAGCTTTAAGTCAGCAATACCAAGTTGTTGGCCTGTCAATAGATTCATCTGTTCCCGCCAGAGCTCCACCTGCCTAACCTCTTTCAATAATCTGCTGCTGAAATCTCCGTTGTACTGCCAACTCGCGATTTTCTCACTACTCGCGCACTCGAATTCATCGAGGTGATGCGGGCGGTTATTCGCGTTTTGAGCATTACCTGCAACGGAAACTACTGTTGTCAGGCTCACTCCCATGCTGCGTTGTACGAGCGTCAATAAGGTGTTTGCCCAAGTATCGATACTTCAAATGTGTATTGAGAACAACAGGTTATCTACAGCTTGAAAGAGAAGGAACTCACAAGGAGCATTTATTATGGCCAAGAATCTCGCATGGCGAATAAGTCTGATACTTATTTTCATATTTCTATCATTTCTTTATCTCACCCCGACAGTATGTACCACTCTCCCTTCTTGGTGGACAGGTGTTCTCCCCAAGGACAAAATCCATCTTGGCCTCGACCTGCAGGGTGGTACCCATCTTGTGATGGAAGTAGAAACGCAGAAAGCTATTGAAGGCACCCTTGATTTGATCGTTTCAGACCTTGAAGATGTATTGAATTCAAAAAACATCCGATTCAAACGGGTGGCTCGTATCGGTACAGATCTTGTGCAGATAACCTTATTCGATAAAGGATCTGCTGAAGATGTCCAGCGACAGGTGAAAAACAAATATCCTGAATTGGAGCAACTTGCACCAGTTGATGACGGAGGATTTGTAAGTCTCCAACTCCGTATGGATCAAAATGCCGTACGAGACAGAAAAGATAAGGCTGTTGCGCAGGCTCTGGAAACTATCCGAAACAGAATCGACCAGTTTGGCGTATCTGAACCGCTAATCCAGCGGGAAGGCGTCAATCATATTGTCGTTCAACTTCCGGGAATCAAGGACCCAAAGCGGGCCATTGAACTGATTGGGAAAACGGCTCGTCTCGAATTCAAACTCGTTGACGAAAGTGTCAATGCCAGCGCCGCCACCCCCGGGACAATACCTGAAGACGATGAAATTCTTATGGAGAGAATATCCAATCCTTCAACCGGTGCTGTTTCGGATATCCCCATTGTCGTAAAGAAAAAGGCGATAATTACCGGCGATCTTCTTACCGACGCTCAGGTACGGATCGACTCTCAGTTTAATCAACCCTATGTCGGGATAGAATTTAATGCGACCGGAGCCAGACTTTTCGACCAGGTTACCGCTGCCAATGTGGGGAAACGCTTCGCTATCGTGCTCGACAACACCGTGTATTCGGCGCCAGTGATTCGCGAGCGGATTTCCGGTGGCAGCGCCCAAATTTCCGGATCATATGGAGAGAAAGAAGCTGCCGATCTGGCTATCGTGTTGCGTGCCGGTTCGCTTCCCGCACCAGTCAAAGTCGTTCAAAATGTGACAGTAGGGCCGTCAATCGGCCAGGATTCCATCCATAAGGGGCTACTTGCTGGCGCGACTGGAGTCGCACTGGTCGTAATCTTCATGGCAATTTACTACCGATTGGCTGGATTAGTTGCAAATCTCGGGATGGTGCTGAATATTCTTTATCTGATGGGCGCTCTGGCGGCGCTTGGCGCAACCCTGACCTTGCCTGGCATTGCGGCTATCGTACTGCTGGTCGGTATGTCGGTCGATTCAAACGTGCTGATATTTGAACGGATCAAAGAGGAAATCAGGCTTGGGAGAACGCCAAGAATGAGCATTGATTCGGGCTACGACAAGGCGTTTATGACAATTATGGACTCACACGTTACCACCCTGATTACGGCAGCTGTTCTCTTCCAGTTCGGAACCGGACCGGTAAAGGGATTCGCGGTCTCGTTAAGCCTTGGCATCATCATCAACCTCTTTACATCGCTTGTGGCAACCAAAGTCATTTTTGACAGTTTCCTTCGCCGTGTCGATGTGAAGAAGCTCAGTATATAGGAGGCAGCGATGCAACTCATAAAAAAGACCAATATAGACTTTATCGGCAAGAGGAAGATATCTTTCGTTATTTCAGCGATAATCGCGATTATCGGCGTTATTGGCATTGTCCAGATAGCACGGAACGCAGCCAATATGGGGATTGATTTTTCAGGCGGAACTTCCGTCCAGCTCAACTTTAATCAACCGGTTCCTATTGATAAGGCCAGGCTTGTCTTGGCGAATAACAATCTAAAAGAGGCCAATCTGCAGGAGGTTAAAGACACGAACAGATTACTCATCAAGGTGGGTAAAACTACATTGGCATCGGGAAACGTTGCGGAAACAATAAAGGGCGTTTTCACGAAGGAATTTCCGGAGAATGCCTTTATTGTGGAAAGTTCTACCGAGATTGGACCATCCATTGGTGACAAACTGAAAAAGGACACCTTGGTTGCGGTTGGGATCTCACTGTTGGGCATCATCGTGTACATTGCCTGGCGCTTTGATTTCAAATTCGGCGTAGGCGCCACGCTTGCCACACTTCACGACGTATTGGCCATGGTTGCGGTGTTTTACTTGCTTAACAAAGAAATAAATCTTCTCTTTGTCACTGCAGTTCTGACAATTGCCGGCTATTCATTGACAGACACCGTGGTGGTTTTCGACCGGATAAGGGAAAATCTGCATAAAAAACTGAGTGAACCTTTAACAGATGTTTTCAATGGAAGCATTAACGAAGTTCTTTCCCGTACGGTTATTACTTCACTCACAACATTTCTCGCTGCAATTTCTCTTCTGCTTTTTGGTGGGGAAGTGATTCATGACTTCGCCTTTGCCCTGGTTGTTGGCATTATTGTGGCAACATATTCCTCAATATTCATCGCGAGTCCAATTGTTATTGAATTAGAAATCAGAAAAAGTGATTCAAACAATAAAATGACTTGTTTGGAGAGTAACGAATGACGATTTTGGTTGAATTTCGCGTAAAAAGAGTCAATCTCGATTGGCTGCTCTGCAAATTTCTATGTATTAGATGGTGAATTACGAGGTGCTTTGAGTTTGTTGATTCGTTGTAAGGATCAGTTTAGCATCCAAATTCAATGAGTACCTGACCAAAAGAGCGGAGTCATGATGCAGCATGAGAATGAAAAGATAATTGTTGGGTTGGATGTGGGGACAAGCAAGATATGCGCTGTGGTGGGGTTGGAATGTAGCGGATACGTTAAATTTCTTGGCATTGGCCAATGTCAGACCCATGGGTTGCGCAAAGGATTTGTGATTAACATCGATGACACGGCAATGTCCATTCGCAGTGCGGTCAAAGAGGCTGAACTCATGTCCGGGCATAGTATAAAAAGTGCGGTGGTGGGGATTGCTGACAAGTTTATTCGCGGCCAAAACTCCACCGGCATGGTGATGCTCAAGGGGCGTGAGGTTGGTCAGATTGATGTACAGCGGGTTATTGCAGCGACTCAGGCAGTACCGTTGCTTGATGGTCGTGAAACGCTGCATGTCATTCCTCAGGAATTCATCGTTGATGCATACGCTGGAATCGAACAACCTTTGGGGATGAGTGGAGAGAGACTAGAGGCTCGTGTGCATCTTGTTTCGGCAGCATCCACAAGCATTGCCAACATCGTAAATGCCTGTGGAAAGGCTGAATTGTCAGTGGATGGAATCGTATTTCAGCCTCTGGCATCTGCACAGGCTGTGCTGATGCCGGAAGAGCGCGATTTGGGAGTGGTTCTTATTGATATCGGCGGCGGCACTACCGATATTGCCATATTCTCTGGTGGAAAGGTTCGACATACTTCGGTGATCCCGGTTGCTGGAAACCACTTGACCAATGATCTGGCGGTTGGGTTGCATGTCAGCATACGTGAGGCCGAACGCGTCAAGTGTCTTTTTGGGTGCTGTTTAGAAAATATGCTAAACGAGGAAACGTCGGTTGAACTTAATATGACCGGAGGCGGTCGTAATAAGAATGTTACAAGGCGGGGTATATGCGCCATCCTCCAGGCCCGGATTCACGAACTCTTCACCATCATTGGCAAAGAGTTGAGTCGCTCGGGGTACGAAAGCGAACTTGGAGCCGGTGCAGTACTCACGGGTGGTTCTTCGCTTCTTACCGGCATGGATACATTGGCAGAACAGATGTTCTCCATGCCGGTAAGGGTTGGCGAGCCGACGAACATAAGAATATATACCGATAATGGCCGCGTACCTCAGTTTGCCACTGGGATCGGGTTGGTCCTGAATGGTCTCCAGGGAGTAATTGCGCGAGAAGATCAACCTTCTTCACTGGTTGCAACTTTCAAACGGACACTCGGACGCCTCTGGAATGAAATGTGACTCTCAGTCGACTACTGCTGACTTGTTTTTTCTTTAGAGGATAGCAAGCATGAACAAGCAAACTATTCAGATTACCGCGATTGTATCAGTAACGACGTTAATACTGGTACTGCATTTGCTGCTGCCACAGTGGGGTTCATATTACTTTGTTCTGAGCGAGCTTTATTACCTTCCGCTGGTCCTAGGGGTGCTGCGATTTGATTTTAAAGGTGCTTTTGCCACCTATATCTTCGTCTCTGCAGCATACGTTGTGGGGGCCTGGGCAACGGCATCGCCGCAACCGACTGGCAGGGTACTCCACCTGGTGTTCAGTGGTCTGGTCGTACTTCTCGTCGGTATTCTCGTTGATCGCCTGAAGAAAAGACATCGGCAGACAGAACAGGAAAGATATTTTTCCGGCATAGGTCAGGTCGCAACTGTAATCGTGCATGACCTCAAGAATCCACTCATATCTATCCAGGGTTTTGCTCGACGAATTCAGGAGGGAAAGGGAGATACGGCACTTGCGGCGCTAACGATCACGAAATCAGCACAAGTGATGCAAAGAATTGTGAATGATGTACTCGAATTTGCCAGACCTGTACGATTAAATCCGAAAAAAGATGATCTAAGACAGAGTATCCAGCGGGCATGTGAAACTTGCTGGACGAAAGCGGAAGAGAAAGGGATCAAGCTGATAGTGACCCTACCGCCGGAAACTATATTGAGCAATATAGACAGTTACCAAATGGAACGGGCGCTGATCAACCTGATTGACAACTCTGTAGATGCCTCGTGCCATGGAGGAGAGGTCAACGTTACCGCGACTTCGGACAAAAACAAAATGACGATTACAATCAAGGACTATGGAGAGGGGATGGAGCAAGAGACCCTTGATAATCTTTTCACATTGACATACACGACCAAAAATGAAGGGACTGGTTTTGGTGTACCGATTTCAAAGAAAATCATTGAGGCGCATGACGGAGCTATTCGAATATCGAGCAAAAAACATTTTGGGACCGAGGTTTTGATAGACCTACCTTTAACGTCGATCAACGGGTAGTGAAATTAATTTATTGATGAAAGGATCACGTAAGGGAAAATCTGCATAAAAAACTGAGTGAACCTTTAACAGATGTTTTCAATGGAAGCATTAACGAAGTTCTTTCCCGTACGGTTATTACTTCACTCACAACATTTCTCGCTGCAATTTCTCTTCTGCTTTTTGGTGGGGAAGTGATTCATGACTTCGCCTTTGCCTTGGTTGTTGGTATTATTGTGGCAACATATTCCTCAATATTCATCGCGAGCCCAATTGTTATTGAATTGGAAAAAAAAAATTGATGAAGCACTATAATGACTAATCTGGAGAGTAACGGTTACGTCAGGGTTGAACTCCCCGTCAGTTGAACGGTAAATTCCTGTAGGTAATCCCCCACCTCTGGTGGGGGATAGTTACTCATGCTCACTGATTATTGATGAGTAAGCAAATGAATTGGGGCTGTCATGGATAACTGAAATTTTCCGGAATGGTCCTCATGGAAACAATTCGACTGAGCCGGGAAATGCAGGATCGACGTGTTGAATATTTCGAGTCGGGTGTAGCGGCCAGAGCGTCTGTGGCACTCGCTGGCCCGCATCGAAATACTTGCGCTCTTTACAGGGAGTGATCAAGATCCGCTGCTGGAGAAACTACACATGAATAAAATTACTGTCCCTTGGGCCATGCCTGGCGAGGATGTTCTTCGAGAAAGCGGAGGGAGTCATGGCGGATTGAATGATGAGGCCGTCAGGCAAAGGTTGACTCACTTTGGGAACAATACCCTTGCCGCCAAAGACCAGGAGCCATGGTATCTGCTTTTCCTGGAGCAGTTTGCCAACCCTCTAGTCTACATGCTGATCGGTGCGGCTGCCGTAAAAGGATATTTGAAGGGGCTGGTAGATGCGCTGGTTATTGCTGCGGCATTGCTGATCATGGCCATTATCGGTTTTGCCCAGGAGATGAAAGCCCGTTCGGCCATGGCGGCTCTGCTCAAGCTCAGTGCACCGAAGGCCAAGGTCCGGCGCAACGGCACGACACAGCTGCTGGATGCCGTAAAAATAGTACCGGGGGACCTACTGGTTCTGGAGGCCGGTGACCGGGTGGCGGCCGATGCCCGGTTGCTGGACAGCGCCAATTTCAGAGTCAACGAATCAACTCTCACCGGTGAGTCCATGCCGGTAGAAAAGAGTGTCAAGGCGGTGGCTCCTGATGCTGCCATACACGACCGCAAGAATATGGTGTTCATGGGGGCAACCGTCAGTTCCGGCAGGGCGGTGGCAGTCGTCACCTCAACCGGGATGAATACGGAGATCGGCCGTATCGCCGATGCCATCCGGAGCGCCAAGAGGGATAAAACCCCTCTGCAGCAAAATGTGGAAAAGCTGGGGCATTCCCTGATCTGGGTGGTGGTGGGGGCCTGCGTTATGCTTGCGGTCGCAGGGCTTCTGCGCGACATGAGCTGGATCGAGGTATTGTTGCTGGCCGTTGCTGCAGCAGTCTCCGGCATCCCTGAAGGGCTCCCCGCCGCTGTCACCGTCGTGCTGGCTATCTGCGTCAACCGCATGGCCGGTCGTAATGTCATCATCCGCAAGCTGACGGCAGTCGAGACTCTCGGCACCGCGACGATCATTTGTTCCGACAAGACCGGCACCCTCACCCTCAATCAGATGACAGTGCGCGGGATCTGGACGGGAGGGCGGCAAATATCCGTAAGCGGCAGCGGCTATGAGCCTGCAGGTAGTTTCGACCTGAATGGCGAACCGATTGCCCCGGAAGGTGACCAGGAGCTGATGCATGTCCTGCGGGTCGGCGCATTATGCAACGATGCGATTCTGGACCAAGGCGCTAACGGGTGGGACATCATCGGCGACCCCACCGAAGGGGCGCTGCTTGCCGTGGCCGGCAAGGCGGGTCTGCACAAGAATGAACAGGAGGAAGTCCAGCCACGCCTCGACGAAATCCCGTTCGAGAGCGAAAAGCAGTTCATGGTGACGCTGCATGCTGAAGATGGCCAGCGTATGGCCTATATCAAGGGTTCTGTTGAAAAAGTACTGCCGATGTGCACCGGCGTCGTGATGGCAGGCAAGGAGATGCCAATCACCGATGAGATCCGCGAGGCAGTGCTGGCCGCCAACCGTTCCATGGCCAGTCAGGCACTCCGGGTATTGGCTCTTGCCGTGGCGTCCTATCCGGTCGAACTCGGCAAGTTGGAGCCGGAAAGCCTTGAAGGCCGTCTGGTACTGATCGGTTTGGTCGGCATGATCGATCCTCTCCGTGAAGAGGCGAAACTGGCTATTCACCAGTGCAAGCAGGCCGGCATCCGCGTCGCCATGATCACCGGCGACAATCCGCTGACGGCACGCGCCATTGCCTCCCAGCTCGGAATCTGCTTACCGGACGACCCGGCCCTGGTCGGGCACGAAATCGAAGCAATGACCGACGAGCAATTGCTCGTAAACACACGCTCTCACAACGTCTACGCCCGCATCGAGCCGTTGCATAAACTGCGCATCGTCAACACCTTCAAGCGGGATGGCCATATTGCCGCCATGACCGGTGACGGCGTCAACGATGCGCCGGCCTTGGAGGCGGCGGGCATCGGGGTGGCTATGGGGATCACGGGCACCGATGTGGCCAAGGAGGCGGCGGACATGGTACTGGCCGACGACAATTTCGCCTCCATCGTCGCCGGAGTCGAAGAGGGTCGAATCGTCTTCAATCGCCTACGCAACGTCACCTTTTTCCTTCTACTGGCCTGCTGCGCTGAGCTGTTGACCCTGTTCCTCAGTGTGGCTCTTTATGGCGAATCTCCGCTTGAGCCGATCCAGATCCTCTGGGTGAACCTCGTCACCGGAGCGATGGTGGCGATTCCGCTGGGCATGGAGCCCGGAGTCGGTAACGAGCTGCAGCAACCGCCACGCGACTCCCGTGTCGGATTGCTCTACCCCGGTATGCTGATGAGGATAGTAGTAGCTGGCGTGTCCATGAGCATACTATTCACATGGATCTTCCATCATGCCCCGTTGCCGGTAGGTATTGATGGTGAGACTGCCCATGAAATCAGACAAACAGTCACCTTTACAGGAATTGTCGTGTTCGAATGGCTGTTCGCATTCCAGGCACGCTCCACAGAACGTGGCGTTATGCGGCTCGGAATATTCAGTAACCCATGGTTGCTGGTCTGCATGGTACTCGGACTGGGGATGCAATTACTGGTAATTTATTTACCGTTAGCCAACAAAATCTTTCACACTCATCCGCTGAGTGCGATCGAATTGTGTTGGACACTGATGCCTGGTGTGATTGCCGTCATTATCGAGGGGATACGGAAGGGAGTTGCCCCCCACTTGTATGATCGCGGTCAGTGGCGGATGAACGGTTGAAAACGAAAACGGAGAAAACGACAAGGCCGCCGTGCCGTTGACATGCACGGAGTTCAATAAGGTGAGGAGTCGCTAATGGACCAGACAGAACTGCTCATGCTGGCCGGATCAGTCCTGCTCCTTCTCGGAATACTGGCCAGTAAGGTCTCCAGCCGACTCGGGATTCCGGCGTTGGTTCTATTCCTTGCCGTCGGCATGCTGGCCGGCTCCGAGGGACCGGGAGGGATCCACTTCGATGATCCTCGCTTGGTGCAGACGATGGGGGTCTTTGCTCTGGCCTACATACTGTTCGCCGGCGGCCTGGACACCAACTGGCGCAGTGTCCGGCCAGTCCTTCGCGAAGGAATGGTCCTCTCTACAATCGGTGTTGCAATGACCGCCCTGCTTGTCGGCTGGTTCGTCCATATCACCCTTGAATTTTCCTGGTTTGAAGGTCTGCTGCTGGGGGCCATCGTCTCTTCAACTGACGCTGCCGCTGTCTTTGCGGTGCTTCGTTCGCGCGGCGTCAATCTGCGGGGCAACCTGAAGCCTTTACTAGAACTGGAGTCGGGGAGCAATGACCCCATGGCGGTATTCCTGACGTTGGGCATGGTCATGCTGCTGACCGAACCGAACACCTCCGTACTCTCCCTGGCACCAATGGTTATCTGGCAGATGGCTGCCGGCGCTGCAATGGGCTACCTGCTCGGCAAGGCGTCAGTCATCCTCATTAACCGGCTGCGCCTGGACTATGAAGGGCTTTACTCAGTCTTGACGTTGACGCTCGTTCCCTTTATTTACGGTCTTGCTAGTCTGGCAAAAGCCAACGGCTTCCTGGCCGTGTATCTGGCCGGCATGGTGATGGGCAACAGCGCCTTTGTCCAGAAAAGGAGCCTGCTCCGCTTTCACGACGGACTGGCCTGGCTGATGCAGATCGCCATGTTCCTCGTGCTGGGACTTCAGGTTTTCCCTTCCCACCTGCTGCCGGTAGTGGCCACTGGTCTGGCGGTTGCAGCATTCCTGATGCTGATAGCCAGACCGGTCAGCGTCTTCGCCGCACTCTCACTCTCACGGCTCACTTTGCAGGAGAAAGGTTTGATATCGTGGGTCGGGCTCCGGGGGGCGGTCCCCATTGTTCTTGCCACCTTTCCGTTGCTGGCAGGTATCGGTAAGGCAGAAATTCTCTTTAACATGGTCTTTTTCATCGTTCTCACCTCGGCGCTGCTCCAAGGTTCGTCCATTCCTCTGGTGGCCCGCTGGCTGAAGCTCGAAGCAACTCCGCACGGAGCCGAGCCGGAATCGTTGCTCTCAGATGAGCCGGAAACTCCTGGCACCCTGCACGTCGTGACAGTATCGCCGGATTCACCCGTGGTGGGCAGACAACTGGTGGACCTTGGCCTCCCCGCAGGGGTGCTAATTGTCTATATCCAGCGTGGGAGCGAATATCTTGTGCCGGGAGGAAGTTCGGTGATCAGCGTTGGCGATCGTCTGCATCTGCTGGCAGACAGAGTGTTGCTGGCCGAAGTAGAGCGGTGCCTTGCCGCAGGGTGCTGCCCGGTTCGCTTAAACGAATGAATGTATGACCGGCATGTTGCGGAAAACTCGGTGCTACCGATGTAAAGATAGACCACGAGCGGGAGAGGACAGAGCCAAATTGTCGGGTGATTCAACACCTGAGAGGTTTCAGTTTTACGCCCCACAGAATCTATGTTTATCAATTATGAAAGGATGGTGCTGGAATGAGAATTCTGCTTGCTGTGGATGGGTCACCTGGTAGCGAAGCTGCTGTTGATGAAGTGTGTCGTCGGCCTTGGCCTCCTGAGAGCGAAGTCAGAGTAGTGACTGTGCTGTCTCCCATAGATTATATTCTGATGCAAGAGGCAGCACATAGCCCTGTGAACTTCGACGATATTTTGGAACAACAGGGGATGGAAGCGGCAAAGCGTCTAAGTGAAATCGTAGATGACCTGGCTCAACGTGCCCCCGGCCTTCAAGTCACCCCCAGATTACTGGAAGGGTTGCCGAAAGAAGCCATAGTCGACGAAGCGGAACAGTGGAGTGCCGATTTGATAGTTATCGGCTCAAATGGCTATGGTTCAATCAAGCGATTCGTGCTTGGCTCGGTATCATTGGCCGTCGCTCTCTATGCACCCTGCTCTGTCGAGATAGTACGTCATTTGCCTATTCAAAGTAGATCAGATTTGTCATCACTTGACAGCGACAGCCCCTGGCAATAAACGAGAGATGAACACGGCAGTTCAAAGACCCTGACTCCAATAAATTTCACAAATTCCTAGAAAAGGAGCAAACTATGCGATACCTGCCACGAATATCCTTCTCAACGTCAATATTATTTCTTTTGCTTTTGTTACTGACAACCCCTGAAGCGAGCTGGTCGGCATCATCTGAGGTCAGGCTATCAAAAGGGCAGACCGTCTACGTGCCTGCCTACTCCAATGTATTTACCGGTCCCAGAAAACTGCCGTTTCAATTGGCCACGACGCTGAGCATCAGGAACACAGACCTGTCGGCCTCATTTCAGATCACTGCCATTGACTATTACGACACGGGCGGCAAACTGGTTCGCCGCTACCTTGAAAAACCACAGATCCTAGGTCCTTTGGCTTCTTCCTTCGTTCATATAGAGGAGAAAGACACCAGCGGCGGGTTCGGAGCCAACTTCATTGTCAAATGGAACTCAGACAGGATGATGAACAGTCCCATCATCGAGTGCGTCATGATCGGGGCAACCGGTGGGCAAGGCATCTCTTTTGTCAGTCCTGGGCAGGAAATCAAGGAGTAAGCCGGACATTCTTTGAAGAGGGGATATCGACAAAATGGAATATGAAGTCCTTAAAGATATTGAGATCCTGTTCTGTCTCGCACTGGTGACAGTCGTGCTGTTCCGTAAACTCATGTTCCCTTCGATTATCGGATTTCTGGTGACAGGAATACTGGCGGGACCCCATGCCCTCGCAGTCATCAAAAATTCCCATGACGTAGAGAAAATGGCCGAGATTGGCGTGGTGCTGCTGCTCTTTACCATCGGGATAGAGCTGTCACTCAAAGAATTGGTGAGGATAAAGCATCTGCTTCTTTGGGGTGGTGGTTTGCAGGTAGGGGTCACGATTCTGGCCGTGCTTGCTGCAGGGCCGTTGTTTGGCTATCAGGTCAGGGAAGCGGCATTTTTCGGTTTTCTGGTTGCCCTCTCCAGCACGGCTATCGTCATCAAGCTATTGATTGATTCCGGGCAGGCCGACTCGCCACACGGCAGGATGGCCATGGGAATCCTGATCTTCCAGGATCTTTGCATTGTGCCGATGGTACTGTTCACGCCGATTTTGGCCGGCAGCAGCGGTGGAGTGGAAGGATTGCTGGCCGTACTTGCCAAGGCGACCATGGTGGTTCTCGCAGCCCACTATGGGGCTCGATTCCTGGTCCCCTGGATATTCAGTCAGGTTGTCAAGACACGCAGCCGTGAACTTTTTATCCTGAGCATCATCGTCATCGGCCTGGGCACGGCTTGGATTACCTCGCTGGCCGGACTTTCGCTGGCTCTGGGTGCATTTATTGCCGGCCTGGCGATTTCAGAGTCGGACTACAGCCACCAGGCGCTGAGCGATATCATCCCGTTCCGGGAAGCATTTATGAGCCTGTTTTTTATCTCTGTGGGGATGCTACTCGATCCGGCAATCCTGCTGAAGTATCCCCTGGAGATAGGGGTGCTGGTAGCCGCCATCATTATTATCAAAACGCTGGTGACCACCGGCGCCGCCATGACATTGGGCGTCCCCATGCGCATAGCCATCATTACGGCGCTCTGCCTGGCCCAGATCGGCGAGTTTTCCTTTGTTCTGTCCCAGGTTGGCATCAAGGCTGGCCTGCTCACACAAGAGCTCTACCAGATATTCCTGGCGGCATCCATTGCAACTATGAGCCTCACTCCGTTATGCATCAAATTCTCGCCACCTCTTGCGGATTATGTGGTCGGATTACTTCCTCACAACTGGACAAAGGGGAAAGGGGTGCTCGCCCGGCATGAAAAACCGATTGATCTGAACGATCACATGATCATTGTCGGTTATGGCGTAAATGGAAAAAACCTGGCTCGGGTGTTGAATAAGATGCATGTTCCGTATGTCGTCATTGAAACCAACCCATACACCGTGAAAAAGGAGTTAAAAAAAGGCCATCACATAATTTTCGGTGACGCATCGAAGGCTGAAATCCTCAATCATGCCCTCATTGAAAAAGCACGAGGGATGGTCGTTGCCATATCGGATGCCGCCGCCAGCAGAAGCATTGCGTCACTTGCGCGGCAACTCAATCCGGCAATTCACATCATTGTCAGAACCCGTTACATCCTTGAAGTCGAGCCGCTTTACAAGCTGGGAGTCAACGAGGTGGTACCGGAAGAATTTGAAACATCGGTGGAAATTCTCTCACGGGTGTTACGCAACTATCTTGTCCCGCACGATGACATTGAGCAATGCATCACTGAAATCCGCAGTGACGGCTACGAAATGCTCCGGACCATGAGCCGGCGTCACAGCCATGCCGTGGGAATCAGCGGTTATCTGTCCGGTGCAGAGCTGGCAACGTTCCGGGTTCAGAAAGGGTCAATTCTGGAAGGGCAGAGTCTGAGCCATGGCACCATCAGAAATCGGTCCGGGGCTACGGTAATGGTAATAAAGCGCGGAGAGGAAATGGTTCCCAACCCGGACCCGATGTGGGATCTTAAAGCAGACGATATCTTATTGTTGCTGGGAGCGCCGGAGCAATTGATTGCAGCGGGTAAGCTGTTTCTTCCGATCAACGAGAAGCCATGAGATCAATGTTCAAGAGCACACACTGGCGTCAGCATATCGCCCTCGATGTTGGGACTGCAATGACACGAATTGCAACAGGGCAGTCATCATTGGCGGAACGACCCTCGTTGATCGGTTGCAAACGGGCACTCCGCGATGGAGTGGTTGTGGATGGCGAGGCAGTTTCTAGTATATTGGAACCATTTTTTGCGCTGGCACGTCGGTTCGGCATTTTAAAACCATGTGTTTTGGCCTGCGCACCCAGCAACGCGAAAGACGAAGAGCGGCAAATGCTGACTGATTCCATTATGAAAGCTGGCGCCTTTTCGGTATCAATCATACCCGAACCGCTTGCCGCTGCCATCGGCTCAGGCCTTGACGTCTCCTCTCCGTATGCTCAGATGGTAATTGATATTGGAGAGGGAGTTACGGATTGCGCTGTCATTCGATCGAGTAAAATTCTTGTTACCAGCGCAATCAAAATTGGCTGTGGTCGAATGCGCCAAGCTATCGAGAATGAAGGCCCTAAGTATGGATACGTCCATATAGGCGGTACGTACGCAGATATACTGCTGCACAGGTGCGGGCTCGCTCGCTCGGCCGAACACGCAGGCAGTTTGTTCGCTGCTACAGCAATTCAACCGATATTCAAGGAAATCGCCAATACCATTGATTCGTTTTTGCAGGACCTCCCTCATGAAGTGGGGTGTGAGGTCATTGACAGCGGCATTTCTCTTACCGGCGGAGGAGCGTTGATTCCCGGCGTCAAAAATTATTTGGAACAAAGAACCGGCATCACCACCACTGTTGTCAGTAATCCTCGTACCGCGGTAGTTGAAGGAGCGCGGGCCATCGTGCCAGTTGTTATGTATCTCAATCAATGGCAATAGTTTCAATAAGCATCACAAAGAGCAGTTCTAAAAACTTCAGAGGTATGATCATGAAAGAACATGCCAACAGCAGGCAAATTTTTATCACGGATTTTGATCTGGAACGTCTTGAAAATCTCATCGAAAATACAAGCCGCAGATCATCGCGTGATGGCAAACATCTTGAGGAACTGGAACAGGAACTGTCCAAGGCAGATGTCGTGCCTCCTGCCGGCATCCCGCCTGATGTGATCACCATGAACTCACGTGTTTGCCTGCAGGACTTGGAGACAGGAGAAGATCTGGTTTATACCCTCGCCTTCCCTACAGATGCCAACTTGGAGAGTGGTAAAATTTCAGTGCTTGCCCCGATTGGGACTGCCATGATTGGCTACCGAGTTGGTGATATCATAAAATGGCAGGTACCGGCAGGGACAAGGAAATTCAAAGTAAAGAGCATGCACTATCAGCCTGAAGCTGCAGGGGACTATCATTTGTAATTACAGCTACTGACAGTGTCGTGTCATGCCAGCAGTATGCAGAAAACAACTCTAACAAGCTGATATAATGAGAAAATGCCAAAATGAAAAATATCTGCCTTTATTGTGGTTCCAATCCAGGAAAAGACCCCGAATATATTGATGGTGCTCGTTCACTTGTTCGTGAAATCGTTGCTCAAAATATTGGGATTGTTTATGGAGGAGCAAGTATCGGCATTATGGGGGCCGTTGCTGACACCGCATTAGAAGCTGGCGGCAAGGTTGTCGGGGTTATTCCTCAAAGTCTTGTTGATAAGGAAATTTCCCACACCGCTTTGACTGAGTTGAAAATTGTAGGTTCGATGCACGAACGAAAAGCTCTCATGGCAGAATTATCAGACGGTTTCATTGCCTTGCCTGGCGGCCTTGGCACAATGGAGGAAATAATTGAAGTACTAACCTGGGCCCAGCTTGGTTTACATTCAAAACCGTGCGCACTGTTTAACTTGCTTGGATTTTACAATGGGCTCTCGACTTTTTTGGATCACGCGGTCAGCGAACAATTCATAAAAGACGAGCACCGTTCATTGCTGATTATCGAACACAACCCACAACGGCTTCTTGAGCATTTCATGGCATACACATCTCCTGTACAAATAAATAAATGGATTAAATTCGACGCAATCTAATTGTCAGGATAATCCTATGGAATAGACAGGCATCGATTTTGCGTTGGAATTATATTCCCGTGGCACTACCAGCACACGGAAACAGCTCGTACATCGATAAAGGACCAGATCAATGCAAAAGTGGTTGTATCTTACCCGCCAGCTTTTTCTGGCGGATCGTTAGCCATGAAACCATTTCGTGAGGTTTGAAATTCTATGATCAAGGTAATGGAAACGACCCAGCTGCTTGCGTGATCATGTAATACTCATCCAGTTCCCGGATAAGAAAATCTACAAAGGCACGGTTTGCCCTCGAAAGATACGAATTTTTCTTCCACGCGATGTGGAGATCCATAAAAAGTTGCGGTTCAGATGAGATGGCGACTACTTCGGTATCGCGTGCTACCACCATCTTAAGGAAAAACGCTAGTCCCAATCTCTCCTTAACCAGACTTCGGATCAAGGTGAACAAGTTTGATTCTGCCACAACCACAGGTGTTATCCCTTCTCCAACATGTAGTTCATCAATCAACTCGCGCAGGTGATACCCTTCCTTGAAGTGAATCAGCGGTTCTTTGAGCAGTTCGCGCAGCGCAACCTTTTTACGCCCGGCAAAGGGGTGTCCGGGGTACACGCACGCAACGATTTCTTCCCGTAAAAGGTGGTGGGAGTCCAAACACTCCGGCACTTCTCCGGAGATAACTCCGACATCCAACTCACCGGATTCAATTTTTCGCTGAATGTTCCAGGCACTGTCACCAGAAATGGAAATCCTGAGGCCAGGATGACTATGCTTGAATGATGCGATTATTTTCGGGAAGAAAAAACTGCTTAACATTGGGGTGAGGCCAACGCGCACTTCTCCCTTGAGCAAACCCCGCAGATCGGCAATCTCCCGTTTCGCGTTGTTGACCCCCTCTAGAATACCTTGAGCATGAAGTAGCAGTGCTTCACCTTCGGCAGTTAAAGAAATTTTTCTGTCCCGCCGGTTGAACAAAAGCACCTCCAACTCCTCCTCCAATTTTTTGATGGCTATACTGAGGGCCGGTTGAGCTATATGTAGTTGCTCTGCTGCCTTCGTAAAACTCTCGCATTCAGCCACACCCAGAAAGAATTTTAGCTGGCGCACATCCATGATTGCGGTACCTCGTCAGAGCTATTCGATATTTATATAACAACCATAAAAACAATATATTTTTCTTATATACATGCTCTGCGTATAATTGGCAATAAATTCAGGTGAGAGAGGGATATATGGCTATTTATCTGGATTGCAACGCGACAACGCCGGTTGAACCATCAGTATCATCGGTGGTGATGCGATTTCTGGAAAAGGACTTTGGCAATGCTGCGAGTCCCATCCATGACTACGGCGTGTTTGCGCTTGCTGCAGTGGAGCATGCCAGGGGTCAAGTAGCCGAAGTGGTCAAGGTACGCCGCGATGAAGTAATTTTTACCAGCGGCGCTACGGAGAGTAACAACCTGGCGATATTCGGGCTCGCAGAGGAGGGAATTCGGAGTGGCCGCCGCCATCTGATTACCACTGCCATCGAACATAAGGCAGTACTTGAGCCGTTTGAGGAGATGGCACGTCTGGGCTTTGATGTGCATATACTGCCGGTAGGTGCAGATGGTCGTTTCGACCCCCAGAGATTCGCAGATGCGCTTCGCCCCGACACGTTTCTGGTTTCGACCATGCAGGTGAACAACGAGACCGGTGTCCTCCAGCCGTTGACAGAAGTTGCGGAGATTTTATCGAACCATGACGCCTGGTGGCATGTCGATGCAGCCCAGGGGTTTGGTAAGGGATTGGAGCAGCTCCGCCATCCGCGTATCAATCTCATTTCCATAAGTGGTCACAAGATATACGGCCCCAAAGGCATCGGCGCTCTCATTGCCCGCAAGCATGAGCGACAGTTTCCGCCGCTGCGCCCGCTCATGTTTGGTGGCGGGCAGGAACAGGGACTTCGCCCCGGCACTCTACCAGTTCCCCTGATTGCTGGTCTCGGGGAGGCTGCAAAGCTTGCGGTACGAAACAACAATGAGCGGGCGCATAAATGCCGGGCTTTTCGGGAACAGGCTCTGGCAACGTTCTTGGCACTTGGCGCGCAGAGGAACGGCGCAGAAGATTATACGTTGCCGCATGTGCTCAATGTGTCGCTGCCAGGAATCAACTCGGATCTGGCAATTAAAGCTCTGAAGAATGTTATTTCCGTATCCAGCACCTCAGCATGCACCTCACATACTCACACGCCAAGCTATGTACTTGCAGCAATGGGGTTATCGTCTGAAAAAATTGAACAATCAATCCGCTTGTCGTGGTGTCACATGACCCCGGATGTTGACTGGTCTGAAGTGGAAAATATTCTCTGCGCACTGCGTGGATAAGAAAGGTGGTTCAAAATGAGCGACATATTCAAAGAGCTGGAAGAGGTAACCGTTGAGCAATATGACCACTACGATCTGCCGAAATGGCTCGCCGATCCCGTCCTTTTGGTGGCGAGAAGCCCAGAGCTTTATCAGGGTAAGGAGTATCTGGTCGAAATTCTTGCCGCGCAAGTCCGGGAGTACGATGTCTACGCCGAAGCAGGTTGCTGTAAATGGGCATACGACCATGAAGACATCAAACGGACACTTCGCTGGCTGGAGGATTAGATATGACCGTATTCGAGAAGTTGCAATCCGTTACTGAAACTGCTCAGAATGAACAGGAACTGCCTGATTATTTGGCAAAGCGTATCTATTGGATTATTGAAAACCGGGACAGATTCCACGACAGGGAAGCCGACATACATGAGTTGGCGGAAAAGGTGGTGAATTACGACACATATGGCCAGACCGGTTATCTGGGCATGGGAGTCAACAATGTCATCCTGGAAAAGGCATTGATTCGTCTGGAAGGGTAATATGCCCTTGCTTTTTCCCTTGATGAAGGAAAGTTTTCTGATTTACCAGGAACAGTTCGATCCTTTCCTGACTTTTTCTGAATGGGAATCGCGTCCCACTCAACCATTCTTGTAACTGATCCGGGTGTCGCTGCATCTGCTGACCCAGTTCATTCAGGGTGAGCCCATTCGCTCTCTTATACCACGCAAGCCTGCCAACAGTGTCATCCGGACAGTCGAACGGAATATAACCTAGAAATTTGATAATACTTGGATTATATTGCAGTTCTGGTTCGGTGCCATGTTCCCAGTTCCAGATAGAGGACTCGGTGACTCCGATGATCTCCGCGACTTCTCTTTGGAGGAGACCAAGATCCATTCGTTTCTTGCGGATGTGTTCGCCAACGGTGATGGGAAATTCGGGATAACCGGGAACCTGCTGTTTTTCGAGAGGAATTTGAATTGAGAACGAGTGCCGTTTCAAGTGGGTATAGTAGAGAAAGGTTAACACACCCCTGTTCTTGCGGATTCTTAGGAGATATTAATCATCAATGTTCCTGTACTCCGGTAGCAATTCACCGTTATAGATCGCGTATTTCCGGACCTTTGTTGGACCGGATTGATATCCATATTGAGGTGCCAGCAGTCAAGTACCGCGACCTTGCTGATAGAGGCGAGTCGGAGAGTTCAGCTGAAATAGCCAAGCGAGTGGCACGCTCACGCGAGCTGCAGCTGGAGAGGTACAAAGGCACCAAAATCCACTGCAATGCCCAGATGACTCCCCGTTTTATCAAGAAATACTGCGAACTGGACGCCAGCGGCAACCGGATGCTGGAACTTGTCACCGACCGCCTCGGTTTCTCCGCCCGTACTTACACACGGATACTGAAAGTGGCACGCACCATTGCTGACCTGGATGGCAGCGATACCATTCATGAGCAGCATATCGCCGAAGCGATCCAGTACCGGAGTCTGGATAGGAAGACAACTTAATTCCGTTGGTTTGGGATGGCCGGCATCAATCAAGCCCTTGACTTTCCCACGCAATATGAAAAATTCTAGATCCAACGCTGAACTCGTGCCATGGAGAAAATCCATCCAGCGTTTCGTTGGCAGAAACTACAAAAAAACCTGCACTGATAGGCTTGACCGTTTCTCCGGTCTGAATCATCTGCTCCGCAATCTTACGCGCTTCTTCAATTAATCGCTTTGATACTTGCAAGGATATGCACCTCCCAGTTGATGGGGAGTTTTTTCCGACCCTTTCGTCATTCCACATGATGGCAACACAGGATATCAGTTTCCCTTTTTGTGACAAGGAATTTTGTCCATGGTGCAGGATCAGGTTGATGATGATCGCTTGAACGCTACAAGGGAACTAAAATCCACTGCAATGCCCAAATGACACCGCGCTTCATCAAGAAATACTGCGAACTGGATCCCTCCGGCAATCGCATGCTGGAGCTGGTCACTGATCGTTTGGGTTTCTCAGCTCGAACTTACACTCGCATTCTCAAGGTTGCCCGCACTATCGCTGATCTTGACGACAGCGTTACCATCCATGAACAGCATATCGCTGAGGCGATTCAGTACCGGAGCCTGGATCGGAAAACAAATTCAATATAATTTAACCATTTTCCCTTCAGCGACTTGCTTCCATCTCTGTGGGCCTATCCCAACATACATTTGCCAGGTGCAGGAAGAAACGCCGGACCTCGTCTTCGACCAACAGGGCGAGAGATCGATTGTAATGCCTGACAAATCGTTGCACCGCATCAACATAGATTTTCTGTGTCTTCGGTGCATAAGGGAGGCGATGCAGTTCAGTTGCTAGACGTTACTTGGTATTTCTCCCGTAAGACTTTCTTGTCTACCTTTCCTACGCTGGTCTTGTCCAGTGCATCTATAAATAACACACGATCTGGAATTGCCCATTTTGACATAACTCCTTTTTCGACCTGTACCCTGATGAGAGTTTTGATCTCCTCAACTTCTATTTTTCCTACCCACTCTGGTTTTGTTACTATCAATGGCTGAGGACGCTCTCCCCAAACAGGATCCTCAACCGCAATCACCGCAACCTCGCTGACTGCGTGATGTTGGGCAATGACATCCTCGATTTCCAGTGACGAGAGCCACTCTCCACCCGTCTTAATAACATCCTTTGTGCGATCGCAAATTTTGAGATAACCCCGCTCATCGATGTTTGCCACGTCATGTGTGTGCAGGTAGCCACCTTCCCAAAGACGCTCCGAGTTTTCTGGATCCTTGAAGTAGCCCTGGGTTAACCAGGGTGCCCGTACTACAACCTCTCCGGTTGAACGCCCGTCATGGGGTACATCGCGCATTTTATCGTCTACGATCCGCAGATCTACCAACGGGATAGGACGCCCCGATTTGCATCGGTATTCCACTTGGTCGTCATCATGCATTTCGAGCATGCTGGGTTCTAGGTGTGCCAAGGTGAGTATTGGGCAGGTTTCAGACATGCCGTATCCGGTGAATACATCAATACCCCGCTCCATAGCTGCCTTGCAGAGTGCCTTGGGGAGAGCGGAACCACCAATAATGACTTTCCAATTTGATAGATCAACATCCCTGGATTCCGGACTGTTAAGGAGCATGTGCAGAATGGTTGGTACACAGTGGGAAAAGGTGACCTGCTCTTCCCGAACCATGTTCATGAGCACATCAGGTGTGTAACGTCCGGGGTAGACTTGTTTCACTCCCATGGCTGTGGCAATGTAGGGTACGCCCCAAGCATGGACATGAAACATTGGGGTAATAGGCATATAGACATCTTCCTGGTGGAAGCGCCCCTGAGTGTTGGGTGTGCCGATCGCGGCCATAGCGGCCAGGGTGTGGAGCACAAGCTGGCGATGACTGAAATAGACCCCCTTGGGGCTGCCGGTGGTGCCGGTGGTATAGAAGGTGGTAGCCCTGGTATTCTCGTCAAAATCGATAAACCCGTAGCCGGAGGGACATGCGGCAAGCAACCCTTCATATTCACCGGCGAACCCAGTTGGGACTTGATCTGGTACGGAAGTGTCACTGATGAATACGAGAGTCTTTACTGTCTCTAAGCGGTCTTTAATTGCCTCCAGCAGGGGCAAGAAGTCAGCGTTTACCAGCAGGATGTCATCCTCGGCATGATTGATCGTGTAGAGGAGTTGTTCAGCAGAGAGGCGGATATTTACAGTGTGAAGAACAGCCCCCATCATCGGCACAGCTAGATAGCATTCAAGATAACGGTGGCTGTCCCAATCCATTACCCCGACAGTGTCCCCATGTTTTACACCGAGACGGGTCAGCATGTTGGCAAGGCGCCCGACGCGCAATCGGAGCTCACGATAGTTGTATCGCTTCAGGTTGCGGTAGACGATCTCGTTGTCCGGTGCGTTGACGAGCGGAGAGTCGAGCAGATGTTTGACAAGCAACGGATAGGAATAGGCTGATGCCGTGCTCTCTATAATTTTGTTCTTCATTGTTCCTCCCATTATAATAGTTATAAGCAGCTGATGCTGCCATGTTTGAGAAACATGGTTTTGCCGATAGTATCCCAAGCATGCCTTAGTTGATTATTGTTGTGACCGGGGCAGATAGTCCTGATTTTATGTGTTGATTCTCTCTTACAGCGATAATTCCACAGTAAGGTTCTGTCTTGTGAGCGTATGAACTAGAATGGGTAGAACGAAGACTCTCGCCCGGATTATGCCGGTTTCGAATTGAAATGAACTTTGAGTTCTTATTTACCAAAGGCGACTAAAAACTGCTGCAAGAGTTGCGGAGCGTTTGATTTGACAGCACCACCCATAAAATCCATAATCCCCGGTCGGTAGTCATCGTTCCAGATTCTGCTAAACATAGCGGCGCTGGTTTTGCAGGCGCAATCAGCATCTTCAACTGTTTTACCGTTTTCAACGTGGCACTTATCTGCATCCAGAGTCAGTGTTTTCTTAATATCGTCAATAGAGAAGTAGAATGTTGTAGAAACGTTGAATACTCCCTTCTTATAATATTCCTGTAATGTACTGAAAATATCTTCTTTCATCTCATTCCCTCCACGGCTATTTGTCCTGATAAAAGCAGTGAAGGCGGGGCCGAGGCCCCAGCTTCACTGCTGCATAAAGAAAGGGGGGATAAGCTGCTGAATGGGTAAACACCAGTTATCCCCCCAAATAAAATGCACTTCAATTAAATATTGTTAAAAATTCCAGATCAGCTCCATTGCATAGCGACTGGCTATTTTATCAGAGGCAGCACCGAGGGCAGCTGTTGTGTTGGTCAGAACTTCTCCTGGAATGAAATACGAAACATGACCTTTTATGTATGAATGTTTGCTCAGTGCCAAAGTCAGTTCATTGTCCCACTCCGTTCCGACATATCCTGATTTAACGGGTGTGGTTACTCCGGCTGTCTTGAAGCTGCTGACCTTGATGTCTTCATTCCACCATAAGCTGTTGGCGTTTGTTCTAAAGATAATGTTTTTTTTGGGTGTTACGGTTATGCCGTAGCTCAGCATGGTTAAGCCGGGGTTGTCGCCACGACCGGCACCGAGTCCTACCGTGTTCTGTAAGCCACCTGTAGCAACAGGGGTGCCGTTGCCGTAGAGTTCGGGAAGATAGCCATAGAGCATTGAGCCCAGCACCAGATTGGTATCGCCGATGATTGTGTTTTCACCGCCGAACATAGTTGAAAAACGCTGGGCATTATTAACACCCTGATAACCGCCCAGCTTGTTGTCTTTGGCGTCATTGTCACCGGAGGTGTACAGGAGGCCGATATGAGGTTTAACGCTGAATCCGATCTGATCTTTCAGTTCCAGGCTTACATCTCCTGAAAGAGCATACGCCGAGATGTCCATTTTTTCTTGCGTTCCGCCCAATCCGGTTCCGTCGGCTGTACCAAATTGGTAGACACCTTCGGCGAATAACCCAACGGGTCCGAAATTCCCCACATAGTAACCGCCGATATGGTGAGAATCCGTCTTTGGGCTTGGCGAAACGGCAGTTTTGTTTATTCCGACTCCAGGTACTGCACCACCTGTCAAAACTCCAAGCAGATCCTTGGTTGCAACATTACGTATCTGATCATATGCATAAAAACCACGGACTTTATGGTCTGGGTTTATTTTGTACTCGACAAAACCGGCAAAAAGGTCTCTGTCCCTTGTACTTGAGCTGTTAGTGGCCTTTAACTCGGTAATGCTGTTTTGGAAGTTGTTTTCTCCCATCTTGAAATAGCCTAAGCTATAGTTTAATGCGCCTTTCTCGCCGGTCAGCCAGATGCCCGGGTTGTCGTCGCCATAAACCAATCCTGCCGCTTCGCCGAAGTCGAGGCCCCAGACATCCCACCCGGCGTGGAGACGGGAGTTGAAGGGAAGGAACGGCAGAGCCATGGTGCCGTGTAAGCGTTCGAGGCCGAAATTGCTTCCGCCGGTCTTTCCTCCCCTTTCATCAACCGTGTCGGTGGCAAGAGCGCGGTCGAATTCCAGTGCCGCGTAGAAGCTCCATGACCGGTCAGTGGGGAGCGCGTTGAAGTAGAGGCGGTCTTCCGATCGGATATACGAATTGTTCACGCCTCCCGATTCATTGGCGTGATTCTTAAAGTATGCTTTGCCGAGCTGGTTTGCCGCTGGCAAAAAGGAAAGAAAGTTGCCTGTCGCCTTATCTTCCATGCCAAAGTCGTAATTGTTCTCCATGGTGGGGATTATCCGTATCTGGCCCCCGAAACTCATGTGGATGTCCTTGATGGCGCCTATGTTGATGCTGCCGGGGCCGACCAGAAGCTCCTTGGTGATGTCCTGAACGTTACCATTGGTACCGGTCTTCTCGCTCACAACATCCTGGGCGATAGCGACTGATGTGGAAAATAACGCAACTGACATTGTGGATACCAGGCTTAACCATTGTTTATTCATAAGATCCCTCCTTTTTTGTACAGCTGATTTGCAACCATTTGTGTAAGTAAAAATAAATACAATCCATCAATGATATAGTGATCGGTTCACCTCCCCGACAGTAAAGTGGCGCTCGTGACATCAATTTCCAAAAATGATACGCAACCCTGCCAATTCCAATCTATTTAGTTATTTTGTCCAAAACGAATTTACTGGTGTGTGTCCTGGCTTCTCAGCAAGTACATCTTCAATGCCCCACCCTCATTACCTCTGATGCGCGTGCTCCTCTCTGTAGTGCGCAGTTTTGATAACCCCTACATTCATCGTCATGTTCTCTCGTGGAGAGTGTCTGGCGATTAATGTAGGGAGGCTGTTTCGAAGTAACAATCATTCGAGACTATTGTCAGGACTGCGTAAATAGAACCCAATTTTATTTAAGCCTAAGTGACATTAACGCTCATGTCAAGAATAAATTATGGTTTTATCGCAATAAATATTTATGTGCGATCCTGTATAGAACCGTCTGGGCGTTAGAAATGCCAGACTCGAATATTAGGCTAAAATTCAAATGATAACAGCACGTTGCGCCTGGTAAAGCTGTAAATATTTATTGGTTGCTGTAGTGTATGGCAGTAAATAATCAATTAATATGTACTAGCGTTTATAGCGAAGTTATTAGGGTTGTTAAGCGAGTGGTGGGAATGATGGGAGCCGTAGACCCAGATAAATATAATATTGCAATTTAATCAAAGAGTAGAAAACGTAAAATATAATTATTTTATACTTGACATGAACGTTAAGAAGATTTACCGTGACGCAAAAGGAATAACGCGGAGGTTTAATTAAATGGGCAGCCTGAAGTATCAATCCATACCTGACATGCTCAGGAGTAATGTAAAAGAATTCAGCAGCAGGCTGGCACTCAAATATCGCAAGCAGGGTGTCTTTGTTACACTGACATATGCCGCCTACTATGAGCGGGTGTTGATGGTTGCCAGGGGGCTTGGCAAAATGGGTATCAAGCCGGGCGACCGGATTGCAATCCTTTCGGAAAACCGGGCCGGATGGGTGATTGCCGACATGGGGATTTTGTGTGCAGGTGGCGTTACCGTGCCGATCTATCCGACCAACACTCCCGAACAGATCGAGTACATGATCAATCATTCGGGAGCAAAAATAGTATTCGTGTCCGGAAAATTCCAGTACAGCAAACTGCTCAAAGTCAGGGAAGCAATGCCGGGACTGGAGCTGGTTGTCTCATTCGAACGATTCCTGGGAGAACCGTTGTTTCCGGTCACAACTTTCTATCAACTTTCAGAGATCGATTCTCCCATTACCGACACCGAAAAGAAGGAAATCGAAGCAATAATTGATCTGGTCAAGCCGGAAGATATGCTGACACTTATCTACACATCCGGCACCACAGGGGTGCCAAAAGGTGTCATGCTTTCTCACAACAATATTCTTACCAATACCCAGTACCTGACGGAGCAGAGCGGCGCGATCGACAAGAATGATACCTTGCTGAGCTTCCTACCCTTGAGTCACATTCTTGAAAGAACTGCCGGCTACTACATGGCAATCCGCAACGGTGCTCTGATGGCGTTTGCCGACAGCATCGAAAAAGTTCCGGAGAATATGTTTGAAATCCGGCCAACAGTCATGGTCAGCGTGCCCCGCCTGTTTGAAAAAATATATCACCGGATCTTCGAAAATGCCCATCAGATGCCTGCTGTCAAAAGATCACTGTTCCACTGGGCGGTCGAAGTCGGCAAAAAATACGTCAAGGCAACCTACATTGACAAACAGTCATCTACGCTGCTCAACCTAAAATACTCTCTGGCCGATCGCTTGATCTTCAGTAAAATCAGGGCCAAGTTCGGCGGTAATATGAAATTGTTCTGCTCGGGTGGTGCCCCGCTGGACAGGACGATCAATGAATTTTTCTGGGTCATCGGCATACCTATTCTTGAAGGGTATGGCCTGACCGAAACAAGTCCGGTACTCTGTTTCAGTAGTTTGGAACATGTCCGCTTTGGATCGGTTGGCGTCGCACTAAAGCAGACCGAGTGCAAAATTGCCGAGGATGGCGAAATTCTGGTGAAGGGCCCACAGGTCATGCTTGGGTATTATAACGATCCCGTTGCCACTGCCGAAGCGATCCAGGATAGCTGGTTCAAAACAGGCGATATTGGGCATATCGAAGACGGTTTCGTATTTATTACCGATCGCAAAAAAGAGCTGATTATTACCGCCGGCGGCAAGAACATCGCTCCTCAGCCGATCGAGAATGAATTGAAGATGGATAAGTACGTGTCTTCGGCTTTTGTGTACGGTGATCGCAAACCGTATTTGACCGCTCTTATGGTTCCAAATTTAGAACGACTGTTGGAATTTGCCAAAGAAAAACATATTCATTACTACGAACTGGATGATCTGGTCATGCACGAGCCTGTTCAAAAGTTGTTCGAACAGAGGTTGGTCGAAATCAACAGCCATCTTCCCCCGTATGAAACCATCAAGAAGTTCGTGCTGCTGCCACATGATTTTTCCATCGAAGGTGGCGAGTTGACCCCGACGCTGAAGCTCAGGCGCAAGCCCATTTATGAGAAATACAAGCAGAAGATAGAGGACATGTACGCGGATCACAGCAACTGAAGCTACGTTAATTATTACAGACAGGGAGGAAGACAATGAAACAAATCAATAAGGTGGCTGTTCTTGGGGCGGGGGTTATGGGAGCTACCATTGCTGCCCACCTCGCTAATGCTGGTGTTCAGGTGCTACTGCTCGATATCGTACCTGGAGAAACGAACGATATTGAAAAGGCTGCGGGCCTCACGGTCAGTGACCCCAAGGTGCGCAACAGGATAGCGGCCACTGGCCTGGAAGGGCTTTTGAAGATGAAGCCGGCCCCTTTTCTCATACCGAGCTACGCTTCCTATCTCGAAGTTGGTAACTTTGAGGATGACATGAAGAGAATCAGGGAATGTGACTGGGTCATTGAGGTCGTTCTTGAAAACATGGAGATCAAGAAAAGTCTTTACACCGATAAAGTCGTGCCGAATCTCAAAGATGGGGCAATTCTCACTACCAATACCAGCGGTCTGTCGGTGAACGAGATGGCAAAAGTTCTCCCGGAACACGTCCGGAAAAACTTCTTTGTCACGCACTTTTTCAATCCGCCCCGCTATATGCGGCTGATGGAAATGGTGCCGTGCGTTGACACCGATCAGGCAATATTTGCATTCATGGCTGAGTTCCTCAGCACCCGCCTTGGCAAGGGAATTGTGTATGGAAAAGATACCCCGAACTTCATTGCCAACCGGATCGGCTCATATGCCGGGGCAAATGCCGGCAGGCACATGGTTGAAATGGGGCTCAACGTCGAGGAGGTTGATGCAATTTCCGGGGCTGCCATGGCAAGACCCAAGACCGCCACTTTTGCCCTGTGGGATCTTGTCGGGGTAGATACCGCCATGCGTGTCGGAGCCAATACGTATCAGCTCCTTATCAATGACGATGAGCGGGAGATTTTCAAGGTTGCCGACTATATGACCACGATGGTTGGAGCCGGACTGACCGGCAGAAAAGTGAAAAAGGGTTTTTACAAACGAGACATGATTGACGGGAAAAACGTCAAATTTTATTACGATTATCGTACCGGTGAATACAAGCCGACGGAGTCTCCCAAGTTTGCCTCAGTTCTGGCGACAAAACAGTTTGATGACCCGGGGCAGCGATTGAAAACACTGGTTAACGGTACGGACAATGCTGCTGAGTTTGCCTGGAGAACCGTGCGCGACACTTTGATCTATACTGCAAAACGGATACCGGAGATATCTGACGATATCGTCAATATTGATAACGCCATGAAGTGGGGCTACAACTGGGAGCTCGGTCCGTTTGAAATGATTGATGCATTGGGGGTCGAGGCTTTTGTTGCCCGTGCTGAAAAAGACGGCCTGGCAATTCCCGCCTGCCTGAAGCAGGCAAAGCAGTTCTACAAGATTGAAAATGGAAAGAGCTACTATTTCAGCATCATGGATAACGAGTACCGGGAAGTCCCGAAGCCGCCCACCGCAATCAGCCTCTCAATGCTGAAGCACAACAATAAAGTTGTGGAGAAGAACAGCGGCGCCTCACTGATTGACCTTGGAGATGGTGTGTTCTGTCTCGAATATCATACTAAGATGAACGCCATCGGCTCCGAGATTCTTGCCATGATTCATAAGGCAATCAAAAGGACGGAAGAAGAAGGGCTTGGTCTTGTTATCGCCAACGAAGGGAGCATGTTTTCTGCCGGTGCCAACTTGATGATGCTGGCGATGGCGGTGGCCGAAGGGAATTTTGACGATATTTCCCTCTCGGTAAAAGCCTTCCAGAAGGCGATGATGGCGATAAAATATTCCAAGATACCGGTGGTTGCTGCTCCGCACAATCTTGTTATGGGTGGTGGCTGCGAGACATGTCTCCATGCAGATGCAATTATTCCCCATGCGGAGACCTATATGGGGCTGGTTGAAATCGGCGTCGGCCTACTTCCCGGTGGAGGCGGAACCAAAGAGATGGCGATTCGGGCCATCAAACTGGCGGAAGAAAATGATGCCGATGTTACTCCGTTTATCATAAAAAATTTCCAGAACATTGCAATGGCCAAGGTCAGCACGTCTGCAGCGGAACTCTACGGCATGGGTTTCTTGCGCCAGGGGGATGCCATTACCATGAATATCGACAAGCGTATTCATGACGCCAAACTGAAAACCATAGCGCTTGCCGCCAATTATCGCCCGGGAAAACCGTTGACCGACCTTAAGGCCCCAGGCCGTAGCGTGGCAGCAAGCATAAAATCACAACTATGGAACATGCAGAAGGGCGGATTCATCTCCGAGTATGACCAGTACCTGGCCGGCTCCATTGCCGAAGTTATTACCGGCGGAGATGTTCCTGCTGGCACCCTGATCACCGAAGAATATCTGCTGGAGTTGGAGCGCGAAGCCTTCGTAAAGTTCTGCGGACAGAAAAAGACCCTGGAGCGCGTACAGCACATGCTCAAGAAGGGTAAACCACTAAGAAATTAATATAAGAAGCTATTCACCATTAACACATAAACGGAGGATACCAATGAGAAACGCATATATTTTAGCTGCCTACCGCACCCCCGGTTGCCGGGCAAAAAAAGGAAAATTGAAGGATGTCCGCCCCGACGATCTGGCGGCGGCGACCATCAAGGGGTTATTGGACAAAACCGGCATAGATCCGCATGATGTTGAAGACATCATTATCGGTTGTGCCTTTCCAGAAGGGGAGCAGGGGATGAACTTTGCCCGTGTGGCGGCGATGAAGGCCGGTGTGCCGGTTGAGGTGCCTGCCCAGACGGTGAACCGTTTCTGTTCATCCGGGCTGCAGACGATCGCTACTGCGGCAGAGCGCATTATGGCAGGGTTTGCTGACTGCATCATTGCCGGCGGTGCCGAGAGTATGAGCATGATTCCCATGGGTGGTTCGAAGTATAGTGCAAATCCTTCCCTTGCAGCCAGTTGGCCGGAAGCATTCGCGTCAATGGGTATTACGGCAGAACTGGTGGCGGACAAGTACGGCATCACTCGTGAGGAACAGGACACCTTTGCCGCAGCCAGCCATGCAAAGGCTGCCGCAGCCATCGCAGCGGGTAAATTTAAAGAGGAAATCATTCCGGTGGAAGTAGAGAATTGCCTCCTGGTAAACGGAAAAATGAAAAGAAGCAAAGGACTGGTCGATATTGATGACGGAGTGCGCGGAGATACAACCGCCGCCGGTCTCTCCAAGCTGAAACCAGCCTTTAAGGCGACCGGTACGGTTACTGCGGGTAACTCCTCCCAGATGACCGACGGAGCTGCTGCGGTGTTGGTTGTATCCGAGGATTTTCTCAAAAAAATCGGCAAAAAGGCGTTGGCACGTTTCGTCGCTTTTGCTGTTAAAGGTGTGCCGCCGGAGCTAATGGGCATCGGCCCGGTTGTTGCCATCCCGTCTGCACTGAAGCTGGCCGGCTTGAAGCTGGACGATATCGGGCTGATTGAACTAAACGAAGCTTTTGCAGCGCAATCTTTGGCCTGCGTCAAGGAGCTGGGTATTGATCCGGCACGAGTCAACGTCAACGGCGGGGCGATTGCCCTTGGCCATCCGTTGGGGTGTACCGGAGCTAAGCTGACCGCCAGCATCATCCAAGAGATGCAGCGTACGGATACCCGCTACGGCATCGTATCCATGTGTATCGGTGGCGGTATGGGCGCAGCGGGGATTTTTGAGAAGGTATAGGGACTCATTGGACACCCCCCTTTAAAGGGGGACTATTACTCAACATTATATATTAAACAGCGAGGTGAGAGCATGGCTGCAAGACTATTCAAGGGTGCCGAATATCTGATTACGGAAGCATATAAAAACGACATATTTACACCTGAGGACTTTACTGATGAACAGCGGCAGATTGGCGATACAACCGAACAGTTCGTCCTGAATGAGGTTAATCCTAATCGCGAGGAAATCGAACATCACAACCTTCCGCTGACGGTAGAGCTGATGAAAAAGTGTGGTGACCTGGGGTTGTTAATGATCGATGCTCCTGAGGAGTATGGCGGGCTTGAGCTAGATAAGGCTACAAGTATGCTGGCAGCCGAAAAGTTGTCTCAGGCGGGCTCTTTTTCCGTAACCTATTCCGCCCATACCGGCATTGGAACACTTCCGTTAGTCTATTACGGCACCAAAGAGCAGAAAGAGAGATATCTTGGCAAAATGATTTCCGGGGAGTGGATTGCGGCCTACTGTCTGACCGAGCCGGGCTCTGGTAGTGATGCGCTGGGGGCAGCGGCGACCGCGACTCTCTCCGCTGACGGGAAGCATTATATTCTTAATGGCACCAAGCAGTTCATTACTAATGGAGGCATTGCGAATATTTATACCGTCTTTGCCAAGATCGACAAACAGCACTTCACTGGATTCCTGGTGGAGCGCAGCACCGAAGGGTTGAGCGTCGGTCCAGAAGAAAACAAGTTGGGAGTCAGGGGCTCATCCACTACCCAAATTATTTTGGAAGATGCCAAGGTGCCGGTTGAAAACCTGCTGGGCGAGATCGGTAAGGGGCACAAGATCGCCTTCAACGTTCTTAATGTTGGGCGCTTCAAGCTGGGTGCCGGTGCAACCGGTGCAGCAAAAACTGCACTAACCACTGGGATAAAGTATGCCAACGAACGCAAGGCCTTCGGTGTAACTATCGGAAGCTTCGGGGCTATTCAGGAAAAGATTGCCGACATGAGCGCTGCCATTTTTGCGTCGGAATCGGTTGTCTACCGCCTGGCAGGTCTGATCGATGATCGACTTGCCACAGTCCCGAAAGATACTGCTGACTATTATGAAGCCTATCAGCAGGGAATCGAAGAATATTCTGTTGAGTGCGCTATCGCAAAGGTTTTCTGTAGCGAGGTGTTAGCAGAAGTCGTAGATTCGGTACTTCAGATTCATGGCGGCTACGGGTTCATTCAGGAATACGCCGCAGAAGGATACTATCGCGACGAGCGCATCAACCGGATCTGGGAGGGTACCAATGAGATCAACCGGCTGTTGATTCCTGGTATTATCCTCCGCCGCGCCATGAAGGGGGAAATCCCGCTCCAGAAAGAGGCCATGAAAGCCTTTGAGTCTCTGATGTCGCCATCGTTTGACGAGCTGGACGACTCAGTTCCCTTTGCAGCAGAGAAGGCTCTCGTCGCCAGCCTTAAGCAGGCCTTTCTGGTGCTGGCCGGCAGCGGAGTGCAGAAATTCAAGGATTCAATCAAGGATGAACAGGAAGTTATGCTGGCCATAGCAGACCTAGCTATCAGCATCTTTGCCATCGAAAGCACTGTGCTTCGCGCAGAGAAGATTCTGCCGAAATTGAGCGAGAACAAAAAAATATCAGTCAGTGCAGCCGTAAAGGTCTTCACCTTCAATGGCAATGAAAAGGCAACATCTGCCGCGCGCCGGGCTGCCTACTACATTGAAGAGGGAGACACCCTGACCATGCTGCTGGCAGGCATCCGAAGATTTTCCAAATACGATGCTACCGGATTGCTAAAGGCAAAACGTCAACTGGCAGCGGCCTCTATTGAAGCAGATAAATTTATTTTCTAAAAAAACAGGGGCGGCCATTGCGGTCGCCCCACCTCGGAGCATCATGCTGCAGCACACCGTCCAAACCCCCTACGTCGTGGGGGAGGTACATCTTTACAGCACCGAACTTGACGGTGGCCTTGTGCTGTTCGACACCGCCCCTCCCACGCCGGAAGGGAAAGCATGCCTGTTGAAGAACATCGATCTCAAGCGCCTGAAATACCTGTTCATTACCCATTGCCATGTGGATCACTACGGTCAAGCCAACTTTATTCTTCAGCATAGCGATGCAGATGTATTCATTCCGCGCAGTGACGCCATCAAGTTTCAACGCCACGCCGAACGGATGGAGCGAATGGGTGAACTGTTGAACGGATACGGCTTTGGAGGGGATTTTTCCGTACAATTGAGAGAATCTTTCGAACGGAACAAAATTTTCCCTGCCACACCAGAGCGATTCCGGATTGTAGAGGAGTCGGATGAACTGGCTAAACTCGGAATCAGCTATCTTGCATGTCCGGGACACTCCCAGAGTGATCTGGTCTATCTGGTCGGTGACTATGCCGTGACCGGTGACATTCTTCTCAGAAACATCTTTCAGGCCCCTCTTCTCGATACTGATCTGGAAAGCTTTGCAGGTCGCTACAGAAACTTTGATGCCTACTGCAGCTCACTACTCAACCTGATTAAACTGCGCGGAATGCGCATCATGCCGGGGCATCGCCAGTACGTCGAAGGAGTTGATGAAGTAATCCTCTTTTACGTTAAGACTCTATTGGAGAGGGCTGAACAGGTGCTCCCCTTCAGGGGCCTGGCCATCAACAAAATTATCGAGCAGATCTTCAAGGGGAGGCTGATCGAGCCGTTTTTCATCTATCTGAAGGTTTCGGAAATTGTCTTCATGCTGGATTTCCTCGAGAACCCTGAACTGCTCAAGGCATCACTAGAACAGATCGGTCTGTTTGATACGGTAAGTACCCTGTATGAGGCAGTTGCGAAACGGAGAGAACTATGATTGATCCGCTTTTTGAACCTATTACCATCAACCACATGGAGGTCAAGAACCGCATCTTCATGCCGGCCATGCACATGAACATGGCCGGGAATTATGCTGTCAGCGACCGGTTGGTGGATTTTTATGCCGAACGGGCCCGTGGCGGGGCCGGGATGATCACTGTCGGCTACGCCACTGTCGATGAACGCTCCGGCAATCCCGGCAACATCGGTGCCCACAAGGATATCTATATTCCGGGGTTAACTCGCCTGGCAGCCGCTATCCGCGACAATGGCGCCCGTTCTTCTGTTCAGTTGAACCATGCTGGACGTTACAACCACTCTATGCTGATGGGAGGGGAAAAGCCGGTAGCACCCTCTGCAATCGCTTCGCGTTTGACCCGCGAGACACCGCATGAGCTGGAAATTGCCGAAATAGAGGAAATCATTGCACGCTTTGCCCAAGCAGCAGGGCGCGTCAAGGAAGCCGGCTTCGACGCCGTAGAGATTCTCTCCGGAACCGGCTATCTGATCAGCGAATTCCTCTCTCCACTCACCAATAAACGCGAAGACCGCTACGGCGGCGATTTTGACGGTCGCATCCGCTTCGGCCTGGAGGTCATTGCGGCTGTCCGTTCAGCTGTTGGGGCAGAGTTCCCGTTGCTGGTGAGGATGAACGGCAATGAATTTATGAAGGGCGGGTCAAGTCGTGCGGAACTTCAGGAGTACGCTGTGCGACTGGCGGCAGCCGGTGTCGATGCCCTCTGTATCAACGTCGGTTGGCATGAAGCCCAGGTACCGCAGATCGTTACAGAGGTCCCGCGCGGTGTCTTCGGTTATCTGGCCCGCTGTATCAAGGAGCGGGTCAGCATTCCGGTCATCGCCAGCCACCGTATTAACGACCCGCAACTGGCCCGGGAGATGATCGCCGACGGCCTGTGCGACATGGTTGCGGTCGGACGGGCTCTGATCGCCGATCCGTACTTCCCTGAGAAGGCCCGCAGCGGTCATGAGGGGGATATAGTCCATTGCGTCGCCTGCGGTCAAGGGTGCTTCGACAATCTGTTCAAGATGAAGGCCGTGGAATGTCTCTGCAACCCGCGTGCTGGATATGAGCGTTCACGGGTTCTTGCCAAGGCCGATACAACGCTGAACGTTACCGTCGTCGGCGGCGGAGCGGCCGGGATGAGTGCGGCGATTGCCGCCGCAGAGCGGGGACACCGGGTAACGCTCCACGAGGCGGGCAACCATCTTGGCGGACAGCTGCTGCTGGCGGGCGCACCTCCGGGACGGGAAGAGTTTCTTGAACTGGCCGCAGACCTGGAGCGGCAGGTGGAATTGTCCGGTGTTACAGTCATATTCAACTCCTGTGTTGACGAGCAATTTTTCAAAGACAGCCCGCAGGATGCGTTTGTTATTGCCACTGGCGGCAAGCCGATAAAGCCGCCTTTTCCTGGCGTAGAGTTGCCGCACGTTGTGCAGGCCTGGGATGTGCTGACGGAAAGCGTCACAACAGGCAGGTGCGTGGTCGTCATCGGCGGCGGGGCGGTCGGCATCGAAACCGCGCTGCTGCTGGCGGAGAAGGGCACCCTTTCCGGAGAGGCACTCAAGTTTCTGCTGGTTCATGGCGCCGAATCTCCTGAAGATTTGTACGGCCTGGCAACCAGAGGGAGCAAGGTGGTCACCGTTGTTGAAATGCTGGGCGAACTTGGCAAAAACTTCGGCAAGAGTACCCGCTGGGGGATGATGCAGGATGTCGAGCGCTATGGCGTGACAACCAGGGCTGCGGCTAAAGTAATCGAGATAACACCTGATTGCGTCCGAATCGAGTGCGACGGTAAGATCGAAGAAATACCCGCTGACTCTGTTGTGCTGGCTGTCGGAACGCGTTCATATAATCCGCTTCAAGAGTTGGCAGCGGCAAGCGGTATTCCGTTCCGGGTTGTTGGAGATGCTCTCCAGCCCGCCATGGTCTTTGACGCTATTCATCAAGGTTTTACAGCCGGTCGCGAGATTTGCTGAACTTACGAAGCGAGGGAATTATTATGAAATATCTGTTTGTGGCACTTATTCTGACAGTCCTTTTTGCGAGCCAGTCAACTGCTGTGGAAGTAGCCGGGGTGCGGTTTGATCAGGCAGTAACCGTACAGAGTCAACAGCTTAAATTGCACGGGTACGGAATAAGAAAAAAGTTCTTCGTCAAAGTCTATATCGGATCGCTGTATTCCTCCAAGCGATTTGCCAGTGCCGCTGAAGCCCTGCAGGATAACGGAGACAAGATGATCAGAATGAATTTTCTGCACTCAAAGGTAGAAAAAGAGAAAATCATCGAGGCCTTCAGTGAGGGTATAGCCAACAATTCTCCCGATTTGGCCGGGTTACCCGAAACGAAAAAGTTTCTCACACTTTTTACGTCTGATTTTAATCGCGGTGATATCGTAGATTTGGTCCTCTCAGCTAACGGCAGCGTAACAGTAAGCCACAACGGCAAGTCATTGGGAACAGTTGCATCTACCAAACTGGCCAAAGGAGTCCTTGCCATCTATCTGGGGGATAAACCTGCTGACGATTCTCTTAAAAAAGGAATGATCGGGAAATAACCACTAAAAGTGGTTTCACGTTGAAACGAATCAAGTCGTAAGAAACTACAGGAGCTTTTTTCCCATGGTACAAACTTTTTCAACACCCATAGAGATCCGTTCTACTGACATCGATATCTACGACCATGTGAACAGCGTTGCCTATTTTACCTATCTTGAAACGGCTCGGATAAAAACCTGCTTCAAGGACTTTTTTCAAGATCTGACAGATAAACAGATATTTACACTGGTTGCTCACGCTGAGTGTGATTACAAACTCCCGATTCTGTTCGGAGATCAATTGATTGTTTCAGTCGTTCTTGCCAGAATTGGTTCATCCAGCTTTGATTTAGAATATTTGCTCCACGACGGCGCAGAGAAAATCTATGCAACCGCCCGCACAACAATGGTCTGCTTCGATAATGTGAAGAAAGTCACTGTTCCAGTCCCTGAATGCATCAGTAAATTAGCCTGAGAAGTGATGTAAAGGAGAATAATCGATGAGCAGTGCCAGCGCCAACGATCTGATTCAAACCGATCTTCTGGATGGGGTTCTTACCGTAAAAATAAATCGTCCAGAGAAAAAGAATGCACTGAATGTGGCAATGTACGGTGCTCTTGCAGATGCACTGGAGCGTGCCGATGAAAATCCGGCCATTCGGGTTGTTCTGCTCTGCGGTTGCGACGACTGTTTTACCAGCGGTAATGATATCGCCGATTTTGTCAACTTTCCGCCGACCGGACCTGACAGTCCGGTTCTGCGCTTCTTGAATGCCATCACACTGGCGGTAAAACCGATCATTGCCGCTGTCAGCGGCTCTGCTGTAGGGGTTGGAACGACCCTGCTGCTGCATTGCGATCTGGTGTATGCCGCAGATACGGCAGTTTTTCAGATGCCGTTTGTCGCTCTAGGGCTATGTCCCGAAGCGGGATCGACCCTGCTGTTGCCGCAGTTGATGGGACATCAGTGTGCCTCGGAATTGTTATTGCTCGGTGAAGTGTTCACAGCCACCCGTGCCGAGCAGCTTGGTATTGTTACTGCAGTGGTGCCGCAGGCAGATCTCCTCCAAACCTCGCGTGCCAAGGCACTTCAAGTGGCGGCGCAACCTGCTGCTGCGGTTCGCCTTACCAAATCACTCCTTAAAAGGGGAAATACCGAGAAAATCCTGGAAACGACGAAGTTTGAAAGCCGCTGTTTTCTGGAACGGCTTACCTCTCCAGAGGCCCGTGAGGCGTTGCAGGCGTTCATGGAGAGGCGAAAGCCGGACTTCTCGAAGTTTGCGTAGTTGTTTTCCGTCACCAGGCCCGATTGATTATCCGTCGGGCCTTTTCTTTCTGATATACATTACTTTCTTTACGGCTGCCACCAGTTCACCCTGCTCATCGACCACCTTAACGGAAAATTCCGGAAAATATTTGTTCCCGTCGGCTATCTTTTCCCAAATGACAGCCAGCTCTTCTTCGCTTATAGTGAAGATGGCCTTCACCGTTCCCCTGCCCGGTTTAACGAAATCGATAGTCGCAGATTTATCCCAGATCACATACCCCTTGCCGAGCAGCTGCATCAGCATCAGCATCAAATACGGATCTGTCATTGCAAACAGGCTCCCTCCAAAATGAGTGCCTGCAGCATTTTTGTTATACCATCTCAACCGCATTGCAGCGTGCAGTTCACGCCAATCATCGCGTATGTATGTTATTTTTATACCGGCGCCGAATAGAGGCGGGTAAATGTTCAATATAAATTTGGCAAGTCTTTGTGTAACTTTCATCGATCGCTTCTCCGGCACTCATTGTCCAAGGTGGTGGTTTCTAAAACCAGCAATCTTGCATGGATTGGCAGGTTGGATCCTGGCTGCCAAGAATCTGTGACTGATATAAAGTTTTGGGAAGTTCCCATCGGTAAAAATATCTGCAGGCCTGCAGTTTACCAAGATAAAAACTCTTGTTAAGCTCGCTGGCGCCTGAAATTTGGGGGGTCGCGACTTGCGCCTGGCGCAGCCACATCCAGGCAATAACCACATGACCCAGCATCTCAAGATAAAGCGATGCATTGGCAAGAAACAATTCGGTGCCGACCTGATCCCTAGCCGCCAGCAACTTCTCGGTGGTCTCTTTTACAAGCAACAAAGCCTGCTCCAGTTCCTTGGCCCATTCAGCCAGCGATGCCTCGTCACCGATCTCGCCTATGGTTTTGCCTATTTCTTTACACAACAATTGCATGGCGGCACCATTCTGCATAGAGATTTTACGACCCAGAAGGTCTATCCCTTGAATGGCATTGGTACCTTCATGGATGGGGTTAAGGCGATTGTCGCGGTAGTACTGTTCTAGTGGATATTCACGAGTGAAGCCATAGCCACCTAAAACCTGGATGGCTTGGTTGTTCGCTTCGAGACAGAACTGGGAAGACCATGCTTTAACGATTGGAGTGAGAATATCCAGCAGCAGGCCAGCCTCGAAACGCTCTGTTGGAGCTTCCGAACCTTTCTGCACGTCAACCAGCAGGGCAACATAGAGCCCGAGCGCCAGAGATCCTTCTACATACGATTTCTGCACCAGAAGCATACGGCGGACGTCAGGGTGCTCAATGATCATGACTTGCTTCGAAAGAGGATCCCTGTTTGTAGCCGGTCGTCCTTGAGGCCTGTTTCGGGCATAATCGAGCGAGTGGAGATAGCCTGCATAACCCAGGGCAGTTGCACTCATGCCAACACCGATGCGAGCCTCGTTCATCATGTGAAACATGTAGTTTAGCCCATGGTGCGGTTCTCCCACCAAGTAGCCGATACAGCGGTCATTCTCGCCGAAGTTAAGCATGGTCGAAGTGGTGCCACGATAGCCCATTTTATGAATCAGACCTGCCAGGGCAACATCGTTAGCTTCACCCAAACTGCTATCGGAGTTGACTATGTAGCGTGGCACGATAAAGAGAGAAATACCCTTCACTCCGGCTGGAGCGTTCTTGATGCGGGCAAGTACCAGATGAACTATATTCTCCGATAGCTCATGCTCTCCGCCGGAAATGAACACTTTGTTCCCTTTGATAAGGTAATGGCCTTCTTGAGTCGGTTCGGCAGTGGTCAAGATATCGGCAAGCGATGATCCGGCCTGCGCTTCGGTCAATGCCATGGTCCCAAAGAAACGGCCGTCCAGCATGGGAGGGAGAAATATTGCCTTTTGCTCTTCGGTTCCAAATGTTTTGATCAGATTCCCGGCCGCGATGGTCAAGAACGTATACCCTGAGGTACCGGCATTGGCAGCCATAAAAAAAGCTGCTGAAGCCAGGCTGAGCAAAAATGGAAGTTCAATGCCTCCCCAATCTGAACTATGGGAAGCGGCAAAAAAACCGGCTTCAGCAAATGCTGTTATCGCATCCCTGACCTCAGGAATCAGTTCAACTTTCCCGTTGACCAGTACCGGCTCCTTCTGGTCTCCTTTGGCATTATGGGGATAATACTTCTCCAGAGCGATCTGCTCGGCAACGTCGAGTACGGCGTCAAATGTTTCCCTGGAATGCTCCTTATAACAGGGAAACTGCACTAATTGCACGGCATCGAGAAGCTCGTAGAGCATGAAGTTGATATCGCGACGGTTCAAGAAAGAAATGGCCATTTACAAAATACCCCCATGGTAATTGCCATCATTTGGCAATATAATGTCGAACATTCATAAGCCCAACTTCATCATACCTTTTTTGCAGTTCGGTGATGCCTGGCTGGTCAGTAATCTGGTTCATTGCCCTGTCACCAGCACCACCTTGCCGGTCGTCTGGCGCGCCATCAGCGCATTCAGCGCATCCGCAGCCTTCTCCAGCGGATATACCGCCGATATGTGTGGTTTTAGTTTCCCCTCCATGAGCCAGGCAAAAAGCTGTTGCATGTTCGCTTGATTCTCCCGTTTCTGACGCATGGCAAATTCTCCCCAGAAGACGCCGACGATGGAGCAGCCTTTGAGGAGTGGCAGATTAAGTGAGACTTTTGGAATGGATCCGGCCGCGAAACCGATTGCCAGGTAACGGCCATTCCAGGCTATCAGTCTGATTGCCGGTTCGGATAGATCGCCTCCAACCGGATCGTATATAACATCAACTCCTTTGCCGTCAGTAAGTTGCTTCACACGGTCACGCCAGTCAATATGATTGTAATTGACCAGTTCGTCGGCTCCATGGCTGCGGCAGACATCCAACTTGACATCGTTCGAGGCCGCCGCAATAACGCGCGCTCCCATGATCTTGGCAATCTCGACCGCCGCAAGGCCTACTCCGCCGGCAGCGCCGAGGACCAGAACGGTTTCACCGGATTTGAGTTGGGCACGGTCGTAGAATGCATGGTACGAGGTGCCGTAGACCATGGCGAACGAGGCGGCTATATTGAAGTCGAGAGACGGAGGGATAGGGATGACCTTGTACGCATCGGTCACCACTTCTTCCGCAAACCCTCCCCAACCGGTGAACGCAATGACATGGTCTCCCGGCTTCACATGGCTGACCTGAGCGCCAGCCTCTGTTACGATGCCGGCCAGTTCGCCTCCGGGCGAGAATGGCATCTCCGGCTTGAACTGGTAGTTGCCCTGAATGATGAGAGTATCAGGGAAATTAACACCGCAAGCTTTAACGCGGATCAATACCTCTTTCGGCCCCGGTTGCGTCGAAGGGATCTCCTCGATCATGAGGGTGTCTGGAAGACCGTGAGATTTACAGAGAACGGCTTTCATTTGTATGTCTCCTTGGACGTTCGGTTATGTCTGACTGACCAGCGCTTATTCTCCCGGAGCCGGTGAAATCTGAACTATGAGTTTTCCGTTATTTGTTCCATTGAACAGGCGGTTGATCGCAATGGGCGCTTCTTCCAATCCCTGTACCAGGTCGACGCGGTAGGTGAGCCTGCCTTCCCGGTACCAGTTGGAAAAATAACTGATCATTTCTTTTACCCGCTTGCCAAAATCTGTGGCGATGAAACCCTGTATCTTCAGCCTTTTCGATATTACCATGGCAAAGTTGTATGGACCCGGCACTGGTTCTGTAGCGTTGTACTGTGAAATGAGGCCACAGACCACCACCCTCCCAAATGTGTTCATTACTGATAGTGTGGTGTCGAGGATGTCGCCGCCGACGTTATCGAAGTAGATGTCGACCCCTTGCGGACAGGTTTCTTTCAGCTGTTTGCGTAGATCTCCGCTTGTATGGTTAATGGTGGCGTCATAGCCGAGTTCCTTGACTAGCCACTCACATTTGGCTGCGGAGCCGGCGATGCCGACTACGCGGAGACCCTTGATTTTGCCGATCTGTCCCACCAGTGAACCTACCGATCCGGCTGCGCCCGATACAAGCAACGTTTCTCCCTCCTTCGGTTGACCGATCTCCAGAAGGCCAAAATAGGATGTCATTCCCGCCAGCCCGAAAAGCCCCAGATTGGCGGTGAGAGGTAATGGACTGGGCGGCAAAAGGGTGATCCCGTCACCACTGGATACAAAATATTCCTGCCATCCCAGCATCCCCTGGACTGTGTCGCCGACGGCGAATTTGGCATTATTAGACTCTTCTACAATACCTATCGCCAAGCCGCGCATGGTTTCGCCTATTTTAACAGGTGGCACGTACGAGGGGCGATCTATCAGCCAACCGCGCATTGCGGGGTCAAGAGACAAATAGACGTTGCGGATCAGCATTTGGTTATCAGCTAGAGCCGGTACATGCTCGGCTGCCAGTGTGAAGTCTGAGGGTCGTATCATACCCTCGGGGCGGGCTGCAAGCAGCCATTGGCGGTTGATGATGGACATGAGTTGGCCTCCTCGGTCATTAAATGGGGAGCAGAGTTGGCTGCCGGTCCATCAGGATGTCGTCCATCCTGATGCGGATACCAACCTTGGTCTGCGGGTGTGTAATGATGTAGAACTTCTCGTCCCGAATCGCTGCAAACACGGCTTCGGCAATCTCTCCTGGCTCCATGCCGGCCTGTACCGCCTTGAACATGGACATGCCTGTCTCTGCCGTCACCTTGTCGAGCTTTGCCAGATTGATCCTCTCATCGGCGGGGCGATGACGCTCCGCTTCGGCAATACGCGTTTTGACCCAGGCGGGGCAGAGTACGGAAACCTTGATCCTGGAGTTGCGTAGGGTTAAATCGTAATGCAGGCCTTCCGACAGGGTCACGACCCCGAATTTGCTGACGTTGTAGGCCGCCATTGACGGTTCTGACAACATTCCGGCAATGGAGGCGGTGTTGATGACATGTCCTTCCTCTCCTTTTTCCATCATTCGTGGAATGAATGAACGAAGGCCGTTGGTGACTCCGTAGAGGTTGACCCCCATCACCCACTCCCAGTCATTCTGAGTCGTTTCCCAGGCATTTTTGGCCATGGCTACACCGGCGTTGTTGACGAGCAGGTGGACGTCACCGAAAGTGTCAAAAGCGAGTGCAGCCAGAGCTTCGACCTTGTCTGCCTGTGAAACGTCCACTTTAAGGCTTACGGCGTCAGTTCTGCCAGCGGTCAGTTCGTTGACGAGCCGGTCCAGTTTGCCTGCGTCGATATCTGCCAGTACCAGTTTCATACCTTCTGCTGCAGCCTTCATGGCGATTGCCTTGCCTATACCTTCGGCGGCGCCGGTTATGACGGCGACTTTGTTGTGCAGATCTTTCATTGTATTCTCCTTATTATGCCAGTAGATAGCCGCCATCAACAGGGATGCAGCTGCCGGTTGTATAACTCGCTTCGGATGAGGCCAGATAGAGAACTGCACCCGCCATTTCGTCCGGTTGGGCAACCCGGTTCATCGGAATATGTTGCAGAGCCTGTTTGAGAATGACCGGGTTCTTCACCAGGGTGGCGGCAAATTTGGTGTCGGTGGCTCCCGGCAGCAGTGCGTTGACCCGCACCCCGTCCAGAGCACACTCTTTGGCAAATGCTTTGGTCATTGAGATGACCGCCGCCTTGGTGATGGAATATATCCCCTGCATTGGGCCGGGTATGACACCATTGACCGAGGCCACGTTGATGATTGAGCCACCGCCGTTTTTGGCCATCAGCCTGGCGCCGTTCGAGCACATGAAGAAATACCCGCGGATGTTGACGTCGACGGTCTTCTGGAAAGCAGCAGCATCGGTCTCGACGATTGGGCCGAAGTATGGATTTGCTGCAGCATTGTTCACTAGAATGTCGAGTCGACCGTACTGGCTGGTAACCTGTGCGAAAAGAACATCAATCTGCTCCGGTTCACCGATGTGGCACGGGATTACTGAAGCGGTACCGCCCGCCGCAATGATCGCATCAGCCACCGTGCGGCAATCTTCCGCCTTGCGGCTGGAGACAACGACGTGGGCGCCGTGGGTGGCGAGAAGTTTTGCAATTGATTCACCGATACCTCGGCTGGCGCCGGTGACTACCGCGATTTTGCCGCTCAAGTCAAAGGGATGTGTTGTACTCATGAAAACCTCCTTTTTTGTTGGTGCAGATTATTGGTGTCAGGAACGAGCTCAGCGATAGGTGATCAGCTCCGGTCGCTTCAACCGCTCCAGGTGGGCGTGGCTGTTGACGTAGCTCAGGCTGATCCGTCCCGGCTTGTGCAATAGTTTGGTGATACCGGTGTTTACCAGCGTCCAGTTCAGTTCGAAAATCCGTTCGTCCGGAATGGCAAGCAGCCCCTGAACAATTGCCGTTATCGATCCGCCGGAGGTGAAGACCCAGACATCCCCCCCTGTGCCAGTCGCCTCAATCAGCTGCTTTAGTGCCGTCGTCACCCGTTCGCGGAAGGCGGCAAAGGATTCGGCGTAATCTGTGTCGTGCCGGCCGCTGATCCAGCGGGCGACGGCCTGGGAGAAAATCTGTTGGAACTCCCGGCGAGGATTGCCGGCTTGGGCGAGAAATTCTTTCAGAGCCTGCGGTGCAGCGAATTCCGGCCGATGGCGAACGAGAACTTCGTGGTGGTCAAATTCGTTAAAACCGGCATCCATCTGCCAATTCTTCTCTGCCGGAGCTGAACAGATCGTGCTGCAGGCTGCGGCACTCTGCCGGTGGCGCTTCTGCGTCCCAGTGGCAATGGCCGCGACGCTCAGACCGCAATCGTTGATCCATTCTCCTAGATGTCTGGCCTGTTCCTGTCCCAAGTGAGAGAGCTGATCATAATCGTCGGCGCCAAAACTGGCCTGGCCATGTCGGATGAGATATATTACCCCCATGTCTGCCTCGCAGTTGCGTTATGCATGTGTGCACCTCTCGTGGTATTTTTTTGCCAGCAGTGGCAGAAAGGCTTGCAGGTCATCAATGATGATAAAGTCCGCCACTGAAAAAATTGCCGCATGCGGATCGCTATTGATTGCAACAATACAGTGTGACCCTTTCATCCCTGCCAGATGCTGCTGCGAACCTGAAATGCCGCACGCCATGTAGAGTTTCGGTGTAACAGTCTTACCGGATACGCCGATCTGGCGGGAGTGCGGTAGCCACTTCACATCGCAGAGAGGCCTGGAAGCACCGATGGCGGCATTGGAAAACAGGCGGGCAACATCTTCCAGCAGGGAAAGATGTTCCTTCTTGCCGATTCCTCTTCCGGCTGCAATGACCACATCTGCATCTTCGAGTTTGGCGCCACTCTCCGTTTCCCTGCGGACCTCAGTCGGAATATAGGCAGCAGTCGTGCATGGATAGCTCCTCCGGAAGAGTGAATCGTTGCGTCCTGCCGCGTCCCGTAGTTCCTCCGGCACACAAAACGATCCGGAAAGAATTGTAAGAATAGTATGGTGTGTGGTTGGCCGAATGCTCTGAATGAACTTTCCATTGGCAATTTTGCGCTGGAAGGTTGTGCTTTCGTCTGCAGCTATGTTGCACGATTCCACGGCAGTTATGCAGGCAGCACCGAGCGCAACCGATAGTGATGAAGCTGTCTGGCAATTTCGCATTGTATGATGGAAACAGATGAGCTTCGGACTGAATTCGGCCACTGTTTCCAGGAGCATCTGCCGCATCAATTCGGGATTTGGGTAATAGAGATGCTCATGTTCGCAGACGACAACAGCCAGACCGTACTTTTTTGTTAGTACATTGCCAAGCCATTCGACGTCTCTACCCGGAAGAAACAGCACTGTGCGGGAATTGTCGCCACCGTTGAAGGTCTCGGCAAAGGCGATCAGTTCGAGGCTTTGAACGTTCAGCCGGTTTTCGATAGTGTCAAGTACCAACAATGTATCGTACTTTATACTCATTGCGTCCTTCCTGATGTTCACAGCAACGATCTTTCATGGAGAATATTTAGTAGCTGTTCGGCCTTTTCTTCTCTCGTTCCCGCCAGGACGACACCTTTGGCCGATACTGCCGGGTATGCAAGCGGCAGGAACTCTTCGCGCGGGTCAACTGCTGACATCCCTTCCGCATCCATGGAGACAATCACCTTTTCATTTGCCCGCAGGATATTGGAAAGAGAAGGGTAGCGCGGCCTGCTCCCCCCGGTTTGTATCGTCAGAACAGCGGGGAGCGACACTATGATCTTCTCAGTCATCATCCCCTCCAGTTCGGAATGTACTGTCATGCATTTATCTCCTGCCGCCAGGCTGGCAGCAACAACCGACACCGCGCATGGCAGGGAAAGCAGTGCCGCCAGTAGTGGCCCAACCTGACACTGCATGGCATCTTCGGACATGACTCCGGTAAGGATCAGATCAAAGGCTTTCTCCTCGGCATAGCAGGCGATGTATGAAGCTGTTTCCAACGCTGACAGTGGTGTTTTGTCGCTACGTATGTGAACACCGTAATCTGCACCTTTGGAGAACGCCCGTCTGATAATCTGAGTGACACGCTCCAGACCTACGGAGATAACATGGATTTCTGTGCTCGGAATTTTCTCCTTGAGAAGCAGGGCCTCTTCAAGGGCATACTCGTCATAGCTGTTCATTCGGTACAAAGTGTCGCTCTCCTCCTGGAGCCAGTTGGCTTCAGGAGAGAGGTACAGTGTCGAATCGCTGTCTATGACCTGTTTAATGCAAACGAGAATCTTCATGTGGCGCCTGTCAAGAAAAAGTGAGCTAAGCCATGTTCGCAAAAATGATCAGTAGAGTCAATTAAAAAAGCGAACGCTCGCTCGTTTTTTTAATTGACAGGAGAATTAGGCATTAGTACAGTAGGCATATAATGAAGCAAAATAACGCCAAGGAGGTTTGACATGGATTTTGGAATATCGGACAAAATGAAAACAATTCTGGAAATGATCAACGAATTTGTTGATAAGGAGCTGATACCACTCGAACATGAATTTATTTCATCTGACTTCAGGGAGATGCTTCCCGTTCTTCACGAAAAGCGGCAGATGGTAAAACAGATGGAACTGTGGGGCCCGAACAATCCGGTGGAATTGGGCGGGATGGGGCTTTCCATGCTTGAGCATGGTCTCGTTTCCGAGGCTCTCGGGCGAACTCCACTCGGCCATTACATCTTTGGATGCCAGGCACCGGATGCCGGCAACATCGAGATACTCCATCTCCATGGAAGTGAAGAACAGCATCACACCTATCTTGAACCGCTCGCCCGGGGTGATATCCGGAGCTGTTTCGGCATGACCGAGGTGGATAGCCCAGGGTCGAATCCTGTAATGATAGCTACGACCGCAGTCAAAGATGGGGGCGACTACATCATCAACGGTCATAAGTGGTATACGACCGGTGCTGACGGTTCCCAGTTCTGTATTGTAATGGCGGTAACCAACCCGGACGCGCCGGTGCATCTCCGGGCCAGCATGATCATCGTGCCGACCGACACCCCCGGCTTCAATCTGGTGCGGAATATTCCGGTCATGGGGCATGAGGGGAGCGATTACGCCAGTCACGGGGAGGTTCTCCTCCAGTCGTGCCGGGTGCCGCAGAAGAATCTGCTTGGCGAGGAAGGAATGGGCTTCGTGTTGGCCCAGGACCGGCTCGGGCCGGGGAGGATTCATCACTGTATGCGCTGGCTTGGCATCTGCAGTCGGGCCTTTGACCTCATGTGCGCTCGGGCCAACAGCAGGATTATTTCTCCGGATGGAAAAACGCTGGCGTCAAAGCAGATCATTCAGGCGTGGGTTGCTGAATCGGCCGCTGAGATCCAGGCAGCTCGATTGACTACGCTCTATGCCGCCTGGAGAATCGATACCGTAGGTGCAAAAGAAGCGAGGGACGATGTAAGCATGATAAAATACCTCGTGGCAAATACCATGCAAAATGTTGTCGATCGTGCGCTTCAGGTACATGGCGGCCTCGGTATGACAGATGATACGGTTCTGGCGTATTTCTTCCGCCACGAGCGGGCAGCAAGGATTTATGACGGCGCCGACGAGGTGCATAAAACCTCGCTGGCGAAACGGTATCTCAAGCGATATGTCTGAAGGAACAGGTGAGGCGGTAATGACTACTGATTTTGAACGATTCAAAAAAGAAAACCAGCTTTCGGTTGAAACAATCTGCCGCGATTTTTTCAACAACAGTCAGGGTTCCCTGAAGATCAAAAAAGAAGCGGTAGTGGTAAAAAATCTCGTAACTATTCTGAATACCACATTGAAGTTGAGTAGTGAAATCGGATTTCAGACTATGAGTCTGCGGGATCTGAGCAGAGAATCGGGACTCAGTATGGGGGCACTGTATACCTACTTCAGCAGCAAGGATGACCTGTTACGAATTATTCATTCCTACGGCATGCAAACGGTTAAAACTATTCTGACGGAAACTGTTGCAGGCGAGGCTGATACCCATGAAAAGCTGCGGAAAATTGTCCGGACCCATCTCTATCTGAGTGAAGTCTTGCAGCAGTGGTTTAATTTCTTTTTTATGGAAACAAAAAATCTGAAGTACGAAGACAGAAAAATACCGACCGAAAGCGAACTTTTTACCGAGCAGGTCATAGTCGACATCTTGGAAGAGGGGAGATCGTCCGGAATTTATACCATAAGGGATACCGTGCTGACCGCAGCGCTCATTAAGGCCCTATTGCAGGATTGGTATCTGAAACGGTGGAAATATGCGAAACGAAAAATATCAATTGAACAGTATCTCGCCTTTATTATGGACAGTATAGAGGCCGTAATTTTATCGAAAAAGGGGGCATTGTTATGACGGCTGAACAAAATAGAACATTGGACGAACCGGTAATGATTCGCGCCGGTGAAGAGCTGGACGCAGCACGGGTTCTGATGTTTATCACCTCATCATTTCCTGAAATCACGGGCGAGATAACGGTGCGGCAGTTTCCGGGCGGATTTTCCAATCTGACCTATCTGGTGAAAATTGGCGAGCGTGAACTGATTCTCCGCCGTCCTCCCTTTGGCAAAAAAGCTAAAACGGCCCATGATATGGCGCGTGAATACCGGGTATTACGCTCGTTGAAGCCGGTGTTTCCCTTTTGCCCTGAACCGCTGGTTTACTCCGAGGACGAAAGCATCATAGGTGCTCCCTTTTATCTTATGGAGCGAATTAACGGGATTATTTTGCGGAAAAATCTTCCTGCGGAAATTAGCTATACAGTACAGCAGGCGCGAACCTTGAGCGAAAACCTCGTGTCGGTATTATGCAGACTGCATTCGATAGATTACGTCCAGGCAGGTCTTCACGATCTGGGCAAAGCACAAGGCTATGTCACGAGGCAGGTGGAAGGGTGGAGCAGGCGGTACGTTGATGCAAAAACAGATGATGCGCCCGGCTTCGAGGCGGTTATCCGCTGGCTCCATGACAAAATGCCGTTGGACTCCCCGGTGGCAGCAATTATCCATAATGATTACCGTTTCGACAATGTAGTGCTGAGTCAGGCAGATCCAACCGAAATTATCGGTGTCCTCGATTGGGAGATGACCACAATCGGCGACCCGCTCATGGATCTTGGCTCTTCGTTGGCGTATTGGATAGAAAAGGATGATCCGCCGGGGTTACAGGTCATCCGCATGATGCCTACAAATCTGGACGGCATGCTGACCAGAGACGAGCAGGTCGCGCTGTATGCGAAAAAAATTGGAATAAAAATTGATAATTACGACTTTTATTATACGTTCGGGCTGTTTCGCCTCGCAGTGATTGCCCAACAGATCTACTACCGTTATTACCACGGTCAGACCAAGGATGAACGTTTCAAATCGTTGATAGGGGCGGTGAAAGTACTGGAGCAGACAGCCATGCAGGTTATCGGAAAATCAGCGCTGTAATTTTGTCGGTGAAACGCCGGAAGTTGCAGATTTGCAGAGCAAAGGCCATTGCACTTCGCATCCCCTGAACAGGAGAGAGATATGGGACACCACCTTGGTTCCAAAAACAGTATCGTGCCGCTGATCGACCGGCTCAACAAGTATCCGATCGGTCTCGTGGACAGCGAAAAGCTGCGCGAAATTTTGGCGCTTTTGTTTTATGAGCGTGAAGCCTTTGTTGCTTCCCGCTTTCCGCTCGAGGAGGCGACCCTGCCAGAACTGGTGCGACTGACGAAGATCCCGGCGAGTGAACTGCTGCCGCTGCTGGAGAGGATGGCCGACAAGGGGCTGGTGATGGACATGCCCTACGGTGGTGAGGTCTATTACCTGCTGTTGCCGGGGTTGATCGGCTTCTTTGAGTTCACATTCATGAAGGACCGCAGCGATCTGCCGCTGGAGCGCCTTGCGCAGCTGATGCGGGAGTATCTGGAAGAGAGCCAGGCGGGGGAGTTCTTCGGCAGCAAGACGCCGCTGACCCGTTCACTGCTCTATGAAGAGCATATCCCGGTTACCTCGGAAGTCACCAGCTATGACCGTGCCCGTGAAATCATCCGCGAAGCCGGTTTCGGTGCGGTCGGGATGTGCTACTGCCGCCACAAGAAGGAACATCTGGACGAAACCTGCGACAAGGGTGCGCCGGTGAACGGTATCTGCATCTCCCTGGGGAGTGCCGCCCGCTTCATGTCCCGCCGCGGCTTCGCAGCAGAAAAGAGCGTGGACGAGCTGCTGGCGGTACTTGATACAGCCAGGGGATATAACCTGACGCACATAACAGACAATATACGTCACAAGCCATCCTTTATCTGTAACTGCTGCAGTTGTTGCTGTGAACTGCTGTCCGGCGTGCAGATGGGATACCATAGCGGGATCGGCAAAACCGGCTTCCGCGCCGTTATCGACCCGGAGCAATGTAACGGTTGCGGCGCATGCTTCCGCGCCTGTAACGTCAAGGCAATCGGTCTACCAGAAGGTGTGCAATTTGAAAAAAAGAGCGACCGCTACGCCGTAGTTGCCGAAGATATCTGCCTCGGCTGCGGCGCCTGTGTCAGCGCCTGCAAGCGGGGCGCACTCTCGATGCTCCCTGCCGTGAACAGAGAGATGCCGCCGTTGAAGCGCAAGGATCTGTACATCCGGATCCTAAAGGAAAAGCGCCGTTTGACGCCATTTGTCGTCAGCGGCATCAAGAAAGGCCTGCTGAGCTTCTTTAAGGGGAAGCGGGCAGGGAAAACCATACCGATTATAAAGGAGTAAACCATGTTCCTGCTCAATCCGAAACAGTTGGCTGAAAACCATCCCGATCCGGCTCTTAATGAAATCTTCCGTAAGACCGTCGCGTTTTTTGAAGCCAAGGGAAAGAAGCGTCTCAAGGAGGACGATTTCGACCGGGTCTGGTATGCCGACTTTCTAGGTTTCGTAAAGCGGGAGCGGATCTTTGCCACGCTCCTGACTCCGTCCGGATATGGGGACAAGGATTGCCGCTGGGACACCTCGCGGCTCTGCGCCTTCAACGAACTGCTCGGTTTTTACGGCC